>JBDLID010000059.1:0-17973 GCA_039715055.1 Thermodesulfobacteriota bacterium | reverse complement strand
ACCATTGAAAAGATTGATCAACGACTGGAAGGCAGCCGGCCAGAGCTCTTTCTCAGGGGGTTTTCAAAGGAACTTCTTGAAAGCCTTGTCACTCATGCTCAAGGTGGAAAGGGAGCTGTCTCGCAAAGCCTGATTTCTCTTTTGACCAGACTGGCCAGCCTCTCTCCTCCTGAGGTCAGCCGGGCGACTCCTCTGCCCAGGCAGGACCTTGACATTCTCCTTAAAGAAAGTGGTGCGGCCGCACCTGTCAGTAAAGAGTACAAGGACACACTGAACCATCTCTCCGCCGGAGATCACAAAGCTCGTCAATCTGTGCCCGGGTTCCCATTGGAGCACTATCTGGCCACAATGGAAGAGCCCTATCTTGAAAAACAGATCATCCGGGTTAACCTGATTTTCATGGATCAGACCCAAAATGCCCCGGAATATGAAGATCTCGCCAACAAGGTAATGGATTTTGCTTACGAACTTCCCGAAAGAGGAGAGACTCTTCTTCTGCAGACGATCCACACAGCCTTTATCAGCCATACAAAAGAGGCTGAATCCGAAGAGATCCGCAGCCTGGCTCAGAATTTTGTGGATGAAATGAAGGATGCAGATTTTCTTGACTGCATTGTGACAACACTCGATGAAGTCGGTGCAAAACAGCAAACAGAACTGTGCGATTTTCTGATCACTCTGGGACCTGCCGCACACGATCAACTCCTCAACCTCCTTGCCATGCAGCAGGAAATCACAGAGAAGAGCCCGCTGCTGAAAGTCTTTGAGAGCTATCGTATCGAAGCCCTTACCGCAACCCTCAAAGCAATCCCCTCTGCCAACGCGGCAAAGGTTAAGAAACTGCTCGTCCTTATCAGTCATCTCGGCGTAGGCGGCGCCGCGCCTCTGCTCAGGCCTCTGCTGAATCACGACGACCAATCGGTTGTCAATGGTACCCTCGACCTGCTCCTTCCCCTAAAGGACCAGGCTGCCATACAGAAGATTCGCGATATGCTGCACAGTGATAATTCCCACCCTGTTGACCAGGGGATTGATGCCTGCAGCAGATATGTCCTTACAGACCTCACAACCGATCTGCTCAAATTGCTTGAATTCAAATTTCTCCAGGAATCAAGCTTTGACCGCAATATCAAACTGATTTTAGCCCTGGGCCGCTTCGGTGATAAACGCGCTCTGTCATCGCTCACCAAACTTGCACAGAGTCATTGGCCCCTGTTTCCAAACCGTCTCCTCCAGATGAAAAGAACCCTCTTCTATTCGCTCAAGGGATATCATCCGCAACAGCGTAAAGCGCTGCTCAGCTACGGTCTGAAAATGACGGACCAGGATACCCGTAAAATATGCAGCCAACTGCTGTCTTCAAATGAACAGGGTTTTCACAGATCATGAGACGACGACGAAGACGGAAGGCTGACGCCCTGCAAAAGACGATTCATAATTTTCTCTTTCAACTGCGCACCATTGTCACCAACTCGAGACTGCTTGGCCCACGTCATGACAGCGTAATTGAGATGACAAACAGTGCCTATGGTGACCTCAGCAAAATCCTCAGGGGCAGAGGTGAACTCATTCTGATGGTGATTGATGATGATCTCGTCATCAACAATAAGGCGATCAGAGCGGAAGAGGCCAAGCACTTTGGTCTTCTCATCACCATACTCAAGCAAAAAGGGATCAGCCACCTTGCCTTTAAATCAGGTCTTAAGAAAAAAGACCTCACCCTTCTTCTCGCCGATCTCGCCTCGCCGGGAGACAAAATATCAAAAGGCAGCGACTCAATTGTCTACGGCAACCTGAACCTTAAAGACCAAACTGGTAAAGTAAACGCTGCAGCAGTGACAACACTCAGTGACAAGGGGCAGGAAATCTTTAACAAGCTGCAGCTCCTCTCGAACGAGCAGACAGTGCTGCTGGAAGAGCTCTATTTTTCCATTCAGAAAAACTCCAGCTGTGATCTTCGCGGTGTACAGAAGGTCATCGCATCGTTTGTTAACTGTTTTTCTGAGAACCTGTCGCCGCTTTCAATGCTTGCCACCCTCAAGGATGAAAACGAATACACTTTCACCCATGTGGTCAATGTGTGCATACTTACCCTTGCCCAGGCAGAATCACTGGGGTTCAGGGGGCGACACCTCTACGACATCGGTATCGTTGCCACTCTCCATGACATCGGCAAAACATTCATCCCGGATGAAATTCTCAACAAGGCCGGAAAACTCGATGAAAACGAAAGAAAAGTCATCAATGGTCACTCGACCAAGGGTGCCCATTATGTAACAACCCTTGAAAATATTCCCATACTTGCACCCCTGGTTGCCCTTGAGCACCATATCGATTACGACGGCAAAGGAGGTTACCCCAACCTTGGCAGCAACTGGAAGACCCATATTGTCAGCCAGATGGTTACCATCGCTGATGTCTTCGATGCCATGCGCAGCCGGAGATGCTATCATCGAGCCTCTTCTTCTGAAATTGTTTTTAATACGCTAAGAAGTGGAAAGGGGTCCAAATTCAACCCCCTGCTTGTTGAGAATTTTATCAAGGTGATGACCAGGCATGATCAATAAGGGGCTGGTTGATGCAGGGATCGGGAACGGAGTTTAAAAAAAAACGCCCGCTTGACCTATTCAAGCGGGCGTATGGGAGGGGAAGAAAAAATGAAGTCGTCGTGTTTCATTTTGCCCTTGTTGTTTCAAGGATGATGCCAGAATGGCTATTTACACCCAACTACCTGTAATTGTATAAACTAATTATTCAGGCCATTTTCGTCCCTCCTGGCCTTGCAACACTTATTTGAAAAATTTTTACCCATGTCTCCATCCGACCGGGTATTTTTTACCCACCGGGTTAAGTTTGAGCTTAGCTCGGATTTTTCATCAGGATCGTAGCGAAAAGCTTGAAAGCTTTACAGGCCACCTTGAAAATTCTGGTTAAAATCTAGCTGACGATTCTGACAATACCACCTCTCCTGCCGTCCCCTGCCCCTTCCTTGCCGGGAACCACGGCATGAACACCACCGAAATAAACATCCTTATCCTGCCACTGATTCACTTCAATGATTTCAGACAGACCTTTAATCACTTCAGGGGCAAAACCCGGTTCCACCTGGAGCAGGTCTCCGTCAAGATAGAGCCTGGGGGCGTCAACTGCTTTCTGGAGCGGTCTGTTGAAATCGACCACCTGGCTCAACACCTGGCTGATGGCTGTTCGAATCCTTTTAGACCCTCCACTGCCGATCACCAGCCTGACCTCTCCGTCACGAACCAGCAGGGAAGGAGACATCATTGAACCGACTCGCAATCCGGGAGGGCTGGAATGAAACCCATCAGGATGAAGATCGTCTTCGCCCATCATGTTGTTGAGCATCACACCGGTACCTGGCGCAAAATAGCCGGAGCCTTCACCGTTGGAACTGGTCATTGACGCACAGTTTCCGTGTTTATCGGCAATTGAAACATGAGTGGTTCCTCTTGGAAAAAGACGAATGGAGTCTTCCGACACTTTGACCCGGTCACTGTCTTCAAGAAATGCGGATAGTGTTTCCGCAGAGCTCACCCCTTCACTGCGGAGTTTTTCAACCTCCTTCATCAAACCGGTCAACCGGGTCAAATGCTCGATAGTTCCCCAATCGTAGGCAGGAGGATCTGCCTTTGCCCGCAGTCCAAGGGAGAGACCGATCAATGGACCACCCATGGATGGAGTCGAGGCTGTTACAAAACGGTTTCCGCGATAATTAACAGTCAGTGGCTTACGTTCGTAAACACGGTAATCCGCCAGATCTTTCCTGGTCAGGAGTCCGTCACCATTGACCATTTCCTCATGGATTTTTTTGCTGATATCGCCAAGATAAAATGAATCCCCTCGGTCAAGAACGATCTGCTCAAGAAACTGGGCCAGGTCTGAGTTGACAAGAGTTGCGCCAGGCACAAGGTACTGTCCTTCCGGTTGATAGAGTGCACGCCCCGGCTCCATTAATTTCATAATGGGTTTCAGGAGGTGCAAAAAAGTCCCCTGCTGCTCATTGACCTGGTGGCCCCTGGCATATTCAATGGCCGGGGTCATCACATCCCTGAGATTCATATGGCCAAGACGTTCATGGATATGCAGCAGTCCCTTGAGAGTGCCTGGGACCGCCACTGAGCCCATGCCCACATTAAAATCCTGGTCCGAACCTGAAAAGGAAACGGTAACCGGGAAAAAATGGGGTTCATCAAGGCTGACGGATGAATCCTTGCCCGGTGTGTCGACAAAAAAGTCAAAAAACAGGTCCTGGCCAATGGCCGCACTGTGACCAAGTAACAAACCGCCGCCGCCGAGACTGGTCAGGGCCGGCTCGACAACGCTGGAGGCAAAACCAGCGGCGACCACAGCATCAAATGCGTTACCACCCTGTTCAAGGACTCTTGCCGCCGCCTCACTGACCAGTTCATGACCTGAGGCAATAATGGATTTATCGTACATAGTCTATTGTTTTGAATAAATTTGGATTAATCATATGCCGGATTCACCAGACAAGATGACTGCTGATCAATCAGTTCCAGAATTCATTGTGCAACCTTGTAATGACTTTATTAAAATCACCATATTCTTTATACAGGCGCCGCTGGAACACTGAGCCGGGACCGTTTTCAAAAATATGATCCAGCATGGAAATATATCGCTGTGTTTGAAACCTGTCGATCATGGGCCTGCTTTTTTTAATCAGTCGTTTAACCGCCTCACCAATGGAGATCCGTTCATCTGTCAGGTAACCCAGCGGGTCGATGAAGGAGCCATCTATTCCATAGCGTACTGCCTGCCATTTATTGCAGCGCAGGACCTGCTGACTATAGGTTTCCAGCCTGGGATGTTCCTGACACAGGGTGGCAACAAAGGCCTGAACAAGAGCAACCAGGCCGAGAATATGACTATAACGAATCGGCAGATCACAGGCCCTTATCTCCAGGGTTCCAAAGCTGGGATGCGGTCTCGCATCCCACCAGAGATCCTTGATTGATTCAATGACTCCAACTTTTTTAAGCAGACTGACCTCTTCAATAAAATGGTCCCAGTCCTTGATTCGTTCATAGATGCCAGCAAGAGGCAAGGCCTCAAAAAGTTTGGTTCGATAGGACTGAAGGCCGGTATCCTCACCACAAAAATAGGGACTGGAGGCTGATAGAGCTACAAACAGGGGCAGATACGGTTGAATCAGATCACAGCATTTAATGGCGTTGTCGCCATCCTTCATGCCCACATGGACATGAAATCCCTGAGAGATAAAACGACGGCCAACGATCTGCAGTTCCTCCATGATCCGTTCATATCGGTTATCAGCGGTGAGAATCTGGTCTTTGGGGTCAGCAAAGGGGTGAAGACTTGCGGCAAAGAGCAGACAGTTGTGATCTGCAGCGAGTTCTTCTGCCATGGAACAGGTCTGAAGGAGATCGTTTTCCACATCGAAAACGGAGCGGCAGATGCCGGTACGGATCTCAAGAATAGAACGAATCCATTCATGGGTTATCCGCGGCTGGAGAATCGCCGGAGCGGAATCAAGAAGGATCGGTGCCAGCGGGGCAAGGTTGAGGGTCTCCCTGTCAAGGGTCTGGAACTCAAGTTCAACCCCGAGAGTGAAGGGATTGCTGGGAGCAAAGTGAATCACCTCTTCCAGGTTGCTCTGGCCGTTTTGCACGCTCATCTCTTCTCGTATTCAGTTTTTTGGTGGAACAAGAAAGACTGCTTCCAATAACTGAAAATCATCTTGGTCCGGTACGTAAGAATTCCCAGGCAACGGCGGCATACCAGGCGGCACCTATCGGCAGCACTTCCTCGTCGAAATCAAAATTATTGGAATGGGCCGGTCCTGCGTGGTTACCAGGTTCTGCACCAAACCTGACCATACAGCCGTCAACATGGTGCTGGTAGTTGGAAAAATCCTCACTGCCAAGACTCGATGGTCCCTGGGAGATGACATGCTGACGACCGACGATGGCCTGGGCAGCTTTGGCTGCGAGACTTGTGGCGGGTTGGGAATTCAGCACCGCAGGAAGACCGTGATGAAACTCAAGTTCGGTTTCCACACCGTACATGACAGCCAGTGAATCGACAATTCTTCTCAGCCCTTTGAGTGTCTGTTTGCGGGTCTCTGCATGGGTTGAGCGCACAGTGCCTTCCAGCAGTGCCTCACGGGCAATAATATTATGGGAGTCGCCGGCCTGGAGTTTACCGATGGTTATTACTGCCGCATGATTGGGATCCTTTTCACGGGAGACCAGGGTCTGGAGAGTGGTCACCAGGCTTGCCGCGGCAACCAGAGCGTCTGCTGCTTCATGGGGTCTTGCTGCATGTCCGCCGCGACCGGTAACTCTGATGGAAAATGGATCGGCAGAGGCACAGATAATCCCTTCATCGACAGTAATCAAACCAGTTCGGTGATGGGTGTCGATGTGGCCGCAGAAAATGGCCTCGACCTCGTCAAGGCATCCCTGATCGATCATCTTCACTGCACCGTTGCCACTCTCTTCGGCCGGTTGGAAAAGAAGACGAACCCGCCCCTTGAGGTCGAGTTTACGCAGCAGACAGGCAGCGCCGAGCAGCATGGCCATATGCCCGTCGTGACCGCATGCATGCATTATTCCTTCACGGCTTGAGCTGAACTCAAGGCCTGTATCCTCCTGGAGCGGCAGAGCATCCATATCGCAACGAAGACAGACAAGGGGGCCTGTATCTGCACCGAATTCGGCAACAATGCCGGTGGGCGCCAGCTGTCTGACCCGGTTGACACCGATCTCTTTGAGACGTTCAATGACATAACGTCCTGTCTCTTCTTCCCTGTATGACAGTTCGGGAAAACGGTGAATGTGGCGACGTATGGTCCGCATCCACTCGCCAACAGTTGCGTCAACGGCAAAAAATGACTCAACCAGTGGGCGGTTCTGGACCTCACTCGATACGGATGGAACCAATTCCATTGCTGTTCTCTTCTTTCTGCTTATTTACTGTTCCTGTTTCCGACTTTTCAGACGACTGATGAATAACGGGTCTGGAAGAGGACTCACGGGCCTTTGCTTCAGGTTCTACAATCTGCTCTTCCACTTTTACAACCGGGGCCGGGACCGCTTTCTGCACTGGTTCCGGTCTGCTGGATATTTCACCAAGTGGCTGCTTGAAAATGGCAAGCAGGCCGTCATGAATCTCGATCAGGGAGACCAGCTCCCACCCTGCCCGACCGTATTCGTTCAATGACTGCTCAACTTCGGCCTCGTCGAGAAAACCGGAACCGAGCAAACCCTCTTTTTTCAGCCCATAATGGACGTTCTTATAACTCCAACGCATCACATTTACCGTTCAGATACAAACTCATCGTCTTTAAACATTCCCTCGTAAACCTTGCCGTTGGTAAGAGTCAGCCGGCCAAGGCCATTTCTCCTGCCGTCCCGGAACTCGCCTTCGTAATGGCTGCCGTCTCTTGAACGCAGCGTGCCGTCACCATGGGGCAGGTCATCCTTGAAGTCACCTTCATAAACAGCGCCATCGCCGTAGGTCAGAACACCGTGACCATTAAAACGGCCAAATTTGAAATTTCCTGCATAGTAACTGCCGTCGGCAAAAAAATACTTGCCAGCCCCACTGAAGTGATCTTTCCTGAACTCACCACGGTAGACTGTGGAATCGGGATAAGTGAATATACCTTGACCTTCCTTGATTCCCGATCTGAATTGTCCCTCGTACTTGCGGCCATCGCTGTAGTGATAGGTGCCTGCACCTTCACGCTTGCCATGGCGAAAGGCTCCTGTATAGCGATCTCCTGAAGGATATAGAATCTCACCGTCACCGTGCATCAAGCCATCTTTGAGCATGCCGTTATACCTGGAACCGTCCGGGAAGCTATAGCTGCCTTCAGCGGTCAGCGGCATGGGCTTTTCCCCTTCATTTGAGTAAATCCGTCCACGGAAAAGGGTATAGGCCTGATCGCCTGCTTCTCCCTTTTTAACTCCACCTCCGGCAACAGGCACTGAAGGTGAGGCGGTCCGGTCAAACGGGGTTCCCTTTTCCAAAGGGGCTCCGTTCTTAAAGTTACCGGTATAACTTCTTCCTTCGCTGTCGACCAGGGTTCCCATGCCGTTGATCAACCCTTTTTCAAATTCTCCTTCATAAACGGCACCATCGGCAAAAAAATGTTTACCCTTTCCGTGGCGTCGTCCATTTCTAAACTCTCCCTCGTAATGACTGGTGTCAGGATAGTAGAGGGTTCCATTGCCGTGCTGCTTTCCTTTGACGAACTCACCCTTGTAGCGCGTTCTGTCTGTGTATGTCAGAACGCCTTTACCATGACGGTAGTTGTCCTTGAACGTCCCCTTGTATGTCCTGCCGTCGGGATAACGCAGTTCCCCTTTACCGTTGAACATATCCCGCTTGAACGAACCCTTGTATCGGGATCCGTCGGCGGCTTCGTAGATTCCTTCACCTACCCTGATTTTTTCCCGGTAACCGCCGGCATAGCGACTGCCGTCTATATACTTTCTGGTACCGATTCCATACGGCTTACCGTTACGGAAGTCACCCTCGTACCAGCTGCCGTCTTTATAAATCAGCTTTCCATGACCATGAATGGAGTTGTTGCGGAACTCCCCCTGAAACTCCTGGCCGTCGCTATAGAACAGAGCGCCCTTGCCCTGGAAGCGGCCCAGGTCAAATCCACCGATATACTGGGTACCATTGGCCATGGTCAAGGTACCGTGACCATGGATGACACCATCCTGGAATTCACCTTTGTAACGCCGGCCGTCAGGTTCCTCAAGAGTACCATGACCCGAAAATTTACCGTTTTTAAACAGTCCTTTATAACGGAGTCCATCACTGCGCCGCAGGGTTCCAAATCCTTCGATAATGCCGTTGACAAAGGTACCGCTGTAACGCTGACCGTCTTCACTGAGCCAGACACCCTTGCCGTTACGGCAGTCTCCCCTGACACACTCGCCATGTGCCGGAAGAACGGATGCCAGCAACAGGAGGAGCACTCCTGTGAAAAGGTAAATCCTCTGGTATCTTAAAAATGGTTTAGCCATCAAATCAGATTGTAGGCCACCTTGCAAAATTGCCTTTGCGCTCAATCCCAACGTCACAGGAAAAATTAAAATGCTCACATATCAATTATATGCTGCGCTTATTAATTTTTCCTGTTCCTTGATCTTGAGCGAAAATCCTAATTTTTCAAGGTACCCTGTAAAACATTAACAGGAAAGCATATTGACAGAATGCCACAACGTAACAGATTCAACGTAATCCGGGAACAAACAATAATTTTCCATTTATGAGCAGATTCTCTTTACCAAAACAGCTTATCATACCTGTTTCTTAAGGTTTCGGAAAGAGGCCTGGTCAACGATGACGCCTGAAAAAGATATTTTTTATGAAGACAATATCTTCGGTTGCTGAGATAGACAATAAAAACCCATGCAATTTACAATCCAATGAGGTTGTCCTGCTCAACAATTCTGATCGTAAACCTTGCGGACTTCCTCACCAATAAGCTTGATCCCTTTAGCAACCATAGAGTCATCCTGGGAGTAGGTAACACGGATACATTGATTCTTGTGCGGCCAGTTTTCTTCAAGGCCGGGAAAGAAATAATGGCCCGAAACAACAAGTACATCACGACTTTTGAGACGATTGTAGAGCTCCAGGCTGGTGATGGGCAGGTCTTCAAACCATATCCAGAGAAACATGGCTCCTTCCGGCTTATGAATATGGTAAGGCACTCCCTGGAGTTCCCTGTTGAAGTGTTCCACAGCCCGCTTCATCTTTTCTTCATAAAAAGGTCTGATCATCTCCCTGCTGTGGTTCAGGATCTGACCACTGTCAACCATCTCCTGGGCCAGAACGGCCCCAAAGCTGCCGGTGGCAAGATTCATCACGCTGTTGACTCCGGATACTGCCTTGATAATCTCAGGAGCGGCAACGATTATACCGGTACGGACTGCGGGCAGGCCGAGTTTGGAAAGTGAAAGACAGAGGATAATATTTTCATTCCAGATTGGAGAGGCGTCGCAGTAGACGATGCCGGGAAACGGCAGTCCATAGGCATTGTCGATGATCAGGGGAACCCCAAGGCGTGAGGCCATCTGATCCAGACCGCCAAGTTCCTCGTCGGTGATGACGTTGCCGGTGGGGTTGGTCGGTCGTGATACACAGATGGCGCCGGTCTCCTCTCCGGGGTTCATGGCGGAAAAATCGACATGATACTTGAACTGATTGTCGCTTAAGTGTTCAATCTTCGGTTTTGATGAGATAAAAAAATCGTCATCGAGACCAAGATCACTGTAGCCGATATATTCAGGTGCCAGGGGAAGACGAATCTTTTTATGGCTGCCGTCGGAGCAGCTGCCTGCAAACATATTGAACAGGATAAAAAAACCGGCCTGGCTTCCGTTAGTCAGGCAGATATTTTCCTCGCTTAAGTCCCAGCCGAATTCCCTGCGCAGCATCCCTGCCAGGGCCTTGAGGAAATCCTTGTCTCCCTGAGGAGGGTCATAGATACCGACAAGGCGGTGAAACTGTTCCGGATCATTGCTGATCCTGGATAAACGCTGACGGACCACCTCCGAAAAAGGAGTCACATGGCCCGGATTGCCGCCTCCCATCATTATCAGATTATCACTGCCGGAGGCAAGGGCATTGCCCAGATCATCCATCAGCGAGAGAATTCCGGCACCTTCACTGAACTTTTCACCGAATAGGGAAAGCTTCATCCCGCCACCTCAGATTGTTGGGTTGATTGGTCATTAGGCCCCATTATTTGTTTTCATGCGGATGAATTTCTGGATCTGTACAAGAATAAAAATGAACATCAGTGAGAAGAGTATCCTTAACCATAAAAGGCCACTCAGACTTCCACCAATGGCCACCATCAGCAGGGTGTCTTCAATAAGACCGTGACAGATTCCCATCAGGGCCAGGGAGTTGAAAATATCCTGCCTTGTCAGTTTACCGGAGGCGGCCTCGCGAAGAATGAGAGCTCCGCCGTAGCCAAGACCTACGATCATTCCGATCACAGTGAGCGGAGCGGCGCGCCGACTCATGCCGAAGAAAGGAAGAATGGGAGCCAGAAGCCGTTCGATGAGATCGAGCAAACCGATTATCCGCAGTACTCTCATCATGAAAAGCAGAGCAAAGATGATCACCATGATAAGAACAAGATACTCCGCCTGGGAGATAATCCAGGACAACAATCCCGTATCACTTTCTGTTGGTTGGAAGATGATGTTGGCCGGTTGCTGCCACACCTGAAGCAATCGACAACTCCAGGCCAAAAGGGTGCCGTAGATAAACGCGGAACCAATACGCAGGGCAAGAATAGCAGAAAAACCGGCACCTGCTTTTTTGGTGATGGACATCTCTACGGGCAGCGAGTGGGCAAAAAGAAGGATGGCGCCGATGGTGGTGGCCTGGGCGACAGTGATGTCGCTGGCAGTTGCCAGGTTGGCAAAAACGGCCAGGGCCCCGTAGAGATTGGTGAGCATACCAGTGGCCCAGACCAACCCCATGGAACCGGGCAGGTCCATAACGCCCATAAGCGGATCAAGAATCTTAGCCAGGATCCCGACCACACCCAGCTCGGTGAGGATCTTCACAACAATGATCACCGGGATGGTGATCTTGAGAAGCACCACACTGGTCTGCCAGCTGTCACGCAGCAGATCGGTAAAAAAACCGATAAACGATTTGGGTTGACTGGGTGGTGTATCCTGGCAGCACATCTGCTTTTTTTTCATCTGCCTGACACAGGCTGTTCACTTAGACGCCTGATTTTTTTGATTGGTTTGATTTAGGTGAGTAGAGCTGACACTGTATCCCTGAGGACTGGTAGACCAGACGGGCTGGATTTCGGGAGCTCTCGAAATTCATGGCCCGGCACCCGTACGGACGTTCAGTTTTATGGGTGATATAGTAGTGGATGCAGTGACGGCAGTTCGGTTGCTTACTCATGGAACCATCAGCCACCGTTGCGGTCATATTTTTCAGATCGGTGATATATCTCAAGCCAGAGACGGTTATAGGCCTCAGCCGCCCTTGATCTCGGTGCCGTGGCTGCCACAGGTTTGCGATGAATACCCATTTTCTCAATATCGGCAAGGTAAGGGATCATTCTTCTGAGAAATGATTTTTTCTTACGAAAACGGGTGATCGTATCCACATGCATTATTTTGCGCCTTTCAGTCATCGAAAAAAAGCAGCACAGTTTAGATCTCTTCACTTCCAGCTTGTCGAAAAGTTTCACCAGCTGAGCAAAGGCAAGGACCGAGAGAGTCGTCGGGATCAATGGCGTAACCACCAGATCTGCTGCCCTGATGATGTTTTCCGACAGCCTGGTCATGTTCGGCGGGCAGTCGAGGATCAGAATGTCATATTCATCACCAAGAGGTTTCAGCAGTTTTCTAAAAGCTTTACCATCGATATTCTGCCGATCAAGTGCCAGGTCGAGATTTCGGAAAGAAAAATGAGCCGGCAGCAGGTCAAGTCGACGAAAGTCGGTCCCTCGAATATAGCTCTCAAGGTTACCCTGGAGAAACTTCTTGCGATTGAATTTTGATTTTGGCCGGATCCGGTAATAGTAGCCGGCCGCCCCCTGGGAATCAAGATCGCAAAGCAATGTGTTCATGCCGCGGCATGCAGAGGCATAAGCCAGATTGACGGCGGCAGCCGTCTTACCTACTCCACCTTTGCTCGAATAGAGGGCGATGATCTTCATAACGGCGACATGATGAAATTATTATGACCTGCCAGGATCCGTTTGTACGAGATCCAGCAGAAGTTTTCTGTTTTCGTCACAGACAAAGTCAGAAAATGTCCTGGAAAACTTTTTTCTCACTCGGGAATGCTCATCCTCAAGGGCAGTAACCAACCCTCCAAGGGAGGCTGCAATGGCAAGACTTCGCTTTGTTCTTCCCTTGAGCTGTTTCTGGTAATTAAACAACATCTCTTTTTGAACCGAAATATCGTTGAATGTTCCCAGGTTGTTCTGCAGTTTTTTAAGCTGTCTAAGAAATCGCTGCTCATTGTCGGCAGAAAAAAACGATCCATAAAACTCAAAAAGATAACGGAGTTTTTTACCTTGAATCCGGAGGCGATGAAGGGCGTCATCCGGACTGTCCTCAGTAACCAGCTCACCATCTCCGACAATCCGGGAAAAACGTTTTTCAATTGCCTTGCAGGCAAGCTGTCGGCAGCCACCTCTGCCTTTCTTTTTAAAAGAAGTCGTCAAATCATTTTTCAAAAGTCGCTGCCAGTCATCGACTAACTCCTGGTAACGCTCTCCCTGCAGCCAACGCTTCATTTTGAGAAATTGATCTTTGCGCAGTCTGGCCAGATCAAGATAGAACTCTTCAAGCCCACCATGAAGTTCCCCTGGCAGCATACTGAGATAACGATATTTTTCAAGCATATAGACGTCAAGATCTCGAACCATGCCGGTATGGGAAGTTATCTCTTTGAGCATCTCCTGACCGTGGATGTAGACTTCAGGCCTGAGAAGTTTTTTGAGACTGGACAGGAGTGAGCGGCTCCTTCTTAGAGCGACACGGAAATCATGAAGAAATTCGGTATCGATATCAGCTATGACCCAGGGGTGATTAATCCTGACCGCCTCAAGCAAGTGAAGAAAAATGGACTGTGCCGCCTTGGGCAGATTGATATCATTATCGAACGTAAAACTGAGCTTTGAGCTGTATGAGAGAACCTTCTTGTTCCGGGAGGCGAGCAGCCTGCGGAGAGGATTGTCTTCAGTAAAATCTTTGCCCAGACCGCTAGCCAGCAGAATCTTTTCCACCCGGGAAAAATCCTTCTCATAGCCTCGGACCGCTTCAACGAGGAGCATTCCGCCAAAATCAGGAGATTTCTTATCTTCAATACCGAAATCCCTTCGTATCACCATCCTTGCAACAGTCTTACGGTCTCTGTTGAGCAGATCACACTCCAACCGGCTGCGCCTCATCATTCCCAGGCCCATGAGTGAGCGAATCGGTCCCAGAGCTTTTAAAACCGGGTAGCTGTCAGGATCAGAAAAATCAGCCATCGCCGGATATTTTTTCTGCGACCCGTGAAACACGACCTCTTTTTCCCCAGCCAGATCGACGACACTATATCTCCCCCCCTGTCGATAACAGACTACACCTTTGCCAAAGAGACGCCAGTCAAACGAATCGAGGTACTCGATTGTACGGGTTACCTCATTTTTCTGCTTGAGCAGAAAACGTTTTGCGAGTCTTTTCAAAATCCGGTCAACACAGCCGTGATCGGAAAGGCGATAGCAGATTCTGCTGGTTTTCATCACTATTTGTTATCTGTCAGGATCATGTAAAAAAGCTATTGGCTACCTTGAAAATCAAGGTAGCCTGTTATGACCGATAGTCGGCATTGATCTTCACATAATCCAGAGAAAAATCACAGGTATAAACTTCCTCACAGCCTGTTCCATCTTTGAGATCAATTGACAGTGCAATATTTTTCTGTTTGAGCACCTCGGTTGCCCTGGCCTCTGAATCCCCTCCCACGGCCAGACCATTTTCAACCACCTTCACATCTCCAAAAGCAATATCAACCCTGTCCGGATAAATCCTCACTCCAGCCCGGCCCATGGCGGCAAGAATTCGTCCCCAGTTGGCATCTTCACCAAAAAATGCGGTCTTAACCAGGCTGGAATTGGCAATGGTCCTGGCAATCTGTTCGGCGTCGCCTTCACTTTTTGCACCGCATACCCGAACAATGATGGTTTTTGTCGCCCCTTCACCATCACTGACGATCATCAGGGCCAACTCTTTCATAACCGATTCAAGGGCTCCCTGAAACTGATCGAGATCTATCGGGTTGTCTTCATCAATCCAGGGATTTTCAGCCGAACCGTTAGCCATGACAAGAACCATGTCATTTGTCGATGTGTCTCCGTCCACGGTAACCCGGTTGAATGTCCTGCTCACTGATCGCTGGAGGGCCCTTCGCAACTGGGAAAAGGTAATCTGGGCATCGGTGATGACAAATGCGAGCATGGTGGCCATATTGGGCATGATCATTCCGGCCCCTTTGGCCATGGCCATGAAGTTGATCTCACACTCGTTGATCATCACGGTCTTATAAACGGTTTTAGAAACCGTATCCGTTGTCATGATTGCCCGGGCAACCTCTTCGAAATTATCCGGCGAAAGCCCCTTGACCAGATCGTTCATTGAACTCTCAAAGGCCTGGACGTTGAGCTGTTCACCAATGACGCCGGTGGATGAAAGCTGAACCATCTCTTCATCAATACCGAGCTTTTCCGCGCAGAGCCTTGAAGTCGTAAGAGCAGCCTCCATTCCCTGTTCACCGGTGCAGGCATTAGCACTTCCGGAGTTAACGAGAATGGCCTGCGCCCTGCCCTGCTTAAGACGGTCAATGTCAATCAGGACCGGAGCGGCCTTGACCTGATTTGTTGTGAAAACGCCTGCAGTGACCGCTGGCGTCTCACTGTAGATGAGGCCGAGATCAAGCCGGTCACTGTATCGTATTCCGGCAGCCACAGCTGATGCGGCAAAGCCTTTGACCTTATTGACTGAGTGTATTTCTTCCGATTCAACCATAACGAATTTTATTTGATACTTTTGACGTAACTAATCAGCGAAAGTAGCCAATCAACTATAATTCTCTGAACAGTTACCTTTTGATTGAAAATTCCTGCACAAATATACCACAATAGTTCTACTGATGCACAGGTACTAAATTTTATACTTCTACCATTGTTAATCTCTTTAGCGCCAGAGAAAAATAATGATTTCTATCTTCATCAAGGACATTGTAATATAGTATGAATATAACTTGTAAAAATATTATGGCATCATGACTGTCCATGATATTTTTTCATAAGCCAGCATAACAATTATGAACGTGGTCACCACTTAGAGAGAGACCGTCTCAAGATCAACTCATGGAAACCGAAGCGTATCACTGGAGTTATCAACTGATATCCACATCCCTTTTTCTGGTCGATCTTGCCGTAAGAATAGGACTTTCCATCCGTGTCATCATGCGGAAACGATCCCATTCCGTCTCCCTTGCCTGGCTCCTCATCATCCTCTTTTTGCCTCTTCTCGGCGGTATTGTCTATCTGCTCTTTGGAGAAAACAGAATCGGCGACCGCAGGGCTGCGAGAGCCGAGGAATCACTGGAACATTACCATCAATGGCTTTCCACCCTGAACAACAATACTTCCGCAAAGCTGGACGATATTCCTCCTGAATGTTTCCCCATCCTCAGCCAGGCCGACAGCCTGGTCAATATTCCAACACTCGGCGGCAACCTGCTGGAGATCATCGAAAATTTCGATGACATCATGGCAGCCATCCTCCATGATATCAATGAATCCTGCTCCACCTGTCATCTCCAGTTCTATATCTGGCGCGAGGGCGGTGACGCAGACAGGGTGGCAGAAGCCCTGATCAAAGCCAGTCAGCGAGGGGTCACATGCCGAATCCTCCTCGACTCAATAGGCTCCAAAGACTTTCTCGCAAGCCCCACTGCCACCCGCATGAAAGAGGCCGGTATCAAGATGGTGGAATCACTACCCGCCGGCCTGATCAAGGCTCTTTTTGTTCGCATTGATATCCGTAATCACCGCAAACTGGTTCTCATTGATGGTAAAATTGCCTATACCGGCAGCCAGAACATGGTTGATCCGGCCCTGTTTAAACAGAACGGAAACCTTGGCAGGTGGATCGACGTCATGGTACGACTCCAGGGACCGGCAGTGGAATGTCTTGCCGGCACCTTTATCAGTGACTGGTTTCTTGACAACGACAGGGACCGCCCAACCTCACGAAGCCTCGATGAGGATATTGAAATAATAAGAAAAATTGCCGATGTCACCCCTGGCCAGGCAGCAGGCAGAACCGCCGTCCAGGTGGTTCCCTCCGGTCCCGGATTTACGCCGGAGGCCATTCACAATCTGCTGCTGACCACCATCTACACGGCGCGTAAGGAGATTATTCTCACCACCCCCTATTTTGTTCCCGACGAGTCCCTGCTCATTGCACTGTATTCAGCAGGCCAAAGAGGCGTCGATGTACAGATTATCCTGCCTCAGAACAGTGACTCCCACCTGGCCCACTGGGCTGCCCGGGCCCGTTTCGAAAACCTCATCAACAGCGGTGTCGATATTTTTCTGTACAATGGCGGCCTGCTTCACTCAAAAACCATTACTGTAGATGGTAATTTCTCGTTGTTCGGCTCAGTCAATCTCGATATGCGCAGCTTCTGGCTCAACTTTGAGACCACGCTTTTCATCTACAATAAAGATTTCACACAGAAACTGCGCCTGCTCCAAAAAAATTATGAAAAACAGTCTGTCACTGTGAACAGCAGTGAACTGGCTGGTAAATCCTGGCTGGTCAAATTCAAGGAAAACACCTCCCTTCTTCTCGGTCCTCTCCTCTAACTGCTCACCAATGTTCATTCTCCTAATCTCCGACATCCATGGCAACTATCCGGCATTGCAGGCCATTGAAAAAGATGTCGCAAATGTTGCCCTCGATCTTGTCATCAACTGTGGAGACTCCACTGTCTACGGATCTTTTCCAAATGAGACCCTGAAATGGCTGCGTAAGAACAAGGCGGTTTCAATCCTCGGCAACACCGACCGCAAGGTTATCAAACTGCTCAAAGGCCATGATTTTAAAAAGCCCTCCAAGCCTGAAAAAAGAGTGATGTATACCTGGACTGCCGAGGTACTAAAGAAAAAAAACAGAAAGTACCTCTGCTCATTACCTGATGAGAGGCATATTGAAACGGAGGGCATAACCATCGGTATCTTTCACGGCAGTCCTGAGGACCGTGACGAGTTCCTCTTTCCGGATACTGATCAAAACCGTTTTGAAGAACTGGCGGGATTGGCCGGCTGCGATATCATCGTTACAGGTCACTCACATACGCCCTTTGATAAAAACCTCAAGCAGAGCCGCTTTATCAACC
>JBDLID010000058.1:0-18375 GCA_039715055.1 Thermodesulfobacteriota bacterium | reverse complement strand
AATCAGAACAGCTAACCCTTCGACCGGCACCATCGGCGAAACAATATTTCGTGATTTTCAAAATAGTTAAGGACAGGGATTTCAAAATTCAGGAGGTTTGATATGGCGGAAATAATCGCGTTGGATGATGTCCAGGATGCCACGGTACTCATTGGTAAGATCCTCTCGAAGAAGGGTCATACGGTCCATACTTTTACCGAGGAAGACGACGCCATTGATCATGCCAGACAGCACCATATCGACCTGGCCGTACTTGACATCAAGCTTAAAAAAATGAGCGGAGTCGAGGTCCTTGGAATTCTCAAGGAGATTCAACCCCGGATGCACGCCATCATGCTCACCGGTTATCCGACAGTGGAAACGGCAAGGGAAGCCATCAGTCTCGGAGCCGACGAGTATTGTGTCAAACCTATTGATCGGGACGAACTGGAAGACAAAGTGGAAAAGGTACTGAAAGGATAATCACCTGTGAGCGGACGAAGTGAACTCATACAGGTCTTCCAGCGAGTGACCCGGCTCATCGCCATGGATCTCAACCACCAGCAGGTCATGGAAGACATCGCCGCAACGCTCCCGGAACTGCTCGATGTGGATGCGGTCACCATCCGCCTGCTCGACAGCTCCACGAATTCGTTTGTTCTCGGAGCCTCCCATGGTCTGTCGCTGGAATACCTGTCTCGCCCTGAAATCGATACCAGCGAAACCATGGGGATGATTAAAGCCGGCCATCCGGTTGCCAGCTCTGTCAGCGAAAATGAACTCCTCCCGGAGTCGGAAGGGGCCAGGCAGGAAGGAATCCAGTCAATTCTTTCACTGCCCATCCTGTTTCAGGGCTCCATTATCGGCATTATGCGGCTGTTGACAAAATCTGATCACACCTTTACCGACGACGAAATTGCCCTGTCCATGACGCTAGCCGAGCAGGCCGGTATTGCCATTTCCAACACCCGGATGATCAACGAAATGGAAAACCAGATTGATTTCATGAAAGAAATCCAGGAACTTTCCAGGCTGGTCAACTCCACCCTTGATCTTGATAAAATTCTGACCACCATCGTTGAGCGACTGCCTGTCACTCTCTGCCACAAGGGTTGTACCATTCGCCTCATTCAACCGGAGAACAACCAGCTGGAACTGGTTGCCGCCCACGGACTATCCGAAGAGTTCAGAAAACGTTACGGCGTAGTCAAGGATCACGAATGTGGTCTGCTGCTCCCTGACGAACCGTATGCCGTATACGATATCAAAAACGATCCACGGGTCCACTTTCGCAACGAACTGGTCGATGAGGGAATCTGCTCGATGCTGGCTGTCCCCCTCAAGGTAGACAGCGAAGTCATCGGCGTCCTGCGCATCTTTTCTGAAGAACAGCACTGCTTCACCTCAAGCGAATTCAACTTTGCAGTGACCGCTGCCGAGGCATGTGGAACCGCCATCCAGAATGGTGCGACCTATCGAAAAATCAACCAGCTCTTCGGACAGATTGAAGAAAATGAACGCTTCCTGGCAGATATCCTTGACTGTTTACGGGCCCAGCTCCTGGTCATCGACCGCAGCCGCCTGGTGATCCTTGTCAACCAGACATTTTTAAGGGCAACCGGTCAGAGGGAAGAGGAGA
This sequence comes from Thermodesulfobacteriota bacterium, assembly GCA_039715055.1. Lineage (GTDB taxonomy): Bacteria > Desulfobacterota > Desulfobulbia > Desulfobulbales > Desulfocapsaceae > JBDLID01. The sequence continues at coordinate 16,757 of JBDLID010000058.1, read as the reverse complement.
TACTGGGCAGAAAATACCAGGCAAGGAAATGGGCTGAGCAAGCGACCGATATCTCCAGCCCCCTGGAAGAGGTTATGGACAACGGTCTGCCGCTGACCGTTGTCCATCAACTGGGAGACGAAGAGTGTTGCCAATGGTTTGAGCAGACCTTTTCCCCCATGGTCGGAGCGGACGGGACTGTGGAATATGTCATTGAGATCACCCGTGACATCACCATGCAGCGAGAGTTTGAGGAAGAACAGATGATGAGGGTGAAGCTTGAGGGCGTTATTGAGATGGCCGGCACCGTGGCCCATGAAATCAACACACCGCTTTTTGCCGCCCTGGGAACAGCCCAGCTTCTCTGCGATGACAGCCGTGACCCCGAAACACGGGACGACCTCGATATTATCATCAAAAACCTCAAAAATATCAGCAAACTAACCGGAAAAATGACCGCCATGACAGGCTTTGAATCAAGAAGCTATGTCGGTGGAACCAGTATTATTGACATGACGTAGACCCAAAAAACCATTTCTTTTTCAATCGTCCTTACAGGCAAGGAGGTGCCGCACAGGAAAATATAATAACTCATTGAGTTAGACCATGTTTACCCCTTACAAAACGCTGCGACGAAACAAAGATGGCAGCGATTTTTAAAACTACCATGGGAGGAGCCACATGAAACGTATTTCAATTCTACTTGCCGTCACCCTGGCAAGCATCATGCTGATCAGTACAACTGGTTTTGCAGCAGATGCCAAGCTGAGTGCCAAATCGGTCAAGGCCGGTGCCCCGATCACTGTTGAGGGATCCATCGGAGCCGGAGAGGATCTCTTTGTCGTCATCTCCACCGACAAGATGTTCTCGGCCAAAGATGCCCTCGGCCCCAAAGAGAAAAAGCGTCTTGCCAAGGGTAAAAAGGGCAAGAACGCCTTTGGTGACACCGCCATCCCGCCCACCTACTACGTCCTGACCAGTGCTCCGGACAAGCTGGCAACCCCAAAGGTCTCCCCCAAGGGACAGACCAAGGGAATCTTTGCCTTCCCGCCGTTCAAGTACAATGTCGAGGTCAACAAGATCAAGAAATGGGGTGATATCGACCCAGGCGTCCAGGGTATGCTCGGCACTGTCAACAGTGAGGCGCAATGGAAGATGCTGACCTATACCCACGAAAAAAAATTCGGTCTCAACACCGTGGTCAAGGAACGCCCCAACACCGGCGGCAACGCCCGGATGATCATGTCTGATCACGGCAAGGATGCCAAGCAGTGGAATGAAGGTGTCACCGTTCAGCTCGACAAGGCCAGCGGCAAATTCACCGCCACCATGTCTCCTTATAAAAACCTGGCCCCCGGCACCGTCATGGCCGCCTATGTCAATGGCCAGAAGGTCGATACCTTTGCCATTGAAAAGCGCGGATTCTTCTTCAAGACCGGTAACGTCTATATGAATCCCCTGGTTGTCTTCGGCGGCGCCTTCGTCATCGGCGTGCTGTTCGTCATCATGGGCGCAGCGGGCGGACTGTTCACCGCCGCATTTCAGATCACTGTAATCGGAACCAAGGGCCCCGTCGGCATCAACGCCGGTAACACCATTAAGCCCACCAACCTGTTCCTGACCCTGTGTTCACCGATCACCGGCCTGATGAACTACTTCAAGGAGAAGCGCTTTGCCTATCCGGTAGCCATCCCCTTTGCCATCGGTATCGTCTGCGGTGCCTTCTTCATTGGCCCCCCGCTGTCAGCCAAGTACCTCAACCTGGCCGCCTTTAAATTCTACCTGGGCATCATCTGTTTTGTCATCGGTGTCAAACTGTTTATCGAGTCCCTGCCCGGATCCATTGAGAAGAAAAAGGCCATGAAGGCCATTGTCCAGAAATTCAACGCCGCGGTCAAAGAGGCCAAAGAATCCGGCAAGGCCCTTGAGATGGGCTCCATCGAATTCGATAAGTTCAACCCGGTTTCCTTTGAGATGCGTTTCTGGGGTGAGACCTTTGTTGCCAAGCCGATCCTGATGCTGGTCGGCGGTATTGCCATGGGCGTTGTCGCCTCCTCCTTCGGTGTTGGCGGCGGCTTCATGTTCATGCCCTTTATGACCACCCTGGTCGGCTATCCCATGTACCTGGCAGTGCCCATCGCCCTCGCCGGTACCTTTGCCACCTCGGCAGGCGCCATCTCCAAGTATGTCATGATGGGCTATCAGCCCGACTGGATCATGGCGGTCTGTATTGCTGCCGGCGCCATGTGCGGCGGTATGGTTGGACCGAAGATCCAGAAGAAGCTTCCGGAGATCTTCCTCAAGCGTCTTTTGGCCGGTGCCCTGATCCTGACCTGCCTGAAGTACACAGGCCTGCTCTGGTTCATGCGCTAGATGTCAACTGTGCCCGGTGGGGAGGAATCAATACCCTCTCCACCAACCCTATAGTGCTGCACTGACAGCGGCCCGGTAGAACCGAGCCGCTGTCAGCAGACTTTTTTAAGGAGGAAAAAATGAAACAATCCGTGTACTCCATGTGCGGAATGTGCACTGTACGCTGCCCCATTCGTGTCGAAACCGAGAATAACGAGGTGACATGGATCGAGGGCAATCCGCATATACTCGACGGAGCGCTGTGTGCAAAGGGCTCCGCCGGACCGGCGCTGGTTAAAGACGATGAACGTCCCCAGCAGCCGCTCATCCGTGAAGGCGGCCGCGGTGCCGGCCGCTGGCGTAAAGTCAGCTGGCCCACCGCCTACGACTATATTGCCGACAAGCTCAAGGCCATCAAAAAAGAGTACGGCCCTGAATCACTGGTGGTCTCCTCGCGGGGCGGCCCCTGGCAGGCCATGTACAAGACCTTCTGCCACTCGTTCGGCTCACCCAACTACACCAACCACGACAACACCTGCGGCCGCAATACTCACCACGCCTCACTTTCCATCAATGGTGTGGGCCGTAAGGGTTTTGTCTACGACATCAAAAATTCCAAACACCTGGTGATGTTCGGCCGAAATATGTTCGCCTCGCTGCGGATCGCCGAAAACCTCCAGACCATGGATATGCTCGAAGCCGGCGGCCGCCTCACCTATGTGGATGTCCGCCAGACCATGACAGGTATCAAAGCCACCCGTTTCTTCCAGGTGAGACCCGGTACCGACTATGCCCTGCTCCTGGGATTCATCCATGAAATCATCAAACGGGATCTCTACGACCAGGCCTTCATCGACAAGTATGTCTCCGGATTTGATGAACTCTGCTATTTTATCGAACAGTATACCCCGGCCTGGGCTGCAAAAGAATGCGGTGTCAAGGAAAAGGCAATCAAGAGTTTTATTGATGAGATTGCCGAAGACATGCCCCAGGTGATCTTTCATCCGGGCTGGAACCTGTCCAGGTACAAGGACTCGTTTTATGCCAGCCGGGCACTGCATCTCCTCAATGTGCTCATGGGCAATATCGAGATCAAGGGTGGCCTGATTATCCCCAAAGGACCGGCTGACTGCGGTGTCAAGGGTATCCGTAACCTGGACTGTCCCAAGCCGGACATCAAACGGGCAGACGGAGTGGGCTGGAAGTACAACCACTTTGACAAGGGGCCGGGCCTCGCCCACCTCTTCTTCCCAACCATGCACAGCGGCGACCCTTACCCGGTCAAGGCCTGGATCGCCATGCGCCATGACCCGTTCACCGCCATGCCGGATCCGGAGGCCCAGAAGCGGGCCTTTGACAACTGTGACCTGCTGGTCTCCATCGACACCCACTACAGTGAATTCGGCTGGTACAGCGATGTTATCCTGCCCGAATCCACCTACCTGGAACGGGATACCCCAATCTGTGTCCAGAAAGGCCCCAAGCCAAGACTCGCCGTACGGCGCAAGGCCATTGAACCCGAGTTTGACACCAAACCGGGCTATGAAATCTTCAAACAACTGGCCACACGCCTTGAACTGGATCCGGTTTTCCCCTATGATTCCATTGAAGATCTCTGGGACTGGCAGCTTGAGCCCACCGGGCATACCATGAAGGACTTTGAAAAGAAGGGATTTATTCCCCTTACCGACAAGGTGATCATGTATGACCGTGACAATCTTGAAGGCCAGTTCAAGACTCCGTCCGGCAAGATTGAAATTATCAGTAAAAAACTCACTGACGCCGGGCTGGAGTCGTTAATGCAGTACCAGAGTCCCGACAAACCGCCCAAAGGGCAGTTTCGGCTGGTCTATGGTCGCTCAGCGGTCCACACCCACGGCCATACCATCAATAATATCCTGCTCTACGAACTGATGCCGAAAAACTCTCTCTGGATTAACACCCGGGCAGCTGCCAAGCTGAACGTGGCCGATGGGGACGTGGTGGATGTCATTGCCTCAGATGGCTTCAAACAACGGATTCGTGCCCATGTGACCGACTTTCTCCATCCGGAGTGTGTCTACACCGTGCACGGCTTCGGCCGCCAGGTGCCGACACAGTCCCGAGCCTACCATGCGGGACTCAGTGACCAGAAGCTGATGGTCGGCATGCTCGAAAACTGGGACAAGGCTGGAGGTGCCATTAACCTCTGCGAGGCCTTTGTCACTGTGCGCCGAAGCGCTCGAAATCCAAAGAGGAGGGTTGAGTTATGAACAAATACATGATCTATCTCAACACCAACCGCTGTATCGGCTGCCATGCCTGTGAGATACACTGCAAGGCTAACAAGAACCTGCCTTTTGGTCCCATCCTCTGCGAGATCGACCATCAACCGCTGAAGTCGATCAAAGGGGTACCCAAAACCGAGTTCTCCTTTCGCAGCTGTTACCAGTGTGAAGATCCTAACTGTGCCCACATCTGTCCCACAGATGCCCTTGCCAAAAGGGAAGATGGCATTGTCATGCTGGACGAAGAGAAGTGCATCGGCTGCATGGCCTGTGCCGGGGCATGCCCCTGGGGCATCCCGCAGTTTAACCCGAAAACCAACAAAATGGTCAAGTGCGACTACTGTTTCGACCGGCTTGACCAGGGCCTCAAACCGGCCTGCGTGACCAAGTGCACCACCCATGCGCTGAAACTGGCAACGCTTGCCGAGATTTAGCCCTTAAAATGAAACCTGCGGGGGGAAGAAACCTTTCTCTCCGCAGGTTTTCAACTGGCCGAGATTAAAGGTCACCTGAGATAAACCGAGGTAACAGCAGATAACAGTATGGAACTATTGAATCAACTCATGGACACCCTCTACTTCGGCATGATCGAACCGTTCTTTCGACTGCTGGCAGGTATCCTGGAACTCCTGATTCTCAAACCACTGCAGATGACAGGGTTGCCGATCTGGCTGCAGGTCTGTGTTGTGGCAGTGTTGACTGTGATCCTCGCCTTCCGCTTGCGAATACTTCTCCGGGTAGAAGAGAAGACAAAGGCCTTTAATGAAAAATTTGGTGCGATGCACAGCCAGCAACAGGACTTTAAGCTCATCGACGATCAAAAAAGCCGGCGAGCCATGTACCAGAGCAGCGACGATGACCTCAACGATACCTACAACAGTTTTCTCGCCGGCCATTACGGCCGTTATGTCTCAATCTACCTCATACCGCTCTGTCTTATCCTCGCCTGGCTCAACAATATTTACTCCGCTGAAGTGCTGCGTGGTGAGCTTGGCTCACCTTTTGTCATCCCGCTTGCCGAAAACAGTCTCGGCACCCGGGGCCTGTCTGTCACCTTTGTCTTTCTCTGCACCTATGTCATCGGCCTGATCATCGGTTTTCGCCTCAGGCGCTACAGCAAACATCGCGCTGCTGCCGCTCAGTCGGTTGCTGGTGATCGGCTGGAAAAAAAATCCGCCTGACACCACCTCAAAAACATCGCCAGATACAGCGGCAACTCCCGAGCCAGCCTGGATATCCTTGCCAAACAACTCCAAAATATCGTATAAGCTTTATAGCTTCAGATCGATACCCTCATTATCGTTTACGGACAACAGAGCAAGATAATTATGTCGCAACCCTGTGCTTTTTGTAACGGCAGCGGCCAAATCAGCTACTTTAAAGGTGTCAGCCGTTTTCTTCTCTCCGAAGAAGAATGCCCGGAATGCGGAGGCACCGGTATTGCACCTGTAGCACAGGCTGTAATGACCCACGCGGTCGCAGTCGATGCTGAACTGCAGAGGGCAATTACCACCTGCTCCGGCCTGAGTCCGGAGCAGGCCGAGCTTTTTCTCACAACCCTGGCAGACCAGTTGACCGCCGTCCTGAGCCGGGGAGAAGTCATCCGATTACGCGGCTTCGGCAGCTTCATGCCCACTGGAATTAAGCCATCAATGGTGTCCATTGGGTTTCGACCAGGCCGTCGCTTGCGAGACACGATCAATGAAAATGGTAAAACTCCGTCTGTGTAGACCGGTCATATCTTCTCTTTTTTCCGCATCTCCAAGCCTTTCAGTTCCTCCCTGTCCCCTCTCTTGAAAACCTCTTCCAGCTGGTCGTAGAGTCAAAAGTACGGACAAACAGATTTAAAAGGACTCGACACTAACCGGGCCATTTGCTTTACTGTAGGTGATCAATAAGGATTATTGGTAATAACCGGGGTCGGGTTGCCGATATTTTTCTTGCCGATGGCCACCGATGCAGGTGAAATATATCAACCTCCCCGTTTCAAGAATCAGGAGCAGCCATGACAATTATCCTTGGAGCTGATATTGGTGGAACCAAAAGCGAGCTGGCTCTCTTTGATCTCCAATCGTTTCCCAATGGGGTCATTCACCACTCCTATTATCTCAATGCTCAGTTCGACCGCCTGGAACAGTTGATCGACGATTTTATCAATCGGGCTCCGGTTCAGCCGGATGTCGCCTGCCTGGGAGCAGCAGGACTGGTCTCCAATGGCTCCGCCACCATGACCAATCTCAAGTGGACGTTCAGTGAAGAGCAACTTGGTTCCGACTTCAGCCTCTCGCGGGTCCGCCTGATAAATGACCTGACCGCAGTATGTGCAGGGGCCACTCTGCTTGATGAAACAGACTGCATTACCCTGCAGGAGGGAGAACCGGAAGAAACCGGCCTCAAGGGTGTCATTGCCCCTGGAACCGGCCTCGGCGAGGGGATGCTCCTTCAGCGGGACGGTGCCCTCTTTGCCCAGGGGTCGGAAGGAGGTCACTGCAACTTCGCACCGATGAATGAGGAGCAGAAAAGTCTGCTCAACTGGATGCACGACAAGTATCAGACTGTGAGCTACGAAATGCTCTGCTCAGGGGTCGGTATCCCCAACCTCTATCACTTTTTTAAAGCGAGGATGAGAAAAGACAACGAAGTGGTGGAAGAAGGGTCTGCCCTTGGAAAAGACATCACCCCGCTCATTGTTGAAAACGGCCTGAAAAACACCCCCTGCCCTGTATGCCGCTGCTGTCTTGAAACCTTTCTTGCTATTCTTGGTGCCGAAGCGGGCAACCTGGCCCTTAAACTTTACTGTCGGGGCGGACTTTTCATCGGTGGCGGTATTTTACCAAGACTCCACGGAAAAATATCATTTAGTCCGATTACGGAAAGCTTTGTCGACAAGGGCCAGATGGCCCACCTGCTGAAAAAGATCCCCCTCCGACTGATCATGAAAAAAGATATCGCCCTGTACGGCACTGTTCAATACTTCAAGCTGAACCGTTAGCAGCTGTCATCAATAAAATGGCAAAATTCGACTATGATATTGGCATTATCGGTGGCGGCGCCGCCGGCCTGACCGTTGCCTCGGGGTCGGCCCAGCTTGGAGCCAGGACACTGCTCATAGAAAAAGAAGAGAGCCTTGGCGGCGACTGCCTGCACTTTGGCTGCGTGCCGTCAAAGACCCTGATCAAATCGGCAAAGCTCTACCACGCGATGAAACGGGCAAGCGAGTTCGGCCTGCCTGCCGTCGACCTGCCGCCGGTAAACTTTTCCCTGGTGGCGGAACGGATCAAATCCGTCATCTCAGAGATCCAGAAGCACGATTCGGTTGAACGTTTCAACCGTCTTGGCGCGGAGATTCGCTTTGGCAGCCCCTGTTTCGTCGATGAGCACATGGTCGATTGCGACGGACAAAAAATCTCGGCGAAACACTGGGTAATTGCCACCGGCTCCTCACCGGCACCGCCTCGGATACCAAGCCTGGGCGAAATCCCCCTCATCACCAACAGGGAAGTCTTTTCTCTGCAGGAACTCCCCGCATCTCTCATCGTCCTCGGCGGCGGCCCCATTGCAATTGAAATGGCCCAGGCCTTTTGCCGTCTTGGTTCGCGGGTGACTGTTGTCCAGCGATCAGCTCAGATTCTCTCCAAAGAGGACAGAGACATGGCTGATACGGTGATGACAACCATGGAGAAGGAGGGGGTCCGCTTCATCCTGGAGGCGGAGATCTCCGGGGCAACACTCAAGGGAGAGGATAAAATCATCCGGGTCACGACTCCTGCCGGCAGCCAGGAAATTTCCGGTGACACCGTTCTCCTTGCCCAGGGGCGAAGTCCCAACGTTTCCGGACTCGGTCTGGACGCGATCGGTATCACCTTTTCAACCAGAGGCATCGAAGTGGATAACCGGATGCGTACAAGTCACCACCATATTTACGCTCCGGGTGACATCAACGGTCGTTACCAGTTCACCCATGCCGCCGGTTACGAGGGGGGAATCGTCGTCTCCAATGCTGTCTTCCATCTGCCGCGCAAGGCAAACTTCCGCTGGATGCCATGGTGCACCTTTTGTGATCCCGAACTGGCCTCCATCGGGCTCAATGAAAAAAGAGCACAGGCACTGGGAATCGGGTATAGTGTCCTCAAAGAGGAGTTCAGTGCAAATGACAGGGCCCTTGCCGAAGGCAGTACGGTCGGTCAACTGAAACTGCTGCTTGATAAAAAGGAAAAGGTCATGGGCGTCCAGATTCTGGGGCCATCGGCCGGAGACCTTCTTGCTGAGTGGGTGGCCGTACTTGAAAGCAAGATGAAGCTCACACATCTTGCCGGCACTATCCACCCCTACCCGACACTTGCTGAAATCAACAAACGGGTGGCCGGTGGTCACATTTCATCAAAGATTTTTTCCCAGCGGGTACGAAAAGCGCTCAAGCTGTTTTTCCGGCTCCAGGGAACCTCTGTCCCAAGCGATCCCCCCGGGGAGTGATCTGGACTGCCAGGCACTTTCAGGTTAACCATCAATTGCAAACTTTCTCCATTTTCGTCTCTGACCTCTCTCCAGACAGCCCGTGCAAGATATTCCCCAGAGAAACAACTTTGATCTGCTCCGGTTAGTACTGGCGCTCACCGTCTGCCTGGCCCACCTGGGAGAGGTTACAGGGGTCCAAGCATTTGGTATACTTGCCCGCTACTTCTACTCCGGTCCGGCCGTTGACTGCTTTTTCGTGGTCAGTGGATTTCTGATCTTCCGAAGCTTTCACCGCTCCTCATCAATCCACTCCTACCTGGACAAAAGAATCAGGCGGATCTATCCCGCCTATCTGGCAGTAATCCTGATCAGCGCCCTGCTCCTCCCGCTTCTGGCCGCCCACCCGGTCGTGAGCTACCTGAGCTTTGACTGGCTGAAGTATCTCGGCGCAAATCTCATTTTTCTCAACTTTCTTGAGCCGAATCTTCCCGGAGTCTTTATCAACAACCCGCTTCAACCGGTCAACGGGTCGCTGTGGACCATCAAGATCGAGGTTCTTTTTTACCTGTCAGTGCCCCTGATCGCACTCCTCTACAGGAGGAGGAGCAAAATCAGACTGTTTGTTCTCCTCTACATTCTCTCGGTCACCTACTCGACCATCCTGTTGGCCCTCTGGCAGAAAACACATAACCCCAATCTTCTTCTCATTGAAAAACAGCTCCCGGGCCAGCTGGCATTTTTTCTCTCAGGAGGGTTGCTTTACTTCTATTATCCCGTTTTCAGCCGGTTTACCTACCGCATTCTCCTCCTTGGTGTCATTGGTATGGGGATCCACCTCAAGTTTGTTATTTATCCGCTCTACCCTATTTCACTGGCCGTGCTGGTTGTCTTTTTCACTCTCAAAATGCCCTTTCTCGGCAACTGGGGCCGGTTCGGAGACATTTCCTACGGGGTCTACATCTACCACTTCCCGCTGGTCCAAACCCTCACCGTTCTGGGCTTTTTCACCCTGCCCCCGAAGTTATCCTTTGGTCTTCTTCTGATCCTTCTTTTTTTCATCAGTTACAGTTCCTATCACCTGGTGGAGAAACCGTTTCTGAAGAAAAGCTCACATTACCGGCTCAGTGAAAACGAGCTGTCTACCGGGTAACAAAAATGGATGCTCAGCTCAAAGCCATTGCTGCCGCCTTCATCTCTGGAGAACGCCTGCAAAACCTCACTCCCCTTGGACGCGGAAACATCAATGACACCTACCTGGCTGTCACCGACAAGAGACGCTTTGTTCTCCAGCGAATCAACGCTGATGTCTTTGGTGAGCCGCTGGTAATCATGGCAAACCTTGAACAACTCTGCCGCCACCTTCAGGAAAAACAAGCCACAGGTCACTATGGGCTGATTCCTCCGCAACTGTTGACCAGCCGCCAGGGTCTCAACTACTTCCAGGATGAAAACGGCCACCTATGGCGGGCGTCCACCTATGTGGAAAACAGCCGAACCTGTAAACAGATCGAAAACCCCTCCCAGGCCGCCTCTCTCGGCCGCTCCCTGGCCCACTTCCACCTGGCTCTGGCTGATCTTGAAACGAACCTTCTCAGGGTGCCGCTTCCGGGTTTTCACCATTTACCCGGCTACCTGCAACAGTATGACAGGGCCCAGTCAGTGAGCCAGGTGACAAACAACCCTGACGAGACCTACTGCCGGGACATCATTAAGTGCTATCGCCCCAGGGGCGATCTCTTTGAAAAGGGGTTGAAGAATGGGCACTTTTCCACCATGCTTGTCCATGGCGATCCCAAGGTGGAGAACTTTCTCTTTGATGACAGAGAAAATAACGTTGTGGCAATTATTGACCTGGACACCACCGGGCCCGGCCTGCTCAACCACGACATCGGCGACTGCCTTCGCTCAGCGTCGAATCCCACAGACGAGGCCGGTGAGAATATCAGGCTGAACCTGGACCGCTGCGAGGTGATTATCCGCTCGTACCTGGATGAGGCAGGAACCCTCATCGACAGGACAACCAGGGACCATATCTTTGACGGTTTTGAGCTGATCTGTTTTGAACTTGGCCTGCGCTTTTTCACAGACCATCTTGAGGGCAGCCATTATTTCAAGACCAGCGACCCGCTGGAAAACCTTGGCCGCAGCACCACCCAGTTCAGGCTCCTTGAAGCGGTCAGCGCAAAAGAAGGGAAGATTCGAAAAATGGTTGAAGTACAGCCGCGGTCCCCGCGGCTCAGAAACGGACCCGTCAGCCGCGCCTGACAGTTTTTTTCCCCGGTCCACAGTTGCTGCTTGCCGCAGCCACTTCCCGCTGCTTCCTGGCAGCACGGCGTCTGGAATTGGAGCGCCCGGCCCTGGCGGCGTTGGTGGCAAACACCCCCTGTTCAGCCGCCACATCGAAACGGGTCTTCCGGTTCGGATCGACTACACTGTCCATGATGATGGTCTGCGGGTTTTGGGCCTCATATTCCTTGCGGATCTTAGCCAGGGATCTGGTCATCACCTTGTCCGCCTCATAGGCCAGAGTCGGCACCTCATCTTTAGCGGCCCTGGCATCCTCGTAGGCCAGCTCATATCGCCTGATAACCATAAAAAAACCGCTGCGCTCAAGGTGAATCCAGCCCTGATGATTCAATTCCAGGGCCAGGTTGTAATCCTCCAGTGCATTTGCCCAATCCTTGAGCTGACAATACTGGCGGGCCCTGTAGATATGGAGGCGACTCCTGGCAGTGGGGCTCTGGGCCGCTTTGATCTCCTCTCCAAGCTGATCGATAACCTGCTGATCACCCCAGACAACAGCTGCTGCCAGCAGTTGAAAGGCAAGGACGAGGAAAAAACATGTTCTTTTGGGTTGCATAAAAAGTTACCTCAACTATATCTGACGGGATCCGGATTGGATTATACTGCAAAACTGTCCTGTAGATTGATCGACTGATTACAACTATCATAAAAATCACTGCTTTACCATGGTCAACGTAGAAAAAATGGATTCTCCCTTTACCCTGAAATCAACCAGTTCAGACTGTTCCGCCCGTACCGGCGAGGTCAAAACCCTTCATGGCAGTTTTCAAACACCGATCTTCATGCCGGTCGGCACCCAGGCCACGGTTAAGGCGGTCACCCCGGAAAATCTCAAAGAGATGGGGGCCCAGATCATTCTCGGCAACACCTACCATCTCTTTATCCGTCCCGGCCACAAGCTGATCGAAGAGTTCGGAGGACTGCACGGTTTCATGAATTGGGACCGCCCAATCCTCACTGACTCCGGCGGTTTTCAGATCTTCAGCCTCCAGGATCTGGCCAAAATCAGTGAAGATGGTGCCGCCTTCCGCTCGCACCTTGACGGCAGCAAACTCTTCCTCAGCCCGGAAAACGCCATTGAAGTACAGGAATCCTTAGGCGCCGACATCATGATGTGTCTCGACACCTGCATTCCCTATCCGGCCAGCCATACAGAAACCGTCAAAGCCACCGACCTCACCAGCCGCTGGGCGAAACGCTGCCTTGCGGCAAAATCTGATAACGGCCAGCTGCTCTTTGGTATCGTCCAGGGAGGCATGTATCCGGAGCTGAGAAAACAGCACGTCGAAACCCTGGTGGAGCTGGGGTTTGACGGCTACGCCATCGGCGGTCTCAGTGTCGGCGAGGACAAAAACCTTATGCAGGAAATGACCGAGGCCACTGCTCCTCACCTGCCGGAAGACCAGGCCCGTTACCTGATGGGAGTTGGTACTCCCGCCGACCTGGTGGAAGGGGTCTACCGGGGGATTGATATGTTCGACTGTGTCATGCCCACCCGTAACGCACGAAACGGCACACTCTTCACCTCTAAGGGAAAGGTGGTGATCAAAAACGCCCGCTATCGCGATGATCACACCCCCATTGACTCCGAATGCGACTGTTACACCTGCCGCCATTACTCAAGGGCCTATCTGCGCCACCTCTTCCAGTGCCGGGAAATCCTCAGTTACCAGCTCAATACCATCCACAATCTTCACTTTTACCTCAACCTCATGAGTGAAATCCGCAGCGCCATTGAAAATGACCGATTTCAGGAGTTCCGCAAAGATTTTTATGGCAAGCTTGAGAATGAGTGATTACTTTGTATTAATTAATGTCCTAAAAATCAAAAGATGCCAGGCATGGCCGATCAGACTGATGTGTCGGCAGGAAATGACAAACATCTTAAATAACTTTTTGCTCTAAAGCGTTGGAGGTTTACAAACATGACAAGCGTTGCATATGCTGCAGGACCTGCTGCAGGTGGTGGCCCGGGAGGGTTCGCGTCCTTTCTGCCCCTTATCCTTATCTTTGGTGTCTTTTATTTTCTGCTCATCAGGCCGCAGCAGAAACAGGCCAAACAACATCAGCAGTTTCTTGACGACCTGAAAAACGGCAACAAGGTGATCACCAAAGGCGGTATCCACGGAACCATTACCGGCCTGACAGATACTACGGTGACCCTTGAAATATCAAACGGTGTCCGTATCAAGGTCTCCCGCTCCGCCATCGGAGCACCCCTCACCAAGGAAGGAGCCCCTGCGCCGGTTGCCAAAAGTGGCGGTGCCTGAGGAATCGGCGGCTGCTGATCGTATTCTGTAGGTTACAGAAATATTGAAAAATGGGGGCGGATTCTTTTGCAGAATCCGCCCCCATTTTTATTTCTGCAAACGATATCAACACATGTTCAATGGCGCTGCGGCTTATTCAGCAGCTGAAAATACTTCGTAACTGTTCAGCGTAAAGCTGGACGCGTCGCTTAGCAGGGAACTGTAACTGTTGGCCATTAAACATAGCCCAATACAGGAACTGCTGACAGACAACAATCAACTCCCTGATGCCAGGGTTTCCTCCCCTGAACCTCTCGCTTTTAAGGAAATATTGAAAGAACCTGAACGTTCTGCATAAAATCCGCAAATCGTAAATTTGTTTCTTTTCCAAATCAACGTGCTATAATCAGTGACATAAACTGAAGGTGGCCTTAAGCAAAACTCTTAAAATTCGCCCGGAAGACACCTATGAAAACCAGTCTCTGCAAGACCTGTAAATACTTTATCCGGATTGTCATTAAGGCGGACGATGACCCGTCACTTAACAATATTTACTATGACTGTACCTTACAGGCCAGTATCCTTGATCGGTTGAATCACCGCCAGGTTATTGATGGTTACCCACTGGTCAGGCAATGTAATCAATATCTCGCCAAAGCCTCTTCTCAATCACAACCATCCGGCATTATGAACCCCCTCCGCAAACAATAATCCATACCTCATTCTCTGCCCAACCAGCTGTTGTCAATCTCCGGCTTCTCCGACAAAAACAATATCATCGGCTGGTATTCATCGCCCTTTCCACCATGTCCGAAAATCGTACAGATCAAGTATCGCATTAGTTTTTTGCACTAGCCACAGCACCCGGTTTTGACTGTATTATCTCTAACAAGAGTCACCAATAATGCTTTGCTGAGCCATTCCAGACTACTGTTGCAAACATAATTTGAGCTAGCGTTTAAGGTCTCATAATTATCAATGACTATCCAATTCAGTCATATTGTTTATAGCTTGAAACAGGGCAAATGATATAATATTTTGACTTTTTTAAAAAGTCGATATACTGTAACTATATTCAAGTCAAATATTATTTGGCAACAGTTATATCGATAACAAAAGGAGGCAATAATGCCGCGTAAAAGCAAGTATGATCTGAACACATTTCGTGAATTAGTCAAAGCGGGAAAGAGCAAAAGTCAAATTATGAAGGAGATGAATATCTCCGGTCACCCGCAGTTTAATTCACTGGAATTACGTCTTTTCAAAGAAGACAAAAAGGTCTACGAGATCAGTGCGGCTAAGCAGCCAGCAGTACCCACGGTGACAGTTTCACCGAAGAAAAACATTACAATCCCTTCAAAACTGCTTGCCGGAAAATCATTTAAAGCAAAGGATAAATTTGTCATAACTTTTCGTGGCAAAAAAATTATCCTTACCAAAATGGAGGACTGATCTTCTCCACCTGCCGGTATAGCCGCCAGCTCAACCAGGCTGAGAGGTGAAACATCCCGGCACCCTCCCTTGAGTCAACCGCCAGAAGGCCTTTGCGGACAAATCCCGCAAAGGCCTTCTGCGTTTCCACGCTTCCTCAATCCACTCCACAAGCAACACCATTGTGTCAACCACTTGCATAGCCCGTTTGTTACCCCTTAGCCAGGTAGACAAACAGCCAGGACCTATTCAGTTCTTTATTTGACCAGCAATGGACCGATACATGAGCAAAAAAAAAGCCGCTGTGAGTATTGAAAACCCACAGCGGCAATTCAAGCTGCCCACCGTACTTGACGGCAAGTTATAAAAAATGGTGCCGAAGGCGAGATTCGAACTCGCACGACCGTAAGCCACTGCCCCCTCAAGACAGCGTGTCTACCAATTCCACCACTTCGGCACTCAAAATAAAAATTTCTTTACTGACTCTTCTGCTCTTCACCCTCAGGCTTTACGATTCCCTCGGGTTTTTCTTCCTGGGTCTCAGTTGGAGTTGACATCGGAACAACAATGTCCTTAGCCTTCTCTGCTTCAGGCACAGCCGGCACCTGCACAGCAGGAACATCACTCATCAGGGAACCACTGGAAGAACTCGACGAGATATAAGCCAGAGTCACCGAGGTCAACATGAATACCACTGCAGCTGCAGTGGTGATCTTATTAAGCAGCGGCAACGGCCCTTCCGTTCCAAAAAGCGACTGACTGGAACCACCGAATGTCGCACCCACATCGGCACCTTTGCCGTGCTGGAGGAGAACAATACCTACCAGAAAAAGGCAGACGAGGACATGGAGTATGGTTAGCAGGGTGGTCATCTGTAAATTATATTCAAACCGGTTTAAAGTGTATGATTCGCAAAAACGACTCCGCATCCAGAGCCGCTCCGCCAACTAGGGCGCCGTCGATATCGGGCTGAGCCATAAGATCATCGACATTGCCGGGATTAACCGAGCCACCATACAATATTCTAATCTGCTCGGCAACATCTTTTTCATACATTTCAGAAAGAAGTCCCCGGAGAAAAGCGTGGACCTCCTGGGCCTGTTCATTGGAGGCGGTCTTGCCGGTACCAATGGCCCATACCGGTTCATAGGCGAGCACCAAGCCGGCAGCAGCGTCTTTGTTTACGCCGGCAAGCCCTTTGACAACCTGGCTTCGCAAGATATCAAATGTCTCTTTCGACTCCCGCTGTTCAAGAGTTTCACCGATACAGAGAATCGGCACAAGGCCGAATGCCAGTGCACCGTGGACTCTTTTATTCACCAGCTCATCATCTTCAAAAAAAAGCTGCCGCCGTTCAGAATGACCGATAATGGCTGAATTTCCCCCCGCATCAAGGATCATGGTTGGTGAAATTTCACCGGTAAAGGCGCCCTTTTCTTCCCAGCAGACATTCTGCCCGGCAAGTTGAATCACGCTGTCCTTTGTCACATGAGAGACTTCGCTGAGAATGGTGAACGGGGGGGCCAGAAGAACCTCCCTGTCGCCCAGCTCCCTGCACCCTTCAGCTATCCCGGCAGCCAGGCGGCAGCCGTCGACAACCTTGGTGTGCATCTTCCAGTTTCCGGCAATCAGTGCTTTTCGAGTCATCTTTTTTCCTTTTCCCCCTGTAACTGTTCAGTATTGTGGACAATTGGTTCCACTTAGTGAACAGTTACTTTAC
>JBDLID010000057.1:0-18572 GCA_039715055.1 Thermodesulfobacteriota bacterium | reverse complement strand
GGATCATGACAAACTGGCCGGGAACAGCCTTTCCAGCGATCTGCGGACAGTGATAACTGTGCCGGAAGATCTGTGGCGCAAGTTCCTCACTTTTCACCAATTTTGCTTTTTCCTTGAACTGTTCCATGCTGATGCTAAGATACAATCTTAGATAAAGTTATTTTCACTGATATTTTTCCATCATCGGAAACCACCCGATACTATTTACCGACACAGGTCAACTTGAGGGCATCTTGAAAAATTAGAATTTCGGAGTCTGCGCTTACCTCGTTCCAAAAAGACACCAGCCAGCCCAATTAAGACCATCATATAACAAATCAATGACACCAGACAGCCTGCTTTTGTTTTTTTTCTTTGTGCTCGGCGCCGTGATCGGCTCCTTTCTCAACGTGGTCATCCTTCGCCTGCCCAGTGAGGAGGAGTCCATCGTCTTTCCGGCATCACACTGCCCGAACTGTGACCACGAACTGGCCTGGTATGAAAATATCCCTTTCTTTTCCTATCTTGTCCTCCGCGGACGCTGCCGCAACTGCCAAAAAAAGATATCCCTCCAGTATCCTCTGGTCGAGCTCTCCATGGCCCTGTGCTCCCTGGGGCTCTATCTCAGATTCGGCTTCACCTTGCCGACTGCAATCTACTTCATCTTCTGTGCAGCTTTACTGGTGATCATCTGGATCGACATTTACCACCAGATCATCCCCGATGTCATCTCACTGCCCGGAATCGTCCTTGGTTTTCTCTTCTCCCTGATCAACCCGGTGGTCAGCTGGCAGGACTCTCTGATCGGTATTCTGGTCGGCGGCGGTATTCTCTACCTCATCGCCACCATCTATTTTCTCTGGCGCAAACATGACGGCATGGGAGGAGGCGACATCAAACTCCTGGCCATGATAGGCGCTTTTCTTGGCTGGAAGTCGTTGCCTTTTGTGATCTTTGCGAGCTCAGTGAGCGGGTCACTGATCGGTATTCTCGCAATGCTCAAACAGGGCAAGGGCGGCCAGACAAGAATTCCGTTCGGCCCCTTTCTCTCCGTTGCGGCCCTGGTTTACCTCTTTTATGCCGAGGAGATCATGCGGATTTACCAGCTCTATCTCAGCGGCAGTTACTACTGATCCGACTCACTGAGCTTCACCGGCGTAGTACAGAAACCGCAGTCAACCGTCTCCCCTTTCACAATCTGAGGTCCCAATACCCGACCAATCTCAAGGGCCTCCGCCACCTGCTTGCGGCTGTGGCCATATTTTGGATAAAACCTGCGAAACCAAGACGTTCCAGCCTCCGGGACCTTGCCCGCCAGCTTGAGAAACACTCCGATAGTCCGCCACGGCTCCATGGTGGGGTGAGAAAAAACAATAGGGTCGGTGGTCTCAGCGCCACATTTTTTCAAGAGACGCCGTAGTCCGAAGAGGTGCATCCGCCAATAGCCGCGACAGGAAATAAAGGGCATTACCAGCTGCCCTTTAAAGAGACGCTCACCGTCCCGATCAAAAAGGGACAGGACGGGACCGCTGGGGTTATAGGACCAGGTCGGCCCGGCGAGAATGATCAGGTCCCAGGAAGAAAAACAATCTGGAGAGATTTCTTTGATGGCATAACGCTTGCGGAAAAAAGTCAGTAACATCATCCACACCGTCGACAGAACTGTGCCGATGGGAAAGCGGAGCGGTTCAACTGTTCGCAGACTCTCCCAAGTCACCTCCACGCCGTTTTCCTCCAGTCCCTGTGTCAATCCTTTGAGCAGATTCAGGGTCTGATGACTGAAGGAGTAGTAAACAACAAGGACTCGCCTAACGGGTTTTTCCGAGACTGGAGACTCTCCCATACCACCGATATTCTTTGGAATTAACAAGTAAGAGAAGGCCATTCAACAGACCTTCAAATGACGGTCTGCAACTATACTCCAGATGACGACAAAAAAAAAGCCCTGGATGCGCAGGGTAATTTTTTGACACTGTCCGCGGCCTGAAGTAATACAGTTACATCAGTTTGGCATACAATTACAGAAAAACAATCCCCAGGGAAACACACCTTCTCTGGCCGACCCATAACAGATACAAATGAACCAGACTCCTGCCGAATCCGGCAGCCGGATTCTCTCCGGTGATTACAGCGCAGCGCTCAAAGAGCGTATTCTCTCAATTATCCGGACAGCGGAAGAATTTGAGAAATCCGGCTTCCCGCTGATGCCCTATGTGGCGGCCTGGAACGACGATGACAAGATCATCTGGTACGAGTATGCCGGAAATAGCTTTACAGAGCTTCTCAAGACCAACACGACAGAACTCTCCCGCATCTTCAGAAAGTCCATCCTCGATCAGCGTCACTACCATTACAGCGATCTGCCGGATAGTCCGGTGGAAGAGGAAATCATCACCAGAAACCAGCTTTCAGGCAAACGGATCGACCTGCGGGAGGACGTGCAACAGAAAAGGAAAGTAGAGGCGGTTTACAAGGTTGCTCTTTCCGGGAACAGAACCATCTGGCTGAAGGATCAGGGCCGGGTGGAAATACACCCCGATGACCGGATTTCCATCTCCATCGGCTGCCTCACTGACGTCACCAAGGAGATGGAGCAGAAAGAACTGCTGCGGATCATCGGTTACTTCGACGACCTCACCGGCCTGCCCCAGAGAAAATTCATGGAGAGGCTGCTCGAAGTCAAGATGGGGGAACTGGATCGGGGCCACATTGAGGACTTCTCCGTCCTGATGATCGATATTGACCATTTCAAACAGGTCAATGACACCTATGGCCACCAGGCCGGAGACTTCATCCTTCGTGAGATGGCGTCGCTCATGGCGGCTACAAAGAGAAAAAATGAGGAAATCGGCCGCTACGGCGGTGAGGAATTCTATGCCGTCTGCCAGGGAACGACAACCAGCGCCGTTGATCTGGCTGAGAGGTTGCGCAGCCTTATCAAAGATCACCTCTTTTGTCACAACGGCCAGGAGATCCACATCACCATTTCCGCCGGCGCAGCGTCAGCCGGAGAGCTGCCCGAAGTCAACATGGACGAGTTGATCGGACTTGCCGACAAACGCCTCTACAGGGCAAAGCATAAGGGGAGGGATCGGGTGGTCGGCCAATGACCTTCTCATTCCCCTCAACCAGACATTATCAGGGCCGTCGGAAAGCTTCACCCGCCCCCGGCAGGTTTTTTCTTTTCTCACTCACCAACGGATGAAAAACTGCCACTCCAGCCAGGTAACAATCTACAGTGGTAAGTTACTGAGAGCCTGATACAGGGCTCCCCATAGCTGTTTCCACCCCGGTCACAGTGTACGGATGGTTCAGGACGGTTCCGTTCCCCTTGCCAATATCGGAACAACCATAATAAGTTGACATGTTGGGCCAATCATAATCTTGAAATAATGCCTCCACAAAGATATTACCGTCCCTCCGGTTGTCATCTTCGTCAATTTCCTCAATAGCATTACCCGGATCAACTTCAATATGAAAATCCCTGTTGCCTCCCATGAACCATCTCGGGCTGCGATACACCTGATGGGAATGACTGGGATCAAGCGGGGGAACGCTGGTACTGTCTGTGCCCTTGTCCTCAATCCTGAAATTCACACTGGTTGCCCCTGACGGTTCGTCGCCCCTGTTATAGACCCAACCATTAATCTGCCATCTGTTCCCTACCTGAGCAAACTGCTGGGCATCACAGCAGACGACAAGATCGGGCATCCCCCTGACATCACTGTTACTCGAGTCTTCATTGTTGTCCAGGTGCGTTTCAGGTGAGGAGTGAAGGTAAACTTCAGCGCTCAGTATATTTTCATAGACTCCCTTCCGGTTCACCCTGTACTCCTGCTCAATATTATGATGAGCGCCAAAGCCAAGCCCGGGAAGAGTTTTTCTAAAGACAACATGCTCACCTCCGGCAGGATCACGGACCGTCAATTTCACCGACACGTCAGGAGCCGGAGTCAGCCCGACATTAGTAATCCGGCCCCGTACACGAATGGTATCATTGCTATCAGGATCAATGGGAGTGACAGTGACATCCTGGACAGAAAGATCGGTGTCCGGACTTACAACTAGAAAGGCCTCACCCACGCCTCCTGCTGAATTGTCGCAAGTCGTTATTACTACTTGGTAAGATCCTGCAAGATTTGCAGGCACGTTCCAGTGATACCCGTCCTGTCCCGGCGTGGTACGGGTACTCCACTGATGATCGATCACATGAACCTGACCGCTGCCTCTTTCATGGAGTTTCATCTGTATGCAGTTGGTGTCCAAGGGCTCAAGAACGTTCCAGACGATATCATACTGCTGACCTGCCGTAAAAAAGTCTCCTTGCCCGGGTTCCACCACCTCTATCAACCCTGTCAGATTTACAGGCCCAAATTGGGAGGATGATGGGCCCGACAGGTTTAAACTCTGCATGGTCATACCTGAGAGTGGGCTCTGTGTTGATTTTGATGGAGCAGGGGCGGTCAGTGTCTCACTGGAAACCCTTCCCTTCATATCGTGGTACTCAACCCTGAGACGGCGTCCCTTGATTCCAGCCATGAGTGATGTAACATCAAGTGTCCGTCCGCCTTTGACTTCACCGACTTTTCTTTTACCGTCGTAGATTGTCACCTTGGAAACTGTTCGATTGAGCTGCAGGGTCAGCCGGTCTCCCCGCTTCTGCAGTTTAGCCGACACAGGATTCGGTTGACCGGAACGGGACGCCTCCTTCTTCCTCCTGTTCACCTGAGCTTTCTTTGCATACGCTGCAGGAATAACCATTCTCTGACTGTCTACTTCGCCGTTCATGCCATGATAGAAGATCATGACCGTCCTGCCCTTGACCTTTGCAAGAGAACCTGTGACATCAACCCTGCGCCCACCTGCCAGCTCATCAATTCGGCGCTTTCCCTCGTAAATACCGACCTTTTTCACGGGCCTGCTGATCTGCAGCAGCCACCTGCTGCGCTGCTGGATCAGTTTTCCACTCACCCCATCCGGTGGGGCCGGTTTCACCTTCGTCCTTTTGGTCTGCGTGACCCGCTTAGCCTGTTTGGTCTGTTTGCTCTGCTGCGTCTTAAAAAACGATGCGGGGATCGTTAACTGCTGACTGGAAACATTTTTCTGAAGATCGTGGTAGCGAATCCTGACCATCCTGCTCTTTAGCCCGGACAGTGGCTTTGTCACGTCAAACTTTCGACCACCCCTGAGCTCTGTAATTTTGCGTTTGCCGTCATAGAGTTCTACCTTTTTAACCGGCCGGTTGACCATGAGCAGCAGTCGCCTGCCCTGCAGGCTGAATTCACCGACCACCTTTTTTTGACGAACAACAGGAGGTGATGATGAGCGTGGTGAAACAGGCGGCCTTGCGACCGGTGGTGACGTTATTCCTGTTGAGGCGGGTGATTTTCGCCGAGAGGTATCGTCGCGGCTTCTTCTGCCGGTTTCCGCAGACAGGAATGATGTAAAGACGAACAGAAAAAGAAGGGAGAGGAGAAAATTTTTCATGGAGTTACCTCACAAGTTAAGGTAATCGAATTTACAGACCTCCATAAATATTATACTCCGTGGAGACTGTGCACTTCAAGTTACCAACAAAAATTTCAGCACAGTTACAGCGAGATCACACATATTTTTATTAAAAATGGGAAAGCAGAGAAAAGAATTTTCCCTGTCAGGAACAGTAGTTCCACCGCTTCTTTTTTATCCTGAAAAATATTTTTTTTGGCTCAGCCGACCATCTGACCAGCCAAACCCTTTAAGCAGCCAGGGCAGTTGAGTTGTAATTATTTGTCAACAGTTCCCCCGGTGCGATATAATGATACTGTTCATCTTTGCCCGGGTGCCATAAAGACTGAATATCCATATGGAGCCTGGCTCAGATTCAATATTGATGTCTAATTACTCCTTACAGTCCGGAGGTAAAAAATGATCAGATTATCTGTCAGGTTCAATATCCTCATACTCGGCGTCTTCCTGCTGCTGCCAGACACACTCTTATCCCAAACCGTGAAAATCACCCCTCTGGGAAGTCATGACGGCGAATTCTGCAGTCGTGATCGTGCCATGCTCTTTGAAGACCCGGACGGAACACGGCTGCTCTTTGATGCCGGAAGAACAATAGCCGGCCCCGATGACCCGCGACTGGGAAAGATTGATGCTGTCCTGCTGAGCGGCATGCATGGCGACCACCTGGGTGACAAACGGATATCAAAAACCGGTAACGGAACGTGTGCCAAACCTCAGACCGAGATCAAAATGACCCCCAACTCAAATACAGCCGCCATTATTGCCGGCAAGAAGGCCAAGGCTTTTTTAGGTGGTGAGATGCACAAATTTCTACGTAAAAAAGTGGAAGCGGCAGGGGGTTCCAAAAAGCAGGTGGATGTACTGCGCTTTGGTGGAGAACGAAAAGTCGGCGGAGTGCGGGTGGCAATTGTCCCTGTTACCCACTCAAATGGAATCGGCAGCGGATTTCTAAACGAGGATCTTGCCACATTGCTCGACCATGATGGTCTGACCGCCTATGGTGGGCCGGATAACGGCTATATCCTCTCATTTTCAAACGGACTGGTGGTCTATCTTTCCGGGGACAGCGGTATTTCGGCCGACCAGGACGTCACCGTGCGCGGCTATTACGGTGCAGACCTTGCCATTATCAATGGTGGCGGTATTTACACTTCAGGACCAAAAGAGGCGGCGTATTCCATCAACGAACTGGTCCGCCCTAAAGCGGTCATTCCCCACCACATGAATGAGGCTGCCACAGAAAAAGGTGTATTGAAAGACGGCTCGAAAACGTCTCTGTTTAAAAGCCTGATAAAAGATATCCCGGTGCATATCCCATTGAGCGGCCGGACAATGGAGTTTGACGGTGAAGGGAAGTGCCTGAGGGGATGCTGAGAAGAAGCCGAAATGTTACAGGGGATCAGCCCTCTGCAGTATCCCCTAGGCACCCCGGCTTTGAGACATTGACTTAAAAGTGGTAGGCGATCCCCAGAAATACATTCACTTCACCGTCTTCCGAGATGATCGGGCTGTCTTTTATCTCATCGCTGAACCCCTCATACTGCAGGAGACCGATGAGGAGCCAGTTTTCAGCCAGCCGGTAGTTTGTCACCAGTGTAGCGGCCCAGCTCCAGGTGTCGTCTACTGTGTAGGCCGGTCGATCATCGGTTGCCTCTGAAGCACGGACACCGCAGTAGTAATCGGCCAGGTTGCTGCTGAGCCAACTGGCGGACAATGAAGTTTTCAGGTAGATCCGTTTGTAGATAAAGGGCAGGGCCCAGGCAACGGTCGCCTCCTGCCCCTCATTTTGAAACAAGATATCAGTAAGAAAGGTCAGTTCCAGCTCGCCCACCGGCGTGCCGAGCTCAAACTGGAAGCCGGCGTCAATGGTCATGTTGCGGTCTTTCATACCAAGAAGAAAATCGGATTCGTCTTCGGTGTAGCTGTCCAGTCGCAGGTCGCCGACCACAGACAGTTCCATGTTGTTCTTCTCCCAGAACCGGTAGGCGGCCTGCTTGATATGGACGAATGCCTGCTCACTGCGGTAATAAACAGCAGGAACCGCGATTATCGCGGTATCTTCCCCCTGGTAACTCTTGCCGGCCACATATGCTCCAATGCCAAGGGCCGGCCCCATGGGCAGCGGGCTGGTGGTTTCATTGGCCAGGGCATCCCGGGCAGCCTGTTCAAAATCAAAGGCGGATACCGGTCCGGCCACAACACTGCACAACACCCCGGTCATGAGCCACACGCTGACCAACCGCATGGGAGATCTTCTTCTGTTTTTTGACCTCATTGCACTCTATCTTACTCCGCCTGCGATCATTTCATCATGGTATCTTTTGTCAACAACCCGGATATGGTTGACCAGCCAGTCAACAACAGTTCGTGAGATTTTTGAAACGACAAAGATGGCCTGTCCTGACTCCACCTCCTTCATCGCATCGGTGAGTTTATCGACAAACATTTTATGGGCCCGCTTATGGTTGATAATATCCGAGTAACCGATACGCTCCATGGCCTTTTCCTCTTCCGCAAGATGATAGGCAGCGTAATCCACCAGCTCGTTGAGGATTCTCTGCAGGGCTTCCTCTCCCGTACCCGCTTTCATGGCATCATGGAGACTGTTGCAAATATCAAAAAGTTTTTTGTGGTGATCATCAAAACGTTTCACCCCGACATCATACTCATCCTTCCAGTTATAGAGCGCCATTATTCCTCCTTTATGTAGCAGGGCTCTGAAATGACCTACTCTCCGATCTACCCCAAACAGAAGCGATTCAAAAAAAGCAGCCACCAACACGCAAGAACATCATCTCTAAAAAAATATATCAGCTGAGGGCTTCTTTCACAAGAACAGAGCGGATAAACAAATGGGTACCTTGAAAAATTAGTATTTTCGGAGTCTCGTGCCTCGCTTACCTGTTCTAAATCGAGGCGTGAGGAGAGTTTTGCCACAGGCATATAATTGATATTTCGAGGACGAAGTGCTCGGCTCACTTCTAATAATCCGGGGTAACTATTCAGCGTAAAGCTGGGTGCGCCCCTAAGCAGGGAACTGTAACTGTTCAGCAGGGGCCGCAGTGTGGTCAAGCAGGCTGACGAAGCGTACTTGTGCTACTCGAGGCGGCCTGATTGGCCACAATGTGGGTGCTGCTGAATAGTTACATGGTATTAAAGATTGCAGCCAGAAACAACAACCGATACAATGTGGCACAGAACCACATTTCATTTATCCATGAAGATAACTTTATTTAGAGAGTTCATCATGTTGCCATCCAAACAATCAACAGTAAAAAATTCCATCTCACTGCTCCTCAGTATCTCGATAATTCTGACATCTACCGCTTCGGTTTTTGCTGAGTCTTTTCAGATCAGTCCGGGGTCGCCATTTTTACTGGCAGCCAACCAGTCAGCTCAGCCTGACAGCCTCCCTTCCGCGGATAGTCAATTCAACAATGACGGTAAGGAGGGCTCTCAAGCAAAGGACAATGACTTTCATTTCGGCGGCTTTCATAAATACCTGGGCTATGCAACACTTCTCTTTGCCACTGCCGCCGGCGCCACCGGGTCTTCCGGTGACTCTTTCCATGAAGCCATGGGCCACAGTACAGCAGGATTTGCCGCCTTGACGGCCGCCACCGGACTACTGGAGTATTCGGGGGACTACAGTGTTTCAGATGGTTTCACACTGACCAATATTCACGCCCTGCTGGGTTCTCTTGCCACGGTCGGATTCATTGCCAACACCTTCAGCGCAGACAGTGACGGTCATGGTGGAGTACCCATGGCTGCCGCCGGGTTGGCTTTTGGTGCAGGGATCATCATTCACTTTTAGCCGGAGTTGCCGCAGAAGGCCGTGAAAAGACTGACGACATTAACTTTTTTCATTCTCCACCGTTCTTTCACCTGTGATCAGCGGTGAGCCGCCTCACTGTATTAGCCAATTTCTGTTGAGATTTCATCAAGAACGCTATACAACAGTAACTGCTTGTATATTCAGATTTGTTTTCCAATTATAGATTCTGCACGTCACTATGCCGGGTTGGTATAATAATCAACTTGCAACGAGGAGGGCTGAAATGATGAGAATAAAGGCAGTATTTCTGACCGCTGTCCTGGCGGTATTAACAGCTTCCACAGCACAGGCCGCCAGCACCATCACAGTTATCGGACGCCACCCCTTTTGCAAGCCGCCGCTAGCCTCTGTTGCCGACCTGAAGACAATGATGGCAACAAGAACTGCCGACGTGGAACTGGGACTCCGCAAGGCCGGATACCCCGAGCTGGCTCAACCGCTGAAAGAGCAGTTTCCCAGTGCCTTTATACGGTCAGGGGTCTATGTACGCGGAACCACATTTAAATGGATGCTGTTCAAGGGCTGGGGCACGGGACCGGTGCTGGCCGCTGCGGACATCACCTATGATGGGCGGGAGACTGTCACCGCCTATGAATTCTCCATTGATCATGATCAAAAACGCTACACCTTTGCCGTTCCACTCAAATGCGGCAATCTGGCCCTGCTCGAAGTCAAGGAGCTTTAAACCTGCCGCCCATCAACCGGCACAGCGTTGAAAGGCAGGCAGGTGCTTGTCCAGTGATGCTGCCTGTAATTGCTTAAATACGGCCTGGACATCGGGATAGTCTTTGGTTCCGCTTAAAAGCCGGTCGTAAAGCGACGCATTGTCGATCTCTGCCTGAACCCCGACCTGACAGGCTGCCTGGACAGTAGACGGTGACGATGGCCGGCCTGTATTGTCACCCGGGACGGGAATAGAGTAGTTGTTAAACAGGTTGACCAGCATCTGGATATGCTGTTCCTCCGACCTTTTTATATTGACAAAGGGACGAACCTCGCCATGGGTGTCGATAACCGCCTGGTAAGTGTTTCTGGCCTTATACTCATCGTTGATTGCCGCCGTGAGATAATTGCCAAGAGAGCTGTCGACCTGATCTGAAGCCGGCTCAGACTCAGTTCCACTCCCAACAACAGTGTCAGGACCGCTGTCTTTGTCGTTGTCGTCGTCACTGCCGCATCCGGCCAGCAGAAGGACAACAACGACTATTGCCAGACAGAAAAACAGCCTGCTCTTTTGTTCTGTAAACATATCCATCCCTTAGAAATTAATATTTCGTGTAACTGTTCAATATTGTGACCAATTGGTTCCCCTTGCTGAACAGTTACAATATTTCCTGATCAAATCCGTTTATTGAACCCGTGTCCCCGCCCTCTGCCGGAACCTCTGCCAAAACCTCTGCCACCGGCGACCTGTTCACCATCTGCATTGACTCTGCCGCGCTCACGAGGGCTGTTGACAATCTCGCTGACCTGTGCTGCTGTGAGGAACTGAGGGGTGAAATCTGTTTTGTTCTGCGAGAGCTGAGCCGAAAAACTTCGCAGGTGATTACGGGATCCCTTTGCCAGGTTCTGATAAACCGTTTTGATATCGGTGTTATCTGTCTGTTCGAGATAATCGTAGAGATCTTTGATATCGAGTTCTTCAATGGTTGCACCAACTTTCAGCGCCTCAGCAAGGGACTGCTCTCCCTGTCGGGTCAGACTGGTGTATAACTCCTGCAGTTGCTGGTCCTTGAATATACCCTGCGAGGCATCGACCGCGGGATGGGAGATTTTGTACTTGTCCAGCAAAGTCTTGATTGCCGACATGTGCTGCTGCTCACTTTTGGAGATGTTACTGAAGATCTGCAGTCCCCATCGCTTATAAAGAACGGAGTAAGTGTCTCTTGCCAGCTTCTCCTCCTCGAGCATTTTAATCAATCCGTCCCGCTCCTCACTGCTCAGCTGTTCAACAGGTAAATTTGCTGCCGGCGAGGAGGCCGTGCAGGGCTGCTGATTGTTGCTGCACCCACGGCCACAGCCCCTTCCAGCGGCGTTGGCGTTCATTGACATGAGAAAGAATCCACCGACAAAGGCTAATCCGGCGACTGTAATCAATTGTTTTTTCAGTTTCATCAGTACCTCCTGTAGCATGGGTGTTTTTTATAAACATCTTTTACTTTTGAGGATTATTTTCAACAACCATGCCACTTGAGAGACATTATAATTTTCGTTCTATTACGAATGGTTAGAATCAACACTTCGGCTATTGCCAAACTTTTCAGTTCGACAATCCATGCTCCGCTCGACAAGATTGTCGAACCAGTGATGGAGATTTTCCGTCTTTATCTGATAGCGTTCCAGCCGCAAGCCAGCCACCGGTTCTGGTTGTTTTTGGCATAAATTTGCTGTATTGCTACTGGACAGCGACCCTTTGTCAAAAGCCCTCTGCAAGCTTGAGTTTGCTGCGGCAACCCGGCTGGTTAGAAGAAAAAATTTACCCTCTCCTGTGTCAATGTCTCATTTCTTTTCAAGAATTAAGATTCTCCCCCTGTTTGTCACCGTTGCCTTTAGTCTTCTTCTCGCCTCGTTTCTTTCTGAAAGCCTACACTCCACCACATCAGTCACCGTGACCATGGCGCTTGACCACACGGATGTCGTCAAAATCTATTACAAGGGAAAAGGGGGCAGGGCCAGGTATAGTGAAAAAAAGGTGACAACGGAGCAACTGCTGCACCCCGGAAAAACTACTTTCAAGCTGTATCCCGGGCGTGGCAGCGCGATCATGGCAAGCATCCGACTGGATCCCGGCAGTTATCCGGGCAAAGTTGAGCTCTTTGAAATCATCATCCATCGCCCCCTGGCAGAAGACATTAAACTGGGACCCGAAGAGTTGGCCGGAATTTTTACCGCCGGTAAAGATTCCGTCGGGATTTCTCAGGCATCTGATCACCTGGAAATCGCCTCAACCGCAGAGGACCCCTATATTATTTCCCGCCCCCTGGATTCAAGCGACAGAAAACTCGGCCTCTCTCTCATCCCCCTGATCATCGGAGCATTCTTTTTCTATCTGGGCCTGTGCCGTCTGCACATGTCCCGGTTTCTTTCCCTGCTCCATCCGGCAAGGATTCTGCCGACAAACCAGTCTTATGTTATGGGATTTGACGGGTTGCGTGCAATTGCAGCAGTGATGGTCATTGGTGACCACACCTGGGGCCGCTGTATCGGTCTTGGTACCAGCGGTGTCTTTATCTTTTTTACCTTAAGCGGCTTTCTCCTCGGCCGACCTCTTGTCCGCAACCTGAGCGGGATGAACTCGGTCGACTCTTTAGTCCGTTACGGTGAAAAACGGCTTCGCCGTATCATGCCCATGTATGTATTCTATATCCTGATCGTCTATGTTGCTTCACTGCGGCTGGGTGACGGACTGCTGCATCTGCTCTTTCTCAAGGCGGACGCCCACCTCTGGGCAGTCCAGCAGGAGATGTTTTTCTACCTTCTCTTTCCCCTTCTGCCTCTTGTTTTCAGCAGAATCCCCGGAAGCACTCCGCTGCTGAACAGCGGCCTGCTGGTCCTTTTATTTGTTCTCCTCTACACCAATATAATACCGCCTCTCCGGTTGTACGGGATGGGCCGGTGGATGTATTTTTACCTGGAAATATTTTTAGGCGGGGTGATACTGGCTTACATCTACAGCCTTTTTGAGGCAAAAACGATTGTCCTGTTCAAGCGGGCCTGGTTTAAAAACAGTATGGGCCTTATCGGCCTCCTGATTCTTACTTTGTTCATCCTCTTTTCAAACGGCAGGCTGCTTGGCCACTCCGTGATCTATTCACAGCACTACTCCAGCCTTTTCGGTCTGGGGGCGGTCCTTGTCGTCTTTTCCGTCCTCATGGCGGGTGACTCATTTGTCGGACGACTGTTCTCGCTGGGCTGGCTCCGCTCCATCGGCATCGTCAGCTACTCCATCTATCTGCTCCACCCGCTTCTCATCAACATTGTCGACTATCTGGATGAGTTCTACCTGGACTGGGGGTTACACGGCCTGACAAGGATTTTTGTCATTCTGCTGATAAGTTACCCCGTAGCCTGCCTGACCTACCGAACCATCGAGGTCCCCTTTCTGCAGCGCAGCAAAACAACAGATCAGAAAAAAACATGCTGATTGGCTGCAGCCTATTTCAGCGTCATCTGGCCCAGGAACTTAAAGGCTTCCGGGGAGAGATCCTTAAAGTGAAATACAAAACCATCCTCACGGCGGCAATGGAAGACAACATGCTCCTTGAGTTTGAAGAGTTTTCCAACACGGCCTTCAATGAGCAGTTCATCGCCCTTTTCCGCACGGGGCGGTGAGAGATTCATGCGCAGGGACACCACGCTGAAATCAATGATAACCGCTGTATGATGCTTGCCTGTGACAGTATTTTTGCAAAAAACAATAAACTCCTCTTTCATGACCCGACTGGATTGCACCCGCCTGTGTTTTCGCTTCCCCTCTTTCTCGATAATCTTATAGGCTTTTCCAGTGTCAACATACTGTTTCCCTCCCTGAAGATCTTCCTCCGGTTCAAATGTCTCGGGAGTTGAAACAATTTCCAGGTCATCATCATGGACGATATAAACCTCTTCACCGGTCTCTGCCTCTGCCGGAGTCTCAGCGGCTGCCGCCGCAGCTGCCGCTGCAGCCTCTTCAGCAGCCGATTTCTTGACCGCCTCTTCAATTGCCGCAAGCGACTCCGATGCCTCAGCAGAACCGCTTTCTATGGCCTTCTTTCTCTCCCAGTAGAGAATACTCAGGGCCTCGTTGCGATTGGTGGCGTGGGTGATTTTATCCTGCAGGTTTGTCATCCTGAGGAGGTTGAACTCCCGCTCGCTGACACCAGAAAGAATCAGGAATTCACTGGACTCAGCACGTACCAGGGCGCGGGCAACCGTCCCGAGTTTACCACCCTCGACAGCTTTAACAGCAGAGAGGTCCACAAGGATATCAAGCCTGTTTCTTTCAATCATCACTGCCATGGAGGTCAAAAACACCTCAATGGGAGACGGATTCAACTCGTCCCCTTCACAGGTGATGATAAAAATGGACTTCAGTATTTCTGTTTTGATTCTCATTGCAGAAAAATCATATCACCAATTTTGGCTGCAGGTCAGATTTTTTTTCAAGACACTTCAGGAAAACAGTGCAGCATCAACCCTCATTGCCCCAAAAGTCTAATGACCAGTACGAAGGTCAAGCCCCTGTTTCCGTTTCGTAACAGTCTGTTTGTTCGATCCAAGTTGTTCAGGCATCCCTCAAAGCAATGGCGGGGTCAAGAGAGGCGGCCCGCATGGCTGGATGGAGACCGAAAATGAGCCCGGCAACAAGCGCGGAACCGGGTGCGACGACGAGGCTCAATATGGAAAAAGCCACATCCCAGCCGGCATAATTCTGGACAATAACAGCCAGAACCAGACCACCGGCAACTCCCCACACCGCCCCTGTCACTGTCAGCAGAATGGAGTTCCAGAGGTAGAGACTGACAATCCGCGCCCTGCTCGCCCCAACCGCCATGCGCAGCCCGATTTCCCGGGTCTGTTCGGATATATTGGCAAGCATCACATTCATAACCCCTATTCCGCCCACCAGCAGTGACAATCCGGCAATGGAGCCCATGACAAGAGAAAACAGCTGCTGGGACTCACGGGCCTCCCTGAGCAGGTTCAGAGCGATCACCATCTGAAAATCGATGACCCCCCGGTGGTTCTGGCGCAGGATCTCGCGGATCTGTTCTCCGCTTTCAAGGATGGCTGACTCTTTTTCAGTATTCAGAGAAACAACAAGGCCGTCGAGCAGGATTCGACCGGCAGCCTTCTCTGCAAAGGGAAAACTGGAGATCGGCATAATGACCAGGTTGTCAAAGTCAAGGGAGGAAAGCCCGGTCCCCTCGGTCAACAGCCTTCCCCGCGGGGCGAGGACACCGATAACGGTAACGGGATAATTATTGACGTTCAGAGCCGCATTTCCGGAAATCCGCAGCTTAGCAGCCGCCTCACTGCCGACCACGCAGTAATTTGCCTGACTCCGCTGTTCATTTTCAGTAAACGACCGCCCCCACTTCAGTGTCAGACGCTCAGCCTCGAACCACTGATGACTGACGCCAAGAACGGTCAGGCTTTTTGCTACAGAACCGGTCACCAGCACATTATCCTTGCGACCATAAACCGCCACCGTTCCCCTGTCTCCAAGCCATGAAGAAACCGAATCCGCATCATCGAGGGTGAGTCCCTGGGAAAGATTGGCCACGCTTTTCCGGCCCAGTCTTGCACCGGTGTTCTGTTGCTCGACCCGCAGGGTATTGACACCAAGGGAGATAATCTTGGCAAAGGCCTTCTGCTTGGCCCCTTCACTGATCGAAAGCATGGCGACAAGTGCGGCCACACCGATGCCAATGCCGAGACTGGACAACAGGGAGCGCAGCGGCCGTCGCCGAAGCGAGCTCCACGCATCCATGGGGTCGAGCAAACGTTGATGATGCAGCATTGCGGTCCCCCTTTCAACCGGCCTTGAATTTATCAAGACGAAGAGTTGTCGTTCCGTAGGACAGCGCCTCATCGTCATGGCTGACCATGATAATGGTTCGTCCATTTTCCGCCTGTTCCCTGAGCAGCTCAAGCAATCGTCTGGAATTATCACCATCCAGGCTGCCGGTGGGCTCGTCGGCAAAGATAACCTCCGGCTCGCGCACCAGGGCACGGGCAAAAACCACCCGCTGCATTTCTCCACCGGACAACGTATTTGGGTATCTCTCAGCAAGTGGAGACAAACCGACATACTCCAGCAGATCCTGACACCTGGACCAGGCATCATCAGAATCCGCAGCCTCGCCGTAATGAAAGGGCAGACCGATATTTTCAAGGATGGTCTTGTCGGGGAGGAGGTGGGGCGTTTGAAAGATAAAGCCGAAACAGGAGTTGCGAATATGGACCCGCTGCTCCTCTTTCCGGGAAAACAGGGATTGTCCCTTAAAGAGCACATCGCCTCTTGTCGGCCGGTCAAGCCCGCTGAGCAGGTTGAGGAGAGTGGATTTACCGGATCCGGACGGACCGGTAATCATGAGGAACTCGCATGCGGAGACGGTGAGCGAGACCGGGGCCAGCGCCTGTACAGCCTTGGGGCCGATCTGAAAACTTCGCTCTACACCGTGTGCTTCAAGAAGGGGCGTCATCACTTACTCGACTGATCGGCAGACACCCTTTGGTGTAAGACAGCAAGACATCTCAGAGGCTCTCAACGACAACTGAATCACCGACAGTCAACCCGTCTGTCACCTCAACCCACTGGATACCGCTTCCGCCCACTTTAATCTCTGTCAATTCATCGGCTCCGTCAGTGACCTTTTTGACCATTGACTTTCCTTCTTTATAGATCAGCGCATTAGGAGGGACTACTGCAACGTCTTCCAACTCTTTGTAGGTGATTTTGACGGTTGCCGACATGCCGACATGAATTTCATCCGGGGATTCGAGAAGCTTGATCCGGCAGTGAAAACGGTTGACGCTTTCATTGTCATCTTTTTTGGCCAGAGCATCGACGCTGACAAGCTCACCACCAAAAATCCGACCCGGGAAGGCGTCCAGCTCAATTTTCCCCTGCATACCGGGCTTTAATTTCGCCACATCGATCTCCCGTACGTCGATCTCAATCACCAGCTCCCGGGTATCGGGAATCTCCATAAAAGTCTGGCCGACCCAGACGGAATCACCGATCTGAATGGGACGCGGGTTGCCCATGGCCGGGACCCGTGTATAGAGCAGTATGCCGTCGGTGGGGGAGTAGATGTCACAGGCGGCGACATCCTTCTGGGCCTTGGCCAGCAGTTTTTCCTTGGTGACCTGGTCCCTGCGACCCTTTTCCATTTCCGAGGAAAATTTCTGGATAGTGATCTCAGATGTCCGCTGAACCCGGGCCAGCTTGGCATCAGCAGCCCCTTTGATCACTTCGGCTTCCCGCAGGATACGGGGCCACTCATACTTTTCAAAGTTGACAAGCCCGGCCCGGCTGATATCAAGCTCCTCCCGGGCGGTGAGAAGGGTGCCCTGGGCAACTTCAAACTCCCTGAGGGTGACATGCCCCTTGTCGAGCAGTTTACGAAAGTCTTCCAGCTCGCCGGCAGCGACTCCATGGCTGCGTTCAGCCTGCTTGACTTTCTGTTCAAGCTGCCTGCGCTTGAGCGGGCCGGATCCGTTTTTCAGGTCATCGGCCTCGATAGTGGCGATCTCAAGATCCCTTTTGGCGGCCTCGATCTTGCTCGACTCTTCTTCCTTCTGCAGTTCGAGTGATTTTGTCGACACAATCAGCTGTGCCCTGGCATCTCTTAACTCCTGTTCCGCCTTTTCAAGGATATCCATGAAAGGTTTGGTGTCAAAGCGGGCGATAATCTGTCCCTTGGTGATTCTTTCCCCTTCATCCACCATCCAGACGAGTTTGGACATGTTGCCCGAAAGAGAGGATTTGACGGCCCGTACCCGGGCGGGCCGGACCACACCACGTTCAGTGACCTGGAGGGAAAAACTTTGCTTCACAACACGGACAGTCTTTTGCGGCCGCTGCTCCTTGGCCTCTTCATGATTGAGAAAGCCGGTGGTGAGAAAGGCAACACCGGCGAGCAGACATACACCGCCAACGAGAACAAAGTGTTTACGAAGCGGAGAAACCAATGATTTGATCGAAGATTGCATGAACTCAGTTAAAAAATTAATTGATGGACTCGTAAAAACTCAAAGATGGCTAAGTAAAATGTTTGATATACAAGGCGTGGGTTTTCAACACAGTAGATCGGACTTTTTACGACGCCATCATTAATTGACCGATACACTGTTCTGATGCCGGCTGGTCTGCGGCAGTGAAAGCCCCAGCCACTCAACATTTAACACGCCGAGAACATAACCAAGTTTTACCGAGGCTATATTATATGATACCAGCGTGCTTGCAGCGTCCAGCTCGGCTTCGGAATAGGCACTTTCCGAGTCGAGGACATCAAGGTTGTCGGACAGCCCCCGCTCGTATCGGCTCTCGGTCAGGTCCAGGGCGTTGGCCGACTGTTCAAGACGTTTCAGGCTGATCTGGTGGGACCGCTCACTGTCCTTGAGTTCGTCAAAGGCCTCTCTTGCCTGGCGAAAGATCCTCTGGCGCAGGGACGCCTCTTCCCTCCTGATTTTACGCATCTGCATCTGCGACTTGCGCAGGAGAGTCTCTTCCTCAAAAAAGTCCAAGCCGGAGAGAAGC
>JBDLID010000056.1:0-18614 GCA_039715055.1 Thermodesulfobacteriota bacterium | reverse complement strand
ATTCCGGCAGGCTGGCACAGCCTGTTTTTTTAAAACAAACCGCAGAATATTGAACAGGCAAGCTTAGACTCCGGGAAATACCGAATGTCAAAGAAAGGAATTACATGAAGTGCCCAGCAATGTGTTGTGGCCGACGAAATCTTTCACTACTTCGTCATTGGACATTGAAGGTATTCGATATTCAATATTCTCTCATAAAGGTAACCGCCAGCTGAAAGCTGTCCACCTAAAAGGCGGAGTTTTTAGCTTTTACAGAAACAATAAAAAAATACTATCCCCATGAATCCCTATCTCATCTTTATTCTCACTGTCCTGCTCCTTGGTTACCTCCTCAACCTGGTGGTCACCACACTGGAGTTGCGCTCACTGGACCTTGACCTACCCCGGGAGTTCTCTGATCTCTACAGCACGGACAAGTACCGGGAGTCCCAGCAGTACACCCGGGCAACCAGCCGTTTTTCACTGGTCCACGACACCTTCGGGCTGCTCGTCACCCTGACCTTTATCCTGGCCGGCGGCTTTAACCAGGTGGATCTGGCTGCCCGCAGCTTCGAACTGGGGCCCATTGCGACCGGTCTTGTCTTCACCGCTATTCTCAGCCTGCTGATGACCGTCATCGGCCTGCCGTTTTCCATCTACTCGACCTTTGTCATCGAGGAGCGCTTTGGCTTTAACAAGACAACGCCCAAAACCTTTGTCCTCGACCTCATGAAAACAATGGTGTTGGCGGTCTGTATCGGTGGTCCCCTGTTGGCGGCCGTGCTCTGGTTTTTCCAGTCTGCAGGAGCAGCGGCCTGGCTATACTGCTGGCTGGCAGTGACCGTGTTCATCCTCATTATCCAGTTCCTCGCCCCGGTAGTGATCATGCCGCTGTTCAACAAGTTCATTCCCCTTGCAGAGGGAGGGCTGAAAGAGGCCATCACCGACTATGCCCGGCAGCAGCAGTTCGCTATCCAGGGGATCTACACCATGGACGGCTCAAAGCGTTCCACGCGGCTCAACGCCTTTTTCACCGGCTTTGGCCGCTTTCGCAGGATTGTCTTTTTTGATACCTTGATTGACAAACTTGAAACCGGAGAAATTGTTGCGGTGCTGGCGCATGAGATGGGACACTTCAAAAAGAAACACATCTTTAAAATGATGGGTGGTTCCATCCTCCAGATGGGTGTCATGTTCTATATCCTCTCGCTCTTTCTCGGTAACCGGCTGCTCTTTGACGCCTTTTCCATGGAGCACATCTCCATCTACGCCGGCCTGATTTTTTTCGGCTTTCTCTACTCGCCGATATCCACCCTGCTCTCCATCGTCTTCAACCTCTTTTCAAGAAAACATGAATACGAGGCCGACGCCTGGGCAGTGACAACCACCGGCAGTGGGACAGATCTCATTAGCGGCTTAAAGAAGTTGAGTCTCCATAACCTGTCCAACCTGACCCCGCATCCACTCAATGTCTTTCTCAACTACTCCCATCCACCGGTTCTCCAGAGGATCAGAACGATTCAGACAGTGTCGGATAAATAGATGGGGCGGATAGAATAACGACAACAAAACCGGGCCAGACCGGCAATAGAAATGGGGACTAAAATCCGCCCAGGGCCGACCAGAGGACACCGGCGGCTATGGCGGAACCGATGACGCCGGCGACGTTGGGGGCCATGGCGTGCATGAGGAGAAAGTTGGAGGGGTCTTCCTTCTGGCCGACGGCATGAACCACCCGGGCCGAGTCAGGCACCGCCGAGACGCCTGCTGCGCCAAGCAGTGGATTGATCTTCTTCTTTAGAAAAAGATTCATCAACTTGGCAAAGAGGATGCCGCCGCTGGTGGCGATGATAAAAGAGGCGGCGCCGAGGACAAAGATGAAGATCGACTGGGGGGTGAGAAAGGTCTGGGCCTGGGTTGAGGCGCCGACGGAAAAACCGAGCAGGATGGTGACGATATCGATAAGACCGTTGCGGGCGGTATTGGCCAGTCGTTCTGTACGGGTCGATTCTTTTAACAGATTGCCGAAAAAGAGCATGCCGAGAAGGGTCATGGAGCCGGGCGCGATGAGACCGCAGATGAGAAAGGCGACGATGGGGAAGATGATTTTCTCCCGCCTTGAGACCTTGCGCGGCGGCGCCATGTGAATGACCCGCTCCTTCTTGCTGGTCAGGAGATACATGATGGGGGGCTGGATAACCGGCACCAGGGCCATGTAGGAATAGGCGGCAATGGCAATGGGGCCGAGGAGCTCCGGGGCAAGCATGGAGGAAAGAAAGATGGCGGTGGGCCCGTCAGCGCCGCCGATGATGCCGATGGCACCGGCCTGGGGCGTTGAAAAACCGAGAAACAAAGATCCGACAAAGGTGAGAAAGACACCGATCTGGGCTGCAGCTCCAAGGAGAATGAGCTTGGGGTTGGACAGCATGGTGGAAAAATCGGTCATCGCGCCGATGCCGAGAAAAATCAGGGGCGGATAGATCCCCTTCATCACTCCCATGTAGAGGTAATAAAAGACTGAGCCTTCCGCATAGACGGACAACGGCATCCCCTCAATGGGCGGGATGTTGCCAACGATAATGCCAAAACCGATGGGGATCAGGAGCAACGGCTCATAATCTCTGGTCACGGCCAGGTAGATGAAGATCACGCCAACCGCAATCATCACCAGGTTACCCCACTCGAGAGCGGCAAATCCCGAATTTTGGAAAAAATCAGCCAGGCTCACGCAGTCCCCCTATGCCACTCTGAGGAGGATCTGGCCCTGGGTGACCACCTCGCCTTCGGTGACCAGAACATCCTGCACAGTCCCATCCTGGGCTGCAGTGATCACGTTTTCCAGCTTCATGGCCTCAAGGGTCAGCAATTTCTGACCCTGACGAACCTTGTCACCCTTGGAGACGCTGATGGAAATCACCTGGCCGGGGATTGGAGTGAGCACCTCTCCGTCGGCAGGGGCCACTCCTTCAGAGAGTTTATCCTTCATTACCGCAAGAGGTCCCTGGCCGGCAGACGCCGGGATCAAAGCCTCTCCAGCGGGAGAGATCGGCAGACTCAGGTTGCTGATATTTTCCACCTCAACGACAACCTCTTCACCATTGACCTCGGCAATCACCGACTCATCGGTCACCTCCCGAATCAATACATGGTACGGGTTACTGTTGATCTTCAGTTTATATTCTTTCATTTCTCAGTTGTATTAATATGACTTATTCCGACAGTCCCCAGCTGGACAACTTCCTTCGTACTGACAGACCGTGCAGCCGACCTGATACCCGCCAGGGCGACTCCATATCACCGTGGCTTTTCCAGGTAATCCGTTCGTTATCCTCCGGGAAGTTACGGTGGAGATGATAGGCGGCGGCAACGGCGAGAAGCATTTCTTTTTCCCGCTGGGTTTTATCACCAGTAGTTTCACCGGCGGATTCAACAGGAATATTTTTCTTCCGGTCGGACAACTTGAGCAACCTGGGCAGAAAAACGATATAAAGGGCAATGACCACCAGGCCGCCGAAGACCACTCCCATTCCCATAAGAGAGAACCAGAGCGCGTTGAAGTTGGCGGCGAAGAGGTTGGACAGTCCTATATTTTCAAACGACATAAGTCACTTTCAGTTGTGATGCACAGAAGCCGCTGCAGTACCGTATCTCTCTAAAGAGGAATATTGCCATGCTTCTTCATGGGATTTGATGCCCGCTTATTCTGCAGCATGCCCAACGCCTTGATGATACGAAAACGCGTTCTGGCCGGTTCAATGATATCATCGATATAGCCCCGTCTGGCAGCCACCCAGGGATTGGCAACAGTTTTCTGGTACTGCTCTTCCTTTTCCTTTAAAAATGCTTGCGGGTCATCACTGTTGCGCGCCTCCTTCCCATAGAGCACCTCGACAGCTCCCTTGGCTCCCATCACTGCAATCTCGGCGCTTGGCCAGGCGTAGTTGATATCACCCCTCAAATGCTTGGAAGACATAACGCAGTAAGCGCCGCCATAGGCCTTGCGGGTGATAACCGTTACCTTGGGGATGGTGGCCTCGGCATAGGCGTAGAGGATCTTGGCACCATTGCGGATGACCCCGCCATACTCCTGGGCCGTACCGGGAAGAAAACCTGGTACATCAACAAAGGTGACCACAGGGATGTTGAAACAGTCACAGAAGCGGACAAATCGGGCTCCCTTGACCGATGAATCAATATCAAGAACCCCAGACAGATGGGCCGGCTGATTTGCAACAATGCCCACTGATCGTCCATGATAACGGGCAAAACCAACGATCAGATTTGGGGCGAATTCCGGTTTGATTTCAAAAAAATCACGGTTATCGACACTCCCCAGGATCACTTCCTTCATGTTATAGGCCTCATTGGCGCTGGCCGGAATGAGGGAGTTGAGTGGTTCCGCGAGACGCTCGGCCGGGTCCTGGTTGCTGATGATGGGCGGTGCCTCGGCATTGTTCGACGGCAGGAAACGAAGCAAGCCTTTGACATACTCCACCGCCTCCATACCGGAACCGGCGGCATAATCGGCAACACCACTGCGACTGGAGTGCATGGCTGCACCGCCGAGTTCCTCAACGGTAACTTCTTCATGGGTAACCGATTTCACCACCTTTGGTCCGGTGAGGAACATGTAGGAGTTATGACGCACCATGACGATAAAATCGGTGAGTGCCGGTGAATAGACAGCCCCTCCGGCACAGGGGCCGAAAATCGCTGAAATTTGAGGAACCACGCCTGAGGCATCGACGTTTCGTTGAAAAATATCAGAATAACCGGCAAGACTCTCTATGCCTTCCTGAATCCGGGCTCCCCCGGAATCATTGAGGCCGATGATCGGTGCTCCGTTCTGCACGGCAAGGTCCATGACCTTACAGATCTTTTCAGCAATGGTCTCAGACAGTGAACCGCCGAGGATAGTAGGATCCTGGCCGTAGACATATACGAG
Organism: Thermodesulfobacteriota bacterium; assembly: GCA_039715055.1. Lineage (GTDB taxonomy): Bacteria > Desulfobacterota > Desulfobulbia > Desulfobulbales > Desulfocapsaceae > JBDLID01. The sequence goes on along the minus strand of JBDLID010000056.1, from coordinate 13,690 downwards.
GCGTCCCTCAACGGTCCCGTAACCGGTCACCACCCCATCGCCGGGGAAACTCTTCTCCTCCATGCCGAAATCACGGCAGCGGTGGGTCTTGAACATATCGAACTCTTCAAAGGAACCGGGATCGAGGAGAAGATCAATCCGCTCCCGGGCGGTCATCCGCCCCTTGGCATGAAGGGCCTTGATCCGCTCTTCACCGCCACCGAGCCGTGCCTCTTCACGGCGCTTCATCAACTGGTCAAGTTCTTTGCTCATTTCTTCTTTCCTGTACAGAATTCGGTAAGAACCCCATGGCTCGATTTGGGATGGAGAAAGGCAATCTCTTTACCGCCGGCACCGGTTATGGGCTCTTCATGGATCAGACGGCAGCCGGCCTCTTTCGCCTGGTCAAGCTGACCACTGATATTATCGCTTTGATAGGCAACATGGTGAATCCCTTCACCCCGGCTGCTGAGAAACTTTGCGATGGGACTCTTATCAGAGGTGGGTTCAAGCAACTCGATATGGATTTCTCCGAGGCGGAAAAAGGCGGTACGGGCCTGTTGCGAGACGACTTCCTCAATCCGTTCACAGTCAAGGCCGAGTACATTTTCATAGAATTTACGAGCCTCGTCAATGGAGTGGACTGCAATCCCGAGATGATCTATTTTTTCAAGCATAAGAGGAAAAGTCTATTAAGTGTAAAATTGATCAAGTGTCAAGTCTTTCACGCTCCGGACAACAGGAGAATATCGTTTATGATCACAATCAGCCAGATCAATCCCGGTACTCACCGAAGACATCGCGCAGCACCGAGCAGATCTCGCCAAGGGTTGCATAACTCTTGACAGCAGCCAATATGGGCACCATAAGGTTGGTCTCTGTCTCAGCGGCTGCCCGCAACCCGGCCAGACAACTGTCGACCTCGGACTGGTTTCTGGTCGCCCGCACGGCGGCAACTCCTGCCACCTGATTTTTTTCAACCTCAGGGGCAACCCGGTGCAGGGTCGGCTGGCTCTCCTCTTCGATCTCAAATTGATTGACGCCGACAATAACCCGCTCACCTGACTCAATATCGCACTGGTAATCGTAGGCCGCGTCTTCAATGAGATGCTGGATAAACCCATCCTCGATACAGGCAACCACACCGCCGCCCTGCTCAATTCTTGCGATCAGCTCCTCGGCTTCGAGTTCAATACGGTCGGTGAGTTGCTCGATATAGTACGATCCGGCCAGCGGGTCGACCATATCGGCCACCCCTGATTCATGGGCTATAATCTGCTGGGTTCGCAGGGCGGTTCGAACCGCCTCCTCAGTGGGAAGCGACAACGCCTCGTCCCGTGAATTGGTATGAAGACTTTGGGTTCCGCCAAATACGGCGGCCAGGGCCTGAAGGGTGACACGGACGATGTTGTTGTCCACCTGCTGGGCGGTGAGCGTATTGCCGGCCGTCTGAGTATGAAAACGGAGCATCATCGACGCAGGTTTGTCCGCATCGAAACGGTTCTTCATGATACGTGCCCAGAGCCTTCGTGCCGCCCTGAACTTGGCTACCTCCTCAAGCAGGTTTGAGGAGGCATTGAAAAAGAAGGCCAGTCGCCTGGCAAACACGTCAAGCTCCAATCCGGCGTCAAGGGCGGCCTGGACATAGGTGATGCCGTTGGCCAGGGTAAAGGCAACCTCCTGGGCGGCGGTGGATCCGGCCTCCCTGATATGATAGCCGGATATGGAGATGGTGTTGAACTGCGGGCTGTTTTCAGAGCACCACTTAAAGACATCGGTAATCAGACGCAGGGACGGCCTGGGAGGAAAAATATAGGTTCCCCGGGCCATGTATTCTTTCAAGACATCGTTCTGAATGGTGCCCCGCAGCCCGGCGACATCAACACCCTGCTGCTCAGCCACCGCCACATACATAGCCAGCAGGACAATTGCCGGCGAGTTGATGGTCATGGAGGTGGAGATCGAGCCAAGGGGGATCTTGTCAAAAAGAAGCTCCATGTCGGCGAGGCTGTCAATGGCCACCCCGACCTTGCCCACCTCACCCATGGCCATGGGATCATCGGAATCGTAGCCGATCTGGGTCGGAAGATCAAAGGCGATGGAAAGACCAGTGGTTCCCTGGTCAAGAAGAAAGCGATATCGCTTGTTTGACTCAGCGGCCGTGGAAAAACCCGCGTACTGACGCATGGTCCAGAAACGGCCCCGGTACATGGTCGGCTGAACCCCACGGGTAAAGGGATAACGGCCAGGGTAGCCGAGATGTTCCTCGTAGGCGTCATCAATCTGCTCCGGCAGGGCAAGCCGGTCAACCTCGTTGCCGCCATGCAGGCTGAACTGCTCACGTCTTTCTCCAAACCGGCTCAAGTTGGCGCTGAGTTCATTTTCCTGCCAGCTGGCATATCCCCTCCGCTCTTTCATAACCTACTCCATTGCCCGAAGAACTTCCTGAACAAGACCGGCCGCAAGACGCCTTGGCTCACCCTCAGAGCTGCTGCGAATGGCACCCAGCAGATGGGGACGCAGCTGCTCAACAGCCAGCTCCAGGGACTCCATCTCCATGCTCGCCTTTCTCCGCTTCAGTTTTTCACCGTTTGCTGCGATCCGCTCTCCGTAAAGCTCAACACCATCAAGAAGCTGCGCAACGCCTTCTCCGGCATTGGCAGTTGTTCGCATCACCCGGCTGACTTCCGCCATACCATGATCGGTGCGAAAAACCTGCTCCATCTGCATGGCAAGCGCTTCACCGCCGGCAAGATCCGCCTTGTTGATCACAAAAAAATCAGCAACTTCCAGCACACCGGCCTTCATGGCCTGGATATCGTCACCAAAACCCGGCGCCAGCACCAGCAGGGTACAGTCGGCAAGGGTCGCCACATCCATTTCGGACTGGCCCACACCCACGGTCTCAACGAGGACGACCTCACAACCCGCTCCGGCCATCAAGCGGATCACCGCTCCGGCACTGGCACAAAGCCCGCCCAGTTGTCCGCGGGTGGCCATGGAGCGGACAAAGACCATCGGATCAAGACTGTGGTCCATCATACGGATACGGTCACCGAGGACCGCACCGCCAGTCAAAGGGGAGGAGGGATCAACACCAATAACACCCACCCGTTTCTGCCTGCGCCGCAGTTCAGCGACCAGTGCCCCGGTCAGTGTTGACTTTCCAGCCCCGGGCGGACCGGTGATGCCGACAACCAGGCAGTTGTCGACCCGTCGGCTATCCAGGGCCGCCAGGATCTCGACACCTTCGGGGTGATTGCTCTCCACCAGGCTGATCGCCCGGCCAACAGCCCGGGCTTCGCCACTGACAACTCCTTCAAGGATTTTGCGGTAATCCATCAATGATCGGTGTGATATTGCATGCAGGCCGCCGTAAAAGAGGCGATAATCTTCTCTGCGGAATCACCCGGTCCAAAGATGGCTGCAAGACCCGAATCGAGCAGAACTTTTTTATCTTCTTCCGGAATAATACCGCCACCAAGAACCGGGATATCCTCACCGCCGCGCTCCCTGAGTGATTCAAGGACCGCCGGAAAAAGACGAAGGTGACCACCGGAAAGAGATGAGAGCCCCACGGCTGCCACATCTTCCTGGACTGCGGCAGCGGCAATCTCGTCAGGTGTCCGCCTGATTCCCGTATAGATCACCTCAAAACCGGCATCCCGCAGGGCTCTGGCAATGAACTTGGCGCCGCGGTCATGGCCGTCAAGGCCGGGTTTGGCAATGAGAACGCGACAGGGTTGTTTATCGTTTTCCACGATCACCTCTTTTTCAGGAAAAAACAGTACGGCACATCTCTCCAAGCCGTCCCAGATCATCGCAGAGATGGATATCGTTGTCGATCATGGCGGCCATTTTGGCCTCAGCCGTTCCCTTGCCGCCGCTGACAATGGCACCGGCATGGCCCATCCTTCGGCCGGGAGGGGCGGTGAGTCCGGCAATGAAACCGACCACCGGCTTGCTCATCTTCGCTCCGCACCAGACAGCAGCCTGTTCCTCGGCGCTGCCGCCGATCTCACCGACCATGACTACCCCTTCGGTCTCCGGGTCGGCCTCAAACGCCTTGAGGCAGTCGATAAAATCGGTACCGTTGACCGGGTCGCCGCCAATACCTAAACAGGTGGTCTGTCCCAAACCCTGGGCGGTGAGCTGGTGAACTACCTCGTAGGTCAGGGTACCGGACCGCGACACCACGCCGACAGGTCCTCCGGGCTTGTGGATGGCTCCCGGCATGATCCCCATCTTGCACTGTCCCGGTGTGATGATTCCCGGGCAGTTGGGGCCGATGAGGCGGGTGGGGCGGGAAGCGAGATACTGCTTTACCCTGAGCATATCATTGACCGGCACCCCCTCAGTTATACAGACCACAAGCTCAACACCAGTATCGGCTGCCTCCATGATCGCATCGGCGGCAAAGGGCGGCGGCACGAAGATGAGCGAGGCGTTGGCACCGGTTTCGGCAACACAGTCGGCAACGGTATTAAAGACAGGTACTTCATCCATTTTCTGCCCGCCTTTGCCGGGTGTCACCCCCCCGACCACCTGCGAGCCGTACTCCACACACTGTCTGGCATGAAAAGAGCCTTCACGGCCGGTAATTCCCTGAACCAGAATCCTGGTACTGCTGTCGACAAAAATCGCCATGTTCGCCTCAAGGGTCAATATCCGTTGGAGGGATAAAATGTTGAGAAGGATGAGCAGGTACTTCCGGATTCCAGACACCTTCCGCACCATCGCCGTTTTTTCGTTCGGATCCGTTTTCCATGAAGAGATCCGGAGGCTCATGGCCCATCAGTGAACTCTCTGGTGGTACCAGTGTCTTTTCCGGCCGATTAAAAAGATAGCGGGTGGCCTCCCGGCCGGAAGCGGTATGGATCACATCAGCACCCAGTTCGAACCAGAACAGCTCCAACCGCTCTTCAAAGCTCAGTGAAAGGGCGCTGTCATTTTTATTAACACCCAAAACGTGCAGTTTCATTTCCAGATCATGGACACCAGCGACAAAATCGGCCAGCAGTCTGGTCCCGTCACTGTTGACAAGCCTCATCTCATCAAGGCCGACCCCGGCAACCAGAGCAGCCATGGAGCGAATCCCTGTCCTGGTGAAAATCCAGTCGTAGTTATAGGGCACCCACCGTCCCCACTCTTCCACCATGGTTTCAGTGCCGCCATTTTCATCGATGAGCTGAATAAGCGGCAGATCCATATTGAACCGGCCAAAAAGATCAGTTTTTATCCGCTTGAGCTCATCGGGATCATAACATTGCAGAAACAGGTGGTCCTCTTTTCCGCGATAGCCGAAATCGTTGAAAATCTTCAAGACAGCAAGGGACAGATCGCGGCCTTCACGCTTGTGAAGCCAGGGACGCTTGATCTCAGCAATAAGCGTTATGGAGCGGGCCAGATCCCTTTCCATAAGCCTGACCAGCTCCAGTACCTCTTCAAGGGTGGCAATGGTGAAGTAGAGATGGCCAGTTCCTGTCTCAAACCCGTCCGCGACTGTCGTCTCTGCGGTTTCAGGCTTAAGCTTCAGGCTGCGGATTTGGTCAAGCGTAAAATCAGCCGGATAATTCAGCCCTTCATCGCTCTGTCGTCCAGGAAAAAGGCTCCTGACATCGGTGAGACGGTCCAGGCCGGGATCGGAAAAGACGATGATCCGCCCATCACTGCTCATCGTCAGACCAATCTCAATGATATCTGCTCCGGCGGTGGCAGCCATGGCAAGAGAAACCAGGCTGTTTGGGGCAAGAACAGAGGCTTCACCGCCTGTTGCCGCCACCTGCTTTTCAGACAGCTCCTGCCCACAGACAGTTGTTGTCCAGCCGCAGAGAATCAGAAGACAGAAAAAAATTTGTCGCACCATTTATTTCACCATGGCAGCAAGACTCTTTGCGGCAGACGCCAGATTATCGGCAGTGGACAAATCAAGTCCGGAGTCGGCGAGAATCCGCCTGCCCTCATCGACGTTGGTGCCTTCCATGCGGACCAGGACAGGAATGGGGAGACCAACATTACGGGCCGCTTCCACTACTCCTCTGGCCAGGATGTCGCAACGCAGAATTCCCCCGAAAATGTTGATAAAGATGGCCTTGACATTGGGATCGGCAAGGATGATGCGAAAACCCTTTTCAACCATCTCCGCACTGGCCCCTCCGCCCACATCAAGAAAGTTGGCTGGCTCGGCTCCGGCCTGTTTGATGAGATCCATGGTGGCCATGGCAAGTCCTGCACCGTTGACCATGTTGCCGACATTGCCTTCAAGGCGGATATAGTTGAGACCTGCTGCAGCTGCCTCCTGCTCCAGGGAGTCGGTACCGGAGTCGTCAGCCAGCTCCTGCAGACGGGGGTGACGAAAAAGCGCATTGGAGTCGATCTCCACCTTGGCGTCAAGGACGACAAAGGAACCGTCTTCGGTCAACACCAGGGGGTTGACCTCAAGGAGGAGCAGATCGTGGTCAACAAAAAAGCTGTAGAGCTTTTTCAACAGTGCGGCCAGCTCTTTGTGCTGTGCAGGAGCCAGGCCGAGACCGAATCCGGCCCGGCGGAGGTGAAACCCCTGCAGTCCAGCCAGCGGGTCAACCCCGATACGGACGATCCGCTCCGGGCTTTTTGCTGCCACCTCTTCGATATCCATGCCGCCGTCGAGGCTGAGCATGATCATGATCTCACCGGAGTCCCGGTCAACAAGCAGCGCCAGATACAGCTCCTGGGCAATGGCCACACCCTCTTCAACCAGAACCCGATCAACCCTTTCACCTTTGCTTCCGGTCTGCCTGGTGACAAGGGTCATACCGAGGATCTGGGAGAGCGCTATCCGGGCATCTTCCCCGGTTGAGGCCAGCCGGACACCGCCGCCTTTGCCGCGACCGCCGGCCCGGACCTGGGCCTTGACCACAACCGGCAGTCCCAGCTGCTCCAGGACTCCGTCCAGCTGCTGCTCATCGGTGACAACCAGTCCTTTCGGAACAGCGATATCACGCTTAGAAAAAAGCTCCTTGGCCTGATACTCATGAATTTTCATTTTTTCTCTCCTTTGAGAGCGGGGCTGCACCCCGAACAGGCAAAAACTGTACGCACTACTTGGGGTAGCCCATGGTCTGCAGGACGCCGGTGATTTCCCCTAGAATGGCGGGGTCGTCAATGGTTGACGGCATCCGGTACTCCTTGCCGTTGGCAATGGAGCGCATTGTTCCACGCAGGATCTTGCCTGATCGCGTCTTGGGCAGACGCTCCACCGAGGAAGTCTCACGCAGACAGGCAATGGCGCCGATCTGTTCGCGGACCATTTTGACAAGTTCGGCGCTGATCTCCTCAGACGAACGCTCCACCCCGGCCTTGACCACGTAGAATCCTACCGGCAGCTGGCCCTTGAGCTGGTCATCGGTGCCGATCACGGCGCACTCGGCCACATCGGGATGGGTGGCGATCACCTCCTCCATGGCACCGGTGGAAAGGCGATGGCCGGCAATATTGATCACGTCATCAATCCGTCCCATGACATAAACGTAGCCGTCCTTATCAATGAATCCGCCGTCCGAGGTCTCGTAAAAACCAGGGAAAGTAGACATGTAGGAGGCGACAAAACGCTTTTCATTTCGCCATAGAGTGGCAAGGGTGCCGGGCGGCAGGGGCAGCTTGACGACAATATTACCCTCTTCACCGTACGGCAGCTCTTTCCCTTCATTATCAAGAATACGCACATCATAACCGGGTACCGGCCTGGTGGGCGAGCCGGGCTTGATCGGGAGTTCCTCAACTCCCCGGCAGTTGGCGACAATGGCCCAGCCGGTTTCCGTCTGCCACCAGTGATCGATGACAGGTACGGAAAGCAGGCCGGAGGCCCAGTGAAAGGTGTCCGGATCGAGCCGTTCTCCGGCAAGATAGAGGGCTTCAAAGTTGCTCAAGTCATATTTTTTGAGCAGCTCTCCCTGCGGATCCTCCTTTTTGATGGCACGAAAGGCGGTGGGCGCAGTGAACATGGCCTTGACCCCATACTCGGAGATCACCCGCCAGAAGGCACCCGCATCCGGAGTACCGATCGGTTTGCCCTCGTAGATGATGGTGGTTGCTCCCTTGAGCAGCGGGCCATAGATGATGTAGGAATGGCCGACCACCCAGCCGACATCGGATGCCGACCAGAAGACATCGCCACTGTCGATGTTGTAGATATTCTTCATGGACCAGTGCAGGGCCACGGCATGCCCGCCGTTATCGCGAACCACGCCCTTGGGCATTCCAGTGGTTCCCGAGGTGTAGAGGATGTAGAGTGGGTCGGTTGCCGCGACCATGATGCAGTCAGCCGGCTTGCTGGTGCTGACCAGCTCGTTCCAGTCAAGATCCCGCCCTTCGATGAGGTCTGCGGTGACCACATCGCGCTGGAAAACGATGCAGTGGCCCGGCTTATGCTCCGACAGTTCAATGGCCTTATCAACCAACGGTTTATAGGCCAGGACTTTCTTACCTTCAACAGCCCCTGAGGCGGTGACCAGGACCTTGGGCCGGGCATGATCGATGCGCACGGCCAGTTCGCTTGCGGCAAATCCTCCGAAAACAACGGAATGAACCGCGCCGATGCGGGCGCAGGCAAGCATGGCAACAGCGGCTTCGGGAATCATGGGCATATAGATGACAACTGTATCGCCCTTCTCAACTCCCTGGGACTTTAGGGCCCCGGCAAAAAGGGCCACTCGGTCGCGCAGCTGGGAGTAGCTGATTTTTTCTTTGCTGTCGGTTACCGGGCTGTCATAGATAATGGCGGTCTGGTCACCACGGCCGTTTTCCACGTGGCGGTCAACACCATTGTAGCAGGTGTTGAGCTCAGCCCCGCTGAACCAGCGATAAAAGGGAGGGTTGCCGGAATCAAGTACCTTGTCCCACTCTTTGCCCCAGTCAATACCAGCGGCGGCGCCTGCCCAGAACTCCTCGGGACGCTCGACACTGTTATCAAACATCTCTTCAAATTTTCCCATGTTGTCTCCGACGCAAAAATTCCAACCATGCATTGATCAAACCGGCGGCCTCTGGCCAGTATCCGACTTGGCGACCACCATCACCTTTCAACTTAAAAAAACAGTACAAAAGCCTTTTAAACGTAACTGTGTATACAAAATCAGGAACCGTTGTTCAAGGAGGAGATAGGTCTTTAGCATTTTTTGTATATTCCGGGCAGCGGGTACAGATATACAGCTTCTCGTCAGGGTCCTCCCATATCCATTTTCGGCAGGAACGATCCGTTGCCCTCATCATCAATAATCTGAAAAGAACCTTTGCGAATATTGAAAAAAAAGAGCTCCGGCAGGCTGAAAATGACACCGTCAAGGGCCCGGCCGAAACGGTCCCCGAAATCAAAAGGTGCCATCACTACTCCGGCTGCAGTCTGCAAGAGGCCATAAACAAGATTGATCAGGCCCAAAACCGGTCGGCTGGCTACCTTGTCATCGGTAAAGAAAAGAAAGTAGCCATCCTCTTTCCAGGGGGAGTAGAGGGTAGAACTCAGAGTGTTTGACTCACGAAACCATATTGTATCGCCCTCTTTCTCAACCAGTCGTGCCAGGTGACGGAGACGATAAGACGGCAGCTCTTCAACGTCGTCCACATTAAAAGATTTAAGGGCTGCATCATGGAGGCCGAATGGAACAAAAGAGAGTCCGCTACCCGGTTCCAGGTAACCACCAAGAGCTCTGGCTGCTCGTTCTCTCAACACAAAAGACTTGTTTATTGAGCGAATCAACTCTGTTGAGCAGTTCTTATTAAACAGTGAATAGGAGTAAAGTTTCTCCAACTGGCGTTGGTGATCTGCAAGCTCACTCCTCACTCGATCAACCATCAGCCCATACCCTTTTTTCCGGTTGGCCGGACGCAGCTCGACAGTTCCCGGAAGACAGGGAACACCGCATTGAGGCGGGGGAGAAAAGCCAGATGCGGGATCGTTCACAGCGCGCTCTGCAAGCAAGAGGTTGCCCCTTAATTTTTCAAGCATTGAGTAGCTGATTGATCTTATGGAAGGCGCTGACCTGATAAAAGTTTCAAGACCACGCTCGCTGAAAAGCTGCGCCTCCCTATGGAAAAATTGCAGCAAGTCCTCCTCCCTGACCGCATCATCGCTTTTTTTATCCCCGGGCTGCTGCCGCCAGGGAGCCAGGGTGACAAGCTCCCCTCCCTGCAGGCTTGACTCAATGGCAAGGACACGGGCGATTTGGACAAGCAGGGCAGTCCCCCTGTCACAATGGGGAAATTGAAGGAGTTCGGAAATCGCCTGCACAATCTCCAGACGAAACTCCTCCAGGATAATTGCAAGATCTTTGTTAATGGCAACCCTGTTCTGTGAGGGACGAATCAGGGCCTGGGGATCCAGCCCTTTATCCTCCACAAGAATGAGCAACCCCTCTCTGAGCGCGGCCAGTTCCCTTAAATGGTGTCCCGAATCAATACGGGCCCGGGGATGATCATCCTCCACCGCTTTATCGATGAAGTGAAGCTGCTGACCGATAAGACGGTTCACCTCGGCAAGCCGAGCCTCCAGCCCTCCTTCAGGCAGGCGCTGGAGGATCTCTGACTTCAGCCGTTTCACCGTTCCACTGCCGTATCTACTCTGTCGATCAAATAATCCCAACCCCGGGATCGTCACTCGGACAGTACCACTCTGAAGCTGCTCATAAAAGGAAAGTTCATCCTGCAGCCTGGTTCGCACCCCAAGGTCAAGCATTTGGGTCAGGTACTGATCAAGGAAAGACTGTCGAACTATATCCACCTCCGAGTCCGATAACGGAATTGATACAATCTCGAGTGTTCGATTACTCAGGTCGTTGTAATAATATCGAAAATCTTCCCAGTTCTGCCTGGCAAGGACCAAAAGACCATCCTCATGGAACTGATAGTGATAAACACTTCGGCCAAGCTTCACTGCCGAGTGGCCGCCGGCTGCTTCACCGGCAGCTGCATCTATGTAGATGAGCTCAAGAAAAGAAGGGGTGGAGTGGCCGCTGAAGTCGGCGGCGACAGAGGCTGTGGCCTGAAAAGAAAAGAGGAGGAGTGCAGTCACCAGCGCAATGAAAAAATCTCGCGGCAAGACTTTATCCTCCTGTGGAGAGAAACCAGTCATTCAGGCTTTGAAATCACTGGCCATTATACCCTTTATAAATGGAGTTGTAGAGAGGAAGAGACTTGATTCCGTGCAGAAAAGAGAGATACTGAATGGAATTTACCGGCACATTGGCCCGCTTGATTCCCTGCCCTATGGCAAGAAAGGTTCCCTGGTCATTTCCCCAGTCGATTATCCCGTGACGATTTGACACCTGGGTAAGATCACGATGAAAATCCTGACTAGTCCCCTGGGATCCCACATAGATCACTGCCAGTGAGGCAACCTCTTCCCGATAGCTGCTGCCCAGAGCCTGGCTCTGCTCAACACTGCCTCCGGAAGATTGACTGGACGAACGACTGGGAGATGAGCTGGAGTAGGAGCTATCAGAGAATGAACAGCCGGAGAGAACAAACAGTGAACAGAGTAAAATTAATGCTGGCACCATTGACCCTTTTCCCATTTCCATCCTCCTTGCCGCCTCAGCGGACACCTTTGAGTTAAAAAGAAGGTAACTGTTCAGCAGCACCCACATTATGGCCCATCAGCCCGCCTCGAGTAGCACAAGTACGCTTCGTCAGCCTGCTTGACCACACTGCGGGCCCTGTTGAGCAGTTACAGTTCCCTGCTTAGGGACGCATCCAGCTTTACGCTGAATAGTTAAAAAGAAGGTAACTGTTCAGCAGCACCCACATTGTGGCCCATCAGCCCGCCTCGAGTAGCACAAGTACGCTTCGTCAGCCTGCTTGACCACACTGCGGACCCTGTTGAGCAGTTACAGTTCCCTGCTTAGGGACGCATCCAGCTTTACGCTGAACAGGTACAAAAGGAAAACCATTGCCAAGAATGGCATCCATTATTCATTAAAACAAACACCACTCTTAAATTCAAGATCTGGTTTATCGATGATTTTCCTTTTTTAGTAGGAAAAACACAAACATTGATGTAAAATCGTCATTATTTATTATCCATAAAACAATTCTGCTCCTCAAGTTATTTTTTACATTTTAAAAAAAGTATATAGTTCCCGCGGTCCCTGACAGTCGTAACAACAATATTTCAGACAGACACTGGAAAGCAACGGCTGCCCCAAAAGGACCTACTCAACAGCAAGGATAGTCCATGTCCATTTCTACTAACCGCCCTGATGTCATTCTGGACTTTGATCGACTCATGTCCAACTGTCATAACAATCTTGACATTGCCCGGGAACTGATCGAACACCTGCTCGACAAAAGCGGCCCCAAATGGATTGGAGCAATGCACAAAGCGGCTGAGGCCGATGACAGTAGAGCTCTGCGGGAAACCTGTCATGCCATGAAAGGATCGGCGGCAACCATTTTTGCCTGGCGGATATCAAACCTCGGTCTCAAGTACGAGGAAATGGCCAAGCAGGGCCTGAATGCTGAAGTCATCGGTGATCTAAAGAACCTTGAACGCGAATTTGACGCCCTGCGTAACTGGGCCGCTGATCATATTTAGGCCACCTTGAGCCTCCTGGCTATCTCCTGTATTGGAAACCAACTATCGTTTCACCACTTCCCGCCTCCGGTTAAAATCTCAAAACATCTGAAAACAGAGGGTGTTCATTGAAGTTTCTTAAAAAACACAATATATTAAAATTCTAGACAAGCAATCATCCCCTGGCCACCGGGGAGTGCACCAGGAGTCGAATTAAAAAACATGCTGCCGCAAAGGTTTTTCACTCAGTCAATATGCTCTTTTCCAACCCTACAGAACGACTCCATTTTTCTATTTTCCAGGCCACTGCCGAGGGACCTCTCTTAGATCGTCTTTATATATGAATCTTCAGGATCCCGGATTATTTCACTACCTTTTCCTTCTTTTTCTACTCCTTCTGTCCGGGTTCTTTTCCGGAGCAGAGGTCGCTCTTGTTTCTCTGTCTCCAGCCAAAGTCAAATCTCTTGCCCAGCAAAACAAAAGCGGTGCCGCATCGGTCCAGCAGCTTAAACACCAGCCGGAAAGACTTCTGATCACTATTCTGATTGGCAATAATGTTGTCAACATTCTGATCCCGGTCCTCTCGACCATTATCTTCACCTCCCTTTTCGGCAATAAAATCCTCGGAATCATGACCGGGCTGCTGACTCTTGCCATACTCATTTTCGGTGAAATTCTGCCCAAAACCATTGCCCAGCGCTATGCAGTGGGCTTCAGCCTTTTTTCGGCTCCGCTCATTGAGTTTTTCTCAAAAATCCTCTTCCCCCTGATCTGGCTCCTTGAGCGACTCACCAAAATGGCGGCACCGACTCAATGGTCACAGGCCATATTTTCCGACTCGGAATTGATTGCTCTCGCGGAAATTGGTGAAGAGGAGGGACACCTTGACCCGGAAGAGAGGGAACGCATTGAAAACGTTCTCGAATTTGGTGACACAACAGTGGATGAAGTCATGACACCCCGTACTGAGATGGAGGTGGTCTACGACACAGCCACCATCAACGAGACGGTCTCTGCCTTTTTGAATTCCAGCTACAGTCGGCTGCCGGTCTGCCACGAATCAAAAGATAAGGTCACCGGTGTCCTGATGCTCAAGCAGGTTCTGCTTGCTCAAGCCGGTTACGGTGACGACACCCAGATCTCATCCATCCCGACCCAGCACCCGCT
>JBDLID010000055.1:0-18635 GCA_039715055.1 Thermodesulfobacteriota bacterium | reverse complement strand
CAGTTCATGCATAAGGACGGTCACTTCGACTCCGACCTCTTTGACCTGTTTCTGACAAGCGGTGTTCACAACCGCTACGGCGAGCAGTATCTTGCCGTTGAGCAACTTGACGAGGTCGATGTGGAGAGCCTGTTGAGCTGAAAAGAGCTGCCGAAGAGCACCTGTTCCGAAAGGCGTGACCTTTTTCTGCGGTCACCGCCGGATAAAAAGAAAATCCCCGCCGTCATGCCCGGCCTTGCGGATGTCTGAGAATTCAGGTGTCTGGTCGGAATTGAGCTGGACCGGCCGCTTGATCCTGTCAAACAGCAGGGAGGCATCAAGAATCTCTTTTTTATTTTCCTCCAGAGTGTCGATCAGAGCCTTGGCAAAAATTGAGTGGTCCTTGAAAATTCCCCCGTCTGCAACCGGTTCGAGGCCACCTGAGGTCAGAGCCGAGCGAACCTTTTTCTTTGCCATGCGCAGGGCGTATGTTGAATCCATCGGTACGATCTTTATACCGCGGGTGAGTGTCCCGGAATAGCAGCTGTCGGCAATGACCAGGACATGTTTGGCCTGCAGGGCCCTGAGCGATGTGGTGATCGATGAATTTGAGATCCAGTTCAACTGGTTGTCTTTTTCGGCATCCACCGGCAGCCAGTAACCCTCTTCAGCTACATCATCGAGCCAGCCGTGGCCGGCGTAGTAGATAAGAAGATTATCCTCAGCGGTCAATTTTTTCCGGTAGTGGTTGAGGGCCAGCAGAATGTCCTTTCTTGAGGCGTCGATAAGGACCGTATTTTTAAAGCCATATTTTTGTGAAAGGAGCTTTGCAAACCCGGTTGCATCGTTGACTGCGGTTTGAAGCTTAGGCAGATTGCGGTATTTGTTGTTGCCGATAATTAAGCCGTGATAATTGCCGAACTGGGGCTGACTGTTTTTCTGTTGCACTGTCTGAGCCACTGGAGGCTGCTGTTTTTCCAGCTTGGGCAGCTTCTTTTGAACAGGCTTTTTTGTTTGCAGTGCAGCAATTTTTTCAACCGGTTTGGGAGGTGGTGTCACCTTTACTTCTTTGATCAGATTGAATTTTAAAATAGTGTCCGCGCTAATCTCTTCTTGAACTTCAATGGTTTCATAACCGGATTTTACTAATTTGATCTTGAGCGATCCAGTACCCATATCCAGGTTGAGGGGCGTTTTTCCCCTGTCCTTACCGTTGATATACACTGTAACAGCGGGTTGACTGGCCTTAACCGTCAAGGCGAATTGGATCGAGTCAAGTGTCCGGGAGACTCGTCTGCTGTCTACATCTATAGTGATCCTTTCTTTTTTGGTTTCATAGCCGTCTTTTTTGAATTCAAAAAGATGGCTTTTCAGAGGCAGTTGCAGTTTTTTCGGGGTTGTTCCTCGAGGCTGGCCATCGATGAAGAGTGCGGCGCCTGGAGGGGTTGAGCTGATGGAAATGTCTCTGAGATCTTTAACCAGTTTGAAGTTGATTGCAGTAGACCGTTTGTCGACAGTGATCGATTTAACCTTGGTCTGGTAGCCGTCTTTGACCAGCTTGAGGCTGTAGTCATCGGCTTTCAGGTCGATGAGGTACATGGAGGTTGTGCCCCGGTGATGGCCATCCAGGAAAACATCCGCCCCACTGGGTATGGATGAAACGTGAATATCAAAGTGATCAGGAGGTGCCGGCATATACCTGGGAGCCTGGACAAACTTGAAATTGATTGAAGTCGATCGTTTGTCGACAGTGATCGATTTAACCTCGGTCGGGTAGCCGTCTTTGACCAGCTTGAGCCTGTAGTCATCGGCTTTCAGGTCGATGAGGTACATGGGGGTTGTGCCCCTGTGACGGCCATCCAGGAAAACATCCGCCCCGCTGGGTATGGATGAAACGTGAATATCAAAGTGATCAGGAGGGGCCGGCACATACCTGGGAGCCTGGACAAACCTGAGCTCGTGAAAGTTCAGAGAACAGCATTTGGAGTTGCAGGTACTGCGAGTTGTATCCTCTTTAACGTGGCCTAACTGGATTATATTTTTTCCTGGATGAAAGTTGTCGCTGTCTATTTCAAGAACATATTCCTGTTCAGCTGGAAACTCATCGACAGGCAGTTCATAGTAACCGGAAAAAAAAGATTTATTGATTCGAACAGAGGGCATTCTTGTCCTGAAACTCGGTCCTTCCGCTTTATTGCTCCAGGTACGCGTTTCAAATCTTAAAAAGAGTTTGATTGTTTTATTAGCATTGAGGAACTGTTCCGGAAGTTGAACATGCACGTCATATTTCTGCATACTGAGGCAGGTTTTCATTTTTTGCTTCAGGGGGGTCCGGTAATCCGGCCACTCGGTACTTGAGGCGAATCCATCAGAATTGAAAAGAGAAAATATGAAAACAAGCAGGACAAGAAAGGATGTGGGACCGTTAGTTTGTTTTGCTGGAACGAAAGTAGATAACATTTGCTCGCTCTTCTGAATAAAAAAAAGGGCCGTTGGAATATCACTTCCAACGGCCCTTCTGGGAGATACTTCAAATCGGTGTGAGCCGATTGACTGTTTTGTTTTTCAGGTAAAAACCGACGGCAGGGCCATCATTTAAACCGTCAATTTACCCTGTTGATTACTCTATATTTAGAGACCCGGAATAGCCGGATCAGGTTATTTCGATGGCAGGTCGCTGAGAACGTCGGGGCCGTGGCTGACCATGGTGTAATCCTCCATGGACTCAAGCTCTTTGGTCAGCTCGGGCAGTTCTCCATCTTCGGGCATGATCCTCACTGAAACTCGTTTCATTCCTGCGGCAGTGTCTTCAAATGAGGTGAGGATGGAAAGGACCCGGGCCTTGTGGTCGCGCAGCACCTGGATGAGTCTGGAGACGGTGCCGCCGGTATCGGACATATCCATCACATATTGATAGGCACCATCCTGGATTCCGGTAGCATGGATAAAGCCGCGCAGGACGTCTGATTCGGAGAGCAAGCCGACCAGGTTGCCACTTTGATCGACAACAAGCAGGCCGGAGATGGTCTCGCGGAGCATGACCACCGCTGCTTTCTCCAGAGTATCGTCGTTACGCAGGGTGATGGGGTCGTCGGTCATTACGTCCTTGACCTTCATCTCCGAGAGCAGGTAGTACATCTCGTGGAGATCAATTTCGGTTTTGGAAGAAGGAGATGCATCCTTGAGATCACGGTCGGTGATGATTCCTGCTAGTTTGCCATGAGAGAGAACCGGCAGTCGCCGGATGTTGTTCTCTTTCATGGTCCGTGTGGCCCGCATGACCGAAGTGTTGGCATCCACAGTCAGGATGGAAGTTGCCATCCAGTCTTTAATGAGCATAAAAAAACCTCCCTCTTGTACACAAATCGTGAAAGATAGATTGATTCACCGCTTGGAATCGAATAAAAAAGCGACAATTTGATCAACAAAACATTACAATATAGAATATTTTCTCTTGCCGTGCAAGTGATCAAAAGATGATTTTTGCTTCGAAACAGGTGGTTTTGCTGGATTCGCGCCCGGTTAATCAGAAATGATAGATATTATGTAACTGTGCAGGGACGAATCCAACTTTAAGCTGAATAGTTACGATATTATAAGAAAAAATGAAAAGTGCTGTTCCCCATCAAATTTCAGCTGATCAGCTGAAACAGCTGCTCCAGGCTCTCGGTCAACGGGATGATTTTGTCTTTCTCGACACCGCAAGGCCCAGTGGAGAAAACAGCTGCTCCTATCTCTTTGTCGAACCAGAGGGCTATCTGCGCTACCGGGTTGGTGAAGACCGGGATCTCTTTCTCGCCCGGCTCGAAGACCAGCTTTCCGCCGGATTTCATCTTGCCGGGTGGATGGTATACGAATTCGGTTATGTGCTGGAAACAAGTCTTGAGCATCTTCTTGAATCGGGAAACCGGCCCGGAGATCTGCTGGTCGAGTTCGGCATTTATAAGTCGCCTCTCTTTTTTAACCACAACGATGGCTCGACAACCTTTCCCTTGGCAGGAACAGTTCTACCGAAAAGTCACAGGGTCACCAGGATTCGACCCAACCTGGAGCAGGGGTGTTACCTGGAGGCAATCGACAGGATCAAAAAATATATTCACGACGGAGACACCTACCAGGTTAATTATACCCTGAAGCTTGATTTTGACTTTGAGGGTTGTCCGGAAAATTTCTATGAGCAGCTGCGAGCCAACCAGTCAGTGGCCTACGGTGCTTACCTGCGCTCTGGCAACAGGCGTATTCTCTCCTTTTCACCCGAACTGTTTTTTCGTAAAACAGTAGATTCGGTGACGGTCCGGCCCATGAAAGGAACACTGGCACGCGGACGACATCCGGTCGAGGATGGACGGCTGGCCGACTACCTGCACAATGATGAAAAAAACCGCAGTGAGAACGTGATGATCGTCGATTTGCTGCGAAATGATCTCGGCAGGCTGATGCATTTTCTCTCTGACGAGCCGGTACGCACCCGCTCACTTTTTGATGTCGAGCCGTACGAGACTCTTTTTCAGATGACCTCCACCATCGAGGCCCGGGGCGAGGCTGAAAAGCTCCGTGACCTCTCCCTGCTGCAGCTTTTCAAGGCGCTGTTTCCCTGCGGTTCAGTGACCGGTGCCCCCAAGATCCGCACCATGGAAATCATTCACGAGCTTGAGCAGGAACCGCGCGGGGTCTATACCGGGGCCATCGGCTACCTGGCGCCCGACGGCACAGCGATGTTCAATGTGCCTATCCGCACCATCGAACTCGATGGCAGTCGCGGCTGGATGGGGATCGGTTCCGGCATTATCAATGACTCCGATGCAGAGCAGGAATGGGACGAGTGTCTGCTCAAAGGTGAGTTCCTGAGCCGGCGGAGCGATCCTTTTTATCTCATTGAAACCCTGCTTTGGGAAGAAAAGTCAGGGTTCTGGCTGCTCCGGGAGCATCTTGAGCGGCTGCGCGACAGTGCGGCCCGCTTCCTTTTCGCCTTTGATCAGGATCGGGTTCTCAAGTCTCTGGAGGAACCAGTTGATTCCGTAAAGGACAGTTGCTGCAGGGTCCGACTGACACTGGCTAAGGATGGTACACTGGAGGTGACCACAGTTCCCTGGTTTCCACCGAAAAATCGCTGTCTGCCTGTTGATGGTGCTGCAAATGATCCCATCCCAAAAGTTGTGTTGTCTTCCAGACAAATCGACCGAAAAAGTCCCTTCACCTTTCACAAGACCAGTCGTCGCAAGCTGCTTAACAGTGAGTTTGAACGGGTGCGTGGTAACGGTTTCGACGATGTTCTCTTTTTCAATGAAGATGATGAACTCACAGAGTCGGCCATTGCCAATGTAATTGTTGAAAGTGACGGCCGTTTCCTGACTCCGTCACTTTCCAGTGGTCTGCTGGCCGGTGTCATGCGCAGGCAGCTGCTCGACAGGGGAGAGGTGAGCGAAACAGTCATCAGCCGCCAAACCCTTCTGGATTGTGCGGCAATTTACCTCTGCAACTCGGTACGCGGGGTGTTCAGGGTAGAACTTGTCGACGCACCATGAGTAGCGGGGCGTCTGGTTCGGTCGGTACAAAGTGCTGATCTGCCCGCAGGCCGATGATTGCAATGACTTTGTCACCCATGCAGAGCAGTGGGTAGCTGGATCGTTCCTGGCGGGGGATTTTGCAGTCGGTGAAGAAGCGGTTGATTTTTTTGCTGCCTGGGCTGCCTGCCGGATGAAACCGGTCACCATCTGCTACTGAGCGGAGCAGAAGAGGAAATTCGATTTGATTCCAATCGAGAAAGAGGGTGCTCTCACCGGAAGTCCCGGCAGCATCCCTTACCTTTTTGATCTCCAGTCGTACTTTAATTTCAGGCAGTTCAAAAATCCCCTCCCGATTGATCTCGAGAAAAACTGATGCAGACTGAGTTGCTTTGCTGCCACGCAGGTTGTCTGTCTTCTCTGCAGTGGCAAATTCAAGGCCGTGGTAGGTGCGGGTTGCCCGTAACCCGTCCGGCAGGTGGCATTCTCCCTGGTTTTCAATTTTTTTTGTCAAGCGGCGCAGCTGTTCAATGGTCTTAAAGGCAGGAACGGTATTCATTTCGAGGAGCAAGCGCTCCAGAACCCTTCGCTGCAGAGCGGGGTGGAGTTCGAGAAAAGATGCCCGGTCAAGGTTCAGCAGTTTTTTCTGATGGTCGGGTGTGACGCATCGACCATAGGCTGATTCTGAGAGCTCACTGAGCAGTGAGTCCTCTTCCCTGAGGATATTCACGGTCTGCAGCAGCGTGTCGCTGATGGACGGGTTGAAATGTTCGGCGAGAAAGGGCAACAGCTGCAGCCGAATCCGGTTGCGAAGAAAAACCGGCGCAAGGTTTGACGAGTCATTGACAAAGGAGATCTGTTCCTTTTCAAGAAATGCCAGCAGCCTCTCTTTTCGGATGTCCAGCAATGGGCGAATGATGTCGTTGTTTTTATGCTGCATGGCTGCAAGACCACCTCGGCCACTGCCGCGCAGCAGCCTGATGAGCAGCTCTTCAGCCTGGTCGTCTGCGGTGTGGCCGACAGCGATCCGGTCTGCCCCGACCTGGTCTTTCAACTCCCTCAAAGCCCGGTAGCGAAGAATGCGGGCGCCGGTTTCCGTTGAAAGTTTTTTAGAGCGACAATAGTGGTCAACATCGATTTGTTTCACCTCAAAGGGGACCCCGAGCAGCGCACACTGGGAACCAGCAAGATCAATCTCTGCCGGGATTTCATCCGGCCGCAACCCGTGATCCACATAACAGCCGGTGAGATGGAGGTCAAGACCTGAGAGAGCAAGCAGATGAAGCATAGCCATGGAGTCCGGGCCGCCGGAAACTCCCACCACAATAGCATCACCGGAGTCAGCCAGCTGTCTTGATGTCAGTGCCTGCCTGATCTGTTTGATCAGTGGAGCTGCAGGAGAGGTGGGTGTTGTGGTCATAGGGAATTGGATGATCTCAGGCCATGCTGCAGGCAATTCTCAAAGGGTCCGCCATAATTGGGTAAGAGGTGCAGGGGCAGAAAATAGTGGAGGGCAAAGGCTGTTCTTCCGTTTTATGTGGAGGATAAATTTGACGACTCACTTGATTTTCGCTAACCGCTTCATATACCATATCATAAGGCAACGGTCGGCAAGCTGCAAGAATGCCTTTATTGGAAACGATGTTTCAGGAGTAAATGGGAGCGTGGCTTCATTTGAAGGGGGCACGCAGACAGGATGGGGCGTATAAATGAGCGAGTCGTCTAGAAGTCAGATCAGATCCTATATCAAGGCCCAGTACAAGCTCCCGGACGAACGGCTTGAAGAGTTGCTGCCCACCTTCATAAATACCCTTGTTGGCCATATAGCCAATCTGGAAAAAGCAATGGCAGATGGCGGGCTAAGCGGGATCGGGCGTACCGCCCATACCCTCAAGGGCGCCCTGTTGAACCTGGGGCTGCATGATCTGGCCGAGCTGGCCAGGGAAATTGAACAAAACGGCAAGGGTGCTGTTGTTGAATTCGACTATGATGCGGTGATGGTACATCTGAAGCAGAGCGTCGAGGATGTCGCTGGCAGTTGAGAGCGAAAAATTTACAGTGTTGAATACCAAAAGGCGGTGGAGAATAGAAATTCTTTGCCGCTTTTTTAATAGTTGTGGCAGAAGCCATAACTTTTTATCACTGAACTCCGGCCTTGGTCCTGGGCCCTTTCTCAACTGAGTTGCCGGTAAAGAAATTAGGAAAATGCGGGAATTTTTTTCTGCCTGCCCAGTTGAATAAAGCCACCTTGTCCTTGAACCTGTTTCATTTGCAGGTATATGGATTGGCAAATAAAGGGATATAGGGGCTCAGCTTAAGATGAAAATGATCGATGGTCAGAACTATGACCAAGATTGGGGAAGAGGCTGTTGATTTACTATTAATTGCAAACCCATGATGTTGAGCTATTCTATAAACAGGGGAATTGTTTTTTAAAACTGGTCAAGGGAGTCTGACTATGCATGTAAAAAATATGATTAACAGAGTAAAGGTGTTAGCTGTCACTACTGTCTTGTTACTCTTTGGTCAGTTACTTTGGGCCTCCGATGGACATACACTGGGGTTATCAATCACTCGTCTATATATTGTTTTTGAAAACGGCAAGAATGTAGCGACGTTGTCATCCGGTGAATCTCTCCGTGCCCACGCCGTGGTCAACTATCGGGGAGCGGGGCTGTTTGAGGGGCGATGGCGTGTTAATGGGCGACTTATTTCCACGGTCAGGAAGACACTTGGCGGGTCCCGTTCCGTCACCTTCTCCACCCCCAGGGTTCCACCTCTGCCCACCACTCAGATGGGTACCTACAAACTTGAGTTTGAAGTCAGCAATCCTCACGAGGTTGGTTCTGCACCGGTTCTGCTTTACCACATCATGGGAGGCAGCAGCTAGTTTAGCAACTGCGGCATCAATATATCTTTGTCAGCTGGCCCACAAACCCGGGTATCTATTTTTTTCTTTTTGAACTCTTCTTGCTGCTGGTTTTTCTGGTCTTTTTTTTCTTCTTCTTGTCCACATCGTAAGGGCTGTCAATCTCATACGACTTGCCGTTAACCACCAGGTTCAGGTCACCGTCTGCTTCAAACTCGTAACTGAACGGAGTCTTGATGGCTGGTGCCAGTCGGTTCAGGTGATAGGCCTTGCCCTGGTAGGTCACCTCCACACTGTCTTTTGAGGTGTACTTGGTGGTAAACGGTCGTTTTTCCGTGGAGCAGCCGGAAAAGAGAAAAACAAACGATAACAAAATGATAACAGTCCGCATAATTCAATTTCCTTTTTGACAGGATTCATTGGATAAAATTCGGGAGTTGTGGTGAGCAACACACCAGGCTATTTCATAACCTTATACCCTAAACCCACCACCTTGAACCTTTTTTTTATTTGACCGGACTGATAAAACCTTTTGGTTTGACGGCAATCACCGAGCAGTTCAGCTGGTTGAGGATGTTTTCCGCAGTATTGCCCATAAACAGGCCGGCCACGCCGGCACGGCCGACGGTACCCATGACCACCAGGTCGATGCTGTGTTCCGCGGCAAAAGCGGGGATAACCTTGTGGGCGCTGCCCTGGATGAGGTGGGATTTCGGGGTGAGAAATTCCATGGTTTCCCGGCTGAGTACCTTCGGGAACCTGGCAACGAATTCCTGCTGTCTGTTTTCTATGACTGTTTTTTGATCAGAGAGCCATGAGTCAAGGGCCGCGTCTTCAAGCTGGAGCCTTGAGGCTCTCATCATGGACTCGCTGAAGACCTGCCAGGCGTGGATGATATGGAGTTCACAGAACTCTGAAAGGGCAAGTGAAGCGGCCATTTCAAGCAGCTGGAGGTTGAGGACCTCCTGTACGGACTCGTCGTGTCCGGGCGAGATGTCGATGGCAGTCAGAATCCGTTTATAATTTTTTTTATTTTCCGTCTTGATCATCCAGACCGGACAGGGACATTGGCGCAGAAGGTGCATGTCCGTTGAACCGAAAAAAAAGGAGACCAGCCTGTCTTCCGGAACAACGGATTTCATCACCAGGTCAAAGCCCTGCTCTTGAACCGACCGGATGATCTCGTGAAATCCTTCACCCATAACCACCTCGCTGTTGATCCATATCCCGGGGTTCAGCTCTCTGATAATCCGGTCGAGGTCCTCTTTGCGGTTTTTGATGATCATCTTCTCCAGCTCATTGACGGAATAGCCTTTGGGAGGCAGGAGCAGGTTGCCGTGGAGGTGAGGGATGACGTCGAGGAGAGTGAGGCGGGCCTGGTTGTGTTCTGCAAGGTTAAGCGCCCGTTTGAGGGCATGGCTGTCATGTTTGTGTCCATCGGCGATGACCACGATATTTTTAAAGCGATCCATAAAAACCTCCCTGAAACGGTTTATCAGTTCTCAGCTGATGTTGAAGGGCTGATGAGCACAAGCCGGTTCAACACCTTGGCGTAGACGAGTCGCAGTGAAATCGGCGGCACCAGGGTGGTGATGAAGGCGATGAAGACCAGGATGGAAAAGATGGTGTCATCGATGATACCGACCTCCATTCCCACCGAGGCGATGATCAACTCAACCGCCCCCCTGCCGTTCATGACCAGGCCGACCACGGAAGACTCCCCCTTGTTGAGGCCGGCGATTCGGGCTCCTATAAAACTGCCGATGAATTTTCCGCTGATGGCAACAAAGAGCAGAAGGGTGATCTGCATCCAGTGACTGGTCAGAACATCAAAGGTGACGTGGAAGGAGAGGCAGAAGAAAAAAATGGGACCGAGAAACCCGTAGGTTATGGAGACAAAACGATCGTTAATTTTAACAAACAGCCTCTTGGACGGCACGCTGAGCCTGACAAAGAGCCCGGCGATGTAGGCGCCGATAATGATGTGCAGTCCTGAAATCTCGGCCCAGAAACCAAAGAGCAGGGCGACGATGAGGGCAAAGGAAAAGCCCTTGGCCTCACGCACTGCAAGGTGAGGGGCAACAATGGGAAAGAGCCATCGGCCGACGAAATAGGAGACCAGGAAAAAAACAATGACCTTGATGAGCGAAAGAAAAACAGGCAGGAACTGGAACTGATCCATTTTCACCGCCACATCGACAATGATGGTAAAGACAGTGAGGGCAATGATGTCGTCGATGACACCGGCGCCCATGATCACCGGCGCAATGCGGAACCGTGTAAAGTTCATATCGTGGAGGACGCGGGCGGATACTGCTATGGCGGTAATTGATAGCGCCTGGCCGATGAAGAGTGACTGGATGATACTGAGACCGCAGGCACGGGCACCAAAGTAGCCGCTTAAGAAGGGCACCAGGTAGCCGCCAAGTCCCACCTGGATGGCCGGCTTCTTGAATCGTTGCAGGTGGGAAATATTGGACTCCAGCCCGGCGTAGAACATGAGGAAAAAGACCCCGAGCTCGGCCAAAACATTGAGGGTGTCATCGGGCCGGATGATACCGAGAAGGGAGGGGCCAAATATAATGCCAGCAAGGAGTTCGCCGAGAAGCGGCGGTTGCTTGATGCGGCGACAGATTACTCCGGTTGTCCAGATGATGACCATCACCAGGAGCAGGTTGAGGGTCGAACTGCGATGATAAACGATTTCCTCAAAAAGAGGAGAGAGCTCGGTGTTGAGCATGCGGGCCCCTCCTGGTTTTTTTTTTACCCCTTGTATCTATTCAGCCAAAAGCCAGAAATTTATAAAAACTATCAAATTTAACTGGTTAGGTGTGCTTCAGATTTGTTCATTTAGGGGTTCGAAGCATACTTGTGCTATGTGAGAAGACCTAAATGGGCAAAGCTGGAGTGCAGCTGAACAGTTACAATCCCTTACTTAATGGTATGGGATACGGCAGGGAGATGCAAGGGGAGAATCCGCCGGAAAAAGCAGGGCGAACAGGGGCGCAGCCCGGCTGTTTTCGACATCGGAACAGGTGTGATGCCCCTTAAGCAGCCGGGTGTGTTTCGGGTGAGCGACTGTTAAGCAGTGTACAGCTTTTCAGCGGTTGGCGGGTTTTTGTTTCAGCTGATCAAGCAACCGTTGATGGATGTTGTCGAAGCCGCCGTTGGAGAGGATCGCCACCACATCACTGTTACGAACATCACGATCGAGTCTCTTCAGGATCTGGTCGGTATCACTAAATGATTCGGCATCAAGACCCCGCCCGGTGAGATCTGCGGCCAGTTGAGCTGAGGAAAAGAGTTCTTCAGGGGGGAGTGAGGCAAGCGGGACCGGCTCGCGGATGAGGGTCAGGTCGGCACCATCGAAACAGGAGATGTAATCCTGCTGAAAGATGGAGCGTCTCGACGAGTTGGTACGCGGTTCAAATACGCAGACCAATCTTTGGTCCGGGTAGGCCTGTTTCAGTGCGGAAAGAGTTTCTCTCACCGCAGTGGGGTGGTGGGCAAAATCGTCAATTACCGTGACACCGCCAACGATTCCCCGAATTTCCTGGCGCCTCTTAACACCCCCGAACTTGCTCAGCCCCGGGTTGATCTTTTCCCGCTCCAGACCAAGACGGTGCAGTACACCGATCACGGCCAGGCTGTTGAGGCAGTTGTGCTGTCCGGGCAGTTGAACCGTTGACTCACCCCAGGACTGGTCGAGGTGGGTGACCTGAAAACGACTCATGCCGCCTTCTGAGCCCACCACCCCCAGCTGCCACTGGTTGCTTTCAGATACTCCGTAGCCCTGGACTTCGCAGGGAGCTCCTTCTACAACTTCAGCAACGTTGTCATCGTCGAGATGGGCGACAATCAGGCCGTCGTCTGGAAAAAGTGAAATAAAGCGGCGGAAAGATGATTTGATGGCATCCAGGTCAGCAAAGATGTCGGCATGATCAAATTCCAGAGAGGTGATGATCCCGATTTTCGGGCGGTAGTGGAGAAATTTTGACCCCTTGTCGAAAAATGCGGTGTCATACTCATCGCCTTCAGAGATAAAATGATCTCCTTGTCCAATCCTGAAATTGGCTCCAAACTCACGGACAATGCCGCCAATCATAAAGGACGGGTCCAGGCCTGCATGAAAAAGGGCTGAGGCCAGCAGCGATGATGTGGTGGTTTTACCGTGGGTCCCGGCGACTACAAGAGATGTCTTATGGCGGATAAAAAAGTGGGCCAGGGCCTGGGGCATGGAGAGGTAGGGCAACCCTGACTCACCTAGGGCGACAGCTTCCGGGTTCTTCCTGGTGATGACGTTGCCGACGATGACAAGGTCGGGGCGGTGACTGAGGTTGTCGCCGCTGTAGCCACCAATCACAGGTATCCCCAGGCCGGCAAGAAAATCGGACATGGGCGGATAGATGCCGGAGTCTGAACCACTAATGGTGAAACCAAGGCTTTGCAGCATTCCACCAAGGGCTGCCATGCCGGTCCCGCAGATCCCCATGACGTGAATGGAGCTGATGGAGTCGGGGGCGATATTAAGTTGCGGGTCGAGTTCCATTCTACCGGTTTTTATTATGGCTTTCTGTTATGCCGCGCCTGACAGCCGAGTGCACCGTTTGAAAGACTTTTTCAAAGGTGTCCGGCGTCACCCGTCCGACCTCAATAAATTTGACCACAATCTCTTTGGAGACCTTGAGAACAGTTTCGTCAGATACCGTTTTCGTCTGTTTGTCTGTCATGGTTTCTCTTCCGTGATGTGTTGAGTGAGTCCTCCTAAGGGGAGGATCGTGATAAACGCCTCCCCCTGCCGTCGGAAGAAGGCCAATTCATCACAAACGGCAGGGGTGGCGGGCAGGAAAAACCGGCAAGCCCTCCCTGCAACCGGTCTTGTCTTACGGCAATTTGAATCGATTTGCCAGTGAAAAATTTCGTAACTGTTCAGCAGCACCCACATTATGGCCGATGAGGCCGCCTGGAGTAGCACAAGTACTCTTCGTCAGCCTGCTTGACCACACTGCGGCCTGCTGAACAGTTACAGCTCCTTGTTTAAGGATGCACCCGGCTTTATGCTGAATAGTTACAAAATTTCTAACCTTCGACCAGAAGGCGCATAGTGCTGTCTGGAGATCGTTCAATCTGGAGCAAGGGCTTATTTTGAGCCTTTTGTGGTTTTGTAGAAAAACTGAGATCATTTTGTGGTGATTTTTTTCACAGATTGTTACCAATAATTTTTTTCATGTTTTCTTTACGTTGTACCACAATGTGTCGCAGGTGCAACACTTGTCCGGCCGGGTATGTCGGCTTAACTACAGTGTTTTTCTGGACTTTTTGTTATTTGTGGTTAAAATGGATGTTAGGCGAAGAAATGAAAATGCAACAGTTTGTGCGACATTATACGCCTTGTTGTTCTAAAATCCTATCAATCCCGATATTTAACTTTTCCAGACAAATCAAACCGCCAAACAGTCGTTGACGGGTTTTTAAAATTTAATAGAGAAGGGAGGAATTATGATCGGTTCACAGGTGGAAGTTCGCCCGGAAGTGAGAGGCTCAGTTCCGGTTTTTCTTGGAGTCATCACAGGGCTGATCTGTCTTGTCGGGCTCTCTTTCGGGCTGCACTCGATGCTGGTTGGTCACGAGCATACTTTCGGCACCAGTCGTGAGGTCCCGTGGGGAATTCTCATCGCCTCTTATGTTCTCTTTGCCTGTCTTTCCACCGGGCTCTGCATCATTTCCTCCATGGGGCAGATCTTTAAGGTTCAGCTTTTCAAGCCGCTGGTGCGGCGAACAGTTTTTCTGGCCATCATCACCATGGCCGCCGGTCTGCTTTCAATTACCCTTGAGCTGGAAAATCCATGGAGGGTGGGAATCTTCAGTCTTTTCAGTCCGCACCCGCAGTCAAACATCTGGTGGAAGAGTACAATCTACAGCTTCTTTCTTTTCCTGATGCTCTTTAATATGATCTACCTTCTGCAGGGCAGACAGAATATTGCCTTTCGTTTCGGTCTCGCTGCCCTTATTTTTGTAACGCTTGCCAACCTGAACATGAACTCGGACATGGCACTCCTCGGCTCCCGTGGTTTCTGGCGTGAGCAGTATATGCCACTGTTCTTCCTGACTTTGTCTGTCCTCTCCGCCTGTGGAGCGGTGATGTTTTTCACCTGGCTTTCTCATTTTATAAGAGGTCAGGAAATCTCCGGCGATACAAGGCTGGCGTTGACCGGTATTGCAAAACTTGCGGTTTCACTGCTTGCCGTGTCCCTGTTTTTCGTCATGTTTAAGGTCCTCTCAGGAATTGGTCTGGTGCCCACAAACAACCCGGAGGCCATGGATCTTCTGGTTAAGGGTGACTTTGCATTGAATTTCTGGATTGGTGAGGTGGGACTTGCTGTTGTCCTGCCCCTGCTTCTGCTCGTCGTAACCAGGCTGGACAGCCCGGAAATGATGGCACTTGCCGGGATTTCGACCCTGGCAGGGATCTTTGTGATCTTCTATGACCTTTCCATAGTTGGCCAGTTGATCCCCCATTATGCCGCCTATAACATCGTTGACCTGCCCAAGTATTACTCCTATTCACCATCGCTTCATGAGATCATGATTACCCTGGGAGGAGTGGCCTTTGCATTCTCCGCCTTCTTTTTCGGTGAGACGCTGTTTACCCGTTTCAGAAACCGGTAACCATTTTTGCGCAGTAGACAAAAAAAGGCCGGGGACTTATCGTCTCCGGCCTTTTTTGTATTAAGCTATCAAGTCAATCTTAGGGGCAATTTCCCAAGCTCTGTAGGTTGGGTAGAACGCAGTGAAACCCAACGTGATAGAACGGCTCAAGTGCAGGGTTGCGTAACGTTTACCCTACCTGCGGATTGTCTGTTTCGATAACCGGGCAAACAATACATCAGCCTGTCAGTCAATCACGACTCCGGCATAGCCGACAACCTGACTGGTGTCACCGGTGACCGCACCGGAATCGGTGTAGCGGATCAGTTCCGTTTTGGTGGCTCCCAACTCGAGGGCTGCGATCAGGGCAATAGTCACTGGAACAATGCCGCACATGGAGATGCGGTGATCGAGAACCGAGTGGAAGAGTATGGATGGGTCCATGTCGGAGAGTTTTTTGAGGGCGTAGTGGTCTTTCTTTTCAGCGGCCTGGCGAGGCTCATAATGGGTCATATCACTGGAGGCGACAATAAGAATATCCCTGTCCGCAGCAGCGATGGTCCGGGCAATGGCACTGCCAACCTCTTCGCAGAGTGGGTAGGAGATCTGGGAAACCACAAGCGGGACAATGGAGAGGTTTTTCTGCCTGGCCTGGAGGAAAGGGACCTGGACCTCCAGAGAATGTTCGAAACGATGGGCCTGCTCATCGATTGTAATAGCGCCTGATTGCTCAGCCAGCTGCTGACCGATCTCCCGATTCACTGGGACGGTGCCCATGGGCATCTCCCAGTCGGTCATGGAAAGACTTAGCGGTGCTCCCTGGCCATGGTGATTGGGGCCGAGGATAATCACCGTCTCAGGGATATGGACTGCGGCCAGGGTCTCGGCAGCCACAGAACCGGAGTAGATGTAACCGGCATGGGGAGAGACCACCGCCTTTGCCTTGCGCGGCTGGATTTTTTCTTTGGGCTGAAGGTCGCTGAGGGTGTCGGCCAGAACAGCACCGTCGCCTTCATAAAAACGACCGGCAACCGCCGGTTTTCTCAGTTCAAGACTCATATCAGCTCCGTTTGACGAGCCAGCTGGTTCCTTCCGGACCGTCGTTGAGTTCTATCCGGCTGGCCAGGAGGTGATCGCGGATTTCATCGCTTCTGGCCCAGTCCTTATTTTGGCGGGCATCGTTTCTCTCGGCGATCAGGGCTTCAATTTCTTCTTCGCCGATATCGATCCCGGCCAGCATGGCCTCTTTTTTCTTCTTCAGGTAGGCTGCAGCATCCTCTTGCAGAAGTCCCATGATGGCTGCCAGTTTTTTGAGCAGATCGCGATTCTCTTTAAGAAGTGTGAGGTCCGCAAGGCACGGCTCATCAGGCAGCAGGCGGACAATCTTGTTGAGGATCTTGACGCCTTCAAAGAGGACGCCCTGCCCCTGGGCGGTGTTGAAATCGTTGTCCATGGCCTTTTGGAAACGATCCTCCAGGCCAGTCAGCTTGTTCAGGTCCTTTTTGGTGGCAATCTGTTCGCCGTTGCCGCCCTGTACCGTGTCCAGCTTGTTAATCCTGTCGATGCAGCGGTAGAGCCGCTCCAGGCCCGCTTCGGCATCCTGCATGGCTGTTTCGGAAAAATCCAGCGGGTTGCGGTACTGGGTGGAGAAGATAAAAAAGCGAAGAACCTCGGGATGATAGTGTTTGAGGATGTCGCGAATGGTCAGGAAGTTACCCAGTGACTTGGACATCTTTTCATCACGGATAGTGACAAAGCCGTGATGAATCCAGGTGTTGACAAAGATCCTGCCCGATGCCCCCTCACTCTGGGCAAGCTCATTTTCATGGTGGGGGAAGATGAGGTCCTTGCCGCCGCCGTGGATGTCAAATGTTTCGCCAAGATATTTCCTGCTCATGGCTGAACACTCGATATGCCAACCGGGGCGTCCAGCTCCCCAGGGACTCTCCCAGGTCGGTTCACCGGGCTTGGATCCTTTCCAGAGAACGAAATCCATGGGGTCTTTCTTGTTCTCGTTGATCGATATCCGGGCACCGGCCTGCATGTCTTCAAGGTTGCGTCCCGACAGCTTGCCGTAGTCGGAAAAGTTGTTCACCGAGTAGTAGACATCACCTCCCGCCGGATAGGCCAGCCCCCTGTCGATGAGCTCGCCGATGAGAGCGATCATCTCGTCGGTGTGTTCGGTGGCCAGCGGTTCAAGGTCCGGCCGGTCAACACCAAGGTGGTCCATGTCTACATAGAACTCATCAATGAACCGTTTTGCCAGCTCATTGGCGCTGGTGTCCTGTTCCGCTGCCCTGTTGATAATCTTGTCGTCGATATCGGTAAAGTTGCGGACATAGGTGACCCTGTAGCCCCGGTAGCGGAAGTAGCGGACAATCATGTCAAAGGCCAGTGCCGAGCGGGCATGGCCGATGTGACAGTAGTCGTAGGAGGTGATGCCGCAGACGTAGAGCTTGACGTGCCCCTCCTCAATGGGAGTGAACGGTTCCTTTTTACGGCTCAGTGTATTGTATATGGAGATCGACATGGTAAGTTGCCTGACGCTATACCGCTGTACCCTTTTTCAAACGAGCAGGGCTGGCCGGGTAGGTTGACTCGACCCCGCATCCTTGACTGTTCAGACACGGGCACAACGCGATAGCTTTAATTCTTTGTTTTTGTTACTCTTCAATCCGGCTGAAAGGGGTGGCTTATTGGGGCCTTCTTTTCAGCCATTTTACTAACCTCTATGGATTTCCACCATAACCACAACAGCGTAAAAAAACAACAATGACTGACAAATGCTCATCACCTTCCGAGTGGCGGTAGTCGGCCGGCCGGCGGTGACCAGGTTCTTCATTTAGAGTCATTTTCCGGACCAGTGGGATAATCAATTCATGTCACCGCAAATTACAGCCCATCCAAGAGGCAACAAGAGATATCATAATGGTTGACGAACATAAAAAGAAACTTATTGAAGCCCTGTTTGATAAAAAAATGCTGATTTGCATTTTTAACGGTTTTACAGCAGGACTTCCCATTTACTTTCTTATTCAACTCATTCCAGCCTGGCTTCGAAGTGAAGCCGTGGATTTGAAAACCATAGGCTTTTTCGGGTTCGTACTCCTTCCCTACTCTTTTAAGTACTTGTGGGCTCCTCTTCTTGACAGGTATGTTCCGCCATTTTTCGGCAGAAGGCGCGGCTGGATGCTCATTACCCAGGTTTTGCTTTTACTGTCAATGGCGTCTTTTGCGGCTCTTAATCCCGCCACAGATATAACACAGATCTTGTATGTTGGGGTGGCGATTGGTCTTTTTTCTGCAACGCAGGATATTGCTTTAGATGCCTATAGAAGAGAACTTCTGGCAGACAATGAGCTGGGACTGGGGAACTCGTTTTATGCTAATGCCTATCGAGTCGCAGGTTTCGTTCCCGGGGCCCTTGGATTGATTTTGGCCGACTACATTCCCTGGCCGCTGGTGTTCATTATTATATCACTATTTATGATTGTTGGTATTATTCACACCCTGTCAATCAGTGAAATAACTACAGATATAACCCCTCCCGGGTCGTTAAAGGAAGCAGTGGTCGGTCCATTTAAAGACTTTTTTTTGAGTGACGGCGTAAAAAATGGCATTTTGATACTGCTTTT
>JBDLID010000054.1:0-19442 GCA_039715055.1 Thermodesulfobacteriota bacterium | reverse complement strand
AACTCTCCTTCCATATTGAGCATCACGACCAGATCGCCTTTTTTGTAGATGGTGCTGCTCTTTTCCAGCCCATCCGCCGGGATCAATGCAAGCTGCGGGAACCACTTCTTCAGTCGACCGACAATGGCCTGCTGGGCCAGAAAGGCGCCATAGGAGTTCCAGTGGCTGTCGGTCCTGTAATAGAGCTGTCCCTCGTTTTTTCTGGAGATGAGCAGGTCGAGGAGGTCGATATAATCGACAAAATCATTATCTCTTTTCAGAGAGGAAACAAACTGCTCGTAAAAGGTGGTTCCCTTATGCCTTTGCATCCGGCGGGGAAGGTATTCATCATAGACCATCATCTTGTTGGGCACCGGCACAAAGAGATAACGAATACCCATCTGCGCCAGCCAGTCCCGACGTATTTCAAGAGCCTGGCTGAATTTTTCAAGGCGCACCGAGTCTGTGCTGTAGCCTCCCAAATAATCACGCAGTGAGCCGTCCAGGTTACCAAAGAGCCAGTCCTGTCGACCGACGACTACACTCTTGACGGGAGACATGGACAACCAGTGATAGAGTATAGAGTTGTACAGGCCGACGAGTTGATCGCGTCCGCCAAAATGATCCCTGTAATACTCTTCAAAACGCTTAGGGAAATTCTGCCATGAGCCAAGGTTCCAGGACACATCCGGAAAAGTCGTAAGAGTGCGTTTTTCAACTTCTGAGACCGTTTTGCTTCCCTGCAGCAGCTGAAAAACCGCAGGGGCAGTGATGGCGAAAATGAAAATTGCGCTGAGCAGCAAAGCTGGCAGGCGTCTGTTGTTAAAAGGAAAGAGTCGCATCATGGCTTGCAGGGTATCACACGAATAAAAGAGCAGGTGAGAGCTCAATTACCATCCGGACAAGCGGTGTGTCAAATTTTTCCTCGTAAAAACCCGGTTTCTTCATCCGGAATTCCAGCACACCCATACCCGTTAAGACAGGAATCAGGCCTCAACCGGCTGTCCACTATCCGCTCGTGAAACGGTCACCTAAATGGTATAGCTGTAAGACAGTTTTTTTTATAGTCCAGAACGTCATCATTTCTCCGATAACAGAAAAAAGCCATGCCCGAACTTCCGGAAGTCGAAGTCATCTGCCGCGGTCTCAGACCGCACCTCATCGGTCATCAAATCATCTCGCTGGACTCCAGCGGAAAAAACCTGCGTGTACCTGTGCCCATGGAAAAAATGGCGCAGCGTCTGGCAGGTCAACGGATCAGCGAGGTCAAGCGGCGGGCAAAATACCTGCTCATCGAGGCGGAAAACAGAGACCTTCTCATCATCCACCTGGGGATGAGCGGGACCCTCGGGGTCTTTGCTGCGGACACAATCGGTCAAAAACATGACCATGTCATCTGGAGACTGGACAACGACCACGAATTGCGACTCCATGACCCGAGGCGCTTCGGGTCGGTCCAGCTGCTGACGCCGGACGAGGCGAAACAGGTCGAAAAGACGCTCTTTAAAAATGTCGGCCCCGAACCATTTTCCCGCAAGTGCAGCAGCGCCTACCTCTCTGAACGGGCCCGCTCAAAAACAGCAGGGATCAAGACCTTTCTCATGGACGGCCGAATCGTTGCCGGAATCGGCAACATCTACGCCAACGAATCGCTCTTTGCTGCAGGCATTCATCCGGAACAGCCTGCAGGAACACTTGACACCGCCCAGTGGAGAAAGCTGCACCGGCTGATTCGCAAAATTCTTCGCCACGCCATTAACTGCGGTGGCTCAACCATCAGCGACTTTCTTGATGCCTCAGGAAATCGGGGCTATTTCCAGATGAATTTCAAGGTCTACGGCAAGGCAGGAGCCCCTTGTCCAAACTGTTCAACAGAGATCAGCAAAAAGCAGGTGGGCGGCCGGGCCGCCTACTTCTGCCCACAGTGTCAGCCAATGGTGCTATAATTTTTTCCGTTTTTTCCATTGGTTACTTGAGATATCTACCCCATTCCAGTACTGTGCTGCCCGGTTTATCTTTTTCGGCGTGAGGTCAGTCAGAAATTCCGGCTCAATCGATGAGGTGAGATAAAAAAAATGTAACTATTCAGCGTAAAACTGGATGCGTCCCTAAGCAGGGAACTGTAACTGTTCAGGTAAGCGTAGACTCCGGGTGTGCTTCAGGTTGGTACCCTTAACTTGTGCTATGTGAGAAGGCTTAAATGGGACAAGATGGAGTGCAGCTGAACAGTTACAAAAAAATATTCTGTTCAAACGCCTGTGAAAAGAATTTTTGCTGATTCTCCTTTGTCAGTGTAAGATCAACTGGTAACTAGTTGACACCAGCCGAATAATTACAGGGAATTTGTCATGACGACATGGGATTACCTGACAAAACGGGCTGCACTCCATTTATCTGTCTTTTTCCTCTTCTTCCTGCTTGTCCCTGCCTCGGGTAAGGCCGGGACAACACACCAGGACGCTGTGGCACTTGCACGAGAGGGCGGTACAACTGAGGCGGTTCAGAAACTGGAATCACTGTACCGGAAAGACCCGGCCGACCTGGCTCTCCTCAGCGACCTCATCGTCGTCCTGGTATGGGACGAAAAGAAGCAGAAGGCTTTGGAGCTGTACAACTCCCGTGATATTAGAGAATTCCCCGAATATGTGCAGACCACGGTACTTGATGCTCTCCGTTCCCTGCAGCGCTATGATGAGGGGCTGAAAACCCTCGACTATCTGCTCAGCCTCTTTCCAGACAATCGAGCCTACATCGTCCGTAAGGCCCGGTTCCTCATTGATTTGGACCAAATGGATAGAGCCCGTTCCATCCTGGAAGAACTTGCCGCCCGCTCGTCGAAGAGTGATGCTTACCACAGGGTTCTGGCCTATCTCCACAGCAGTGAAGGCAATTACGCCGCTGCCCTTAAGAAATACCAGTTTCTCCTTGAGCAAAATCCGGATGACAAAGAGGCCATCCGCGGCACGGTCCACAGCCTCCAGCACATGGGGGCACCCGGACCGGCCCTGACAATGGCAACGGCTTCTCCACATCTTTTCAGCCGGGAGGAAAAAGCTGCTCTTCTTGCTCTGCAGGGAGCAGTACAACTGAGGTGGAGTGGCCAAACAGCAAAAAACCGCCGTGAATCTGTCTTTAATTCGCTGCATGGTCTGCACCTGCAGCTGATGGCGCTGAATCTCCTGGACGATAATCCAGAGAGTAAAGAACAGGCACGGCGTATTCAATACGACATGGTCGTCTCCCTGCAGCAAATCGGTCTCGCCGACAGCGCTGTTCAGCTCTATCAAGAGCTGGCACAGACCGGCCCGCTCCCCTCTTACGTAATTCAGGCTGCCGGAGATGCGGAGCTTAGCCGAAAGCAACCGGCGGCCGCACGCGTACTCCTCAAGGAGGCACTGGACCGGGAGCCTGATAACTTCCGCTGCAAAATTTCCCTTTTCTACGCCTCCGTCGAAGACGAAGACTTTGCTGCCGCCTACCAGCTGATTGATTCTCTTGTACAGGCAACCCCGCAATTCAAGATCTTTCAGGGCTCAAATCACCAGTACCCCAATCCCCCCGCCCTCGATGCGGCAGTTTCAGCTGCCCTGGCGCGCCTCTACGGCGACCAGCTTGATGAGGCATGGCAGCGGATCAATGACCTGAGCAGCCATGCACCGGCCCACTCATGGATTCAGCAGTCGACGGGTGATGTGGCCCTGGCCCGGGGATGGCCGCGACAGGCGGAAAAGAGGTATAAAGAAGCGCTAATGCTTCACAGGGAAAACGGTGGAGCGACAGCGGGAATAGCCGCAAGCCACATGCAGTTTCATGAGTTCAGTGCTGCAGAGTCATTGCTCCATCATTTGCAAGAACAGTCCCCCATGGAGCGGGTGACCCTGACCACCCTGCAGGATTTTGACTGGCAGCGGCGAACCTCCCTGTGGGCTGACCTTGTCCTGTCCAACTCAGAGGGACCTGAACAGGACGGAAGGGGCCTGATCACATCGGCTGAGATATTCTCTGTGCCCATCAACGACCATATTCGCATAAATGCGCGGGGCTATTATGCCTGGAGTGAAATCCCGGAAGGGGAAGAGAGTCTGCTGCGCTATGGCGGTGGGCTTGAGTATCAAAACCGTTTCTGGAGTGGTGCAGCCGCTATCCATAATAACGACTCCACAGTTGATGAGGTCGGAGGAATACTTCGTGCGGGCTTCAGCCCTGACGACTTCTGGCACTTTACACTGAGCGGAGAACTCTTTTCCATTTCCACCCCGCTGCGATCACTTTATTACGGAATCAGCTCCGACACCATTAAGGCCTCCATGGATTACCGCTGGAGCGAACAACGGCAGCTGGCCATAACATTTGGTTCAGCGTGGTTTTCCGACAACAACGAGCGCATTAACGCCAACATGAGCCTCAGCCAACGGCTCCTCGACATCCCCCACTTCGATCTGGATACGATAGTGTCTGTTTACGCATCAAAGAACAGCAGGGACGATGCCCCTTATTTCAACCCTGCATCCGATATCTCCATTGAAGCGACTCTGCGTGGTGAGCATCTTCTCTTTCGTCACTATGACAACAGGATCACCCAGCGGCTGGAGGCGGGCATCGGTCTCTACAGCCAGGAGGGCTACGAAGAGGACTGGACTGGCCACATACGTTATGAACAACGCTACGCAATGTCGCCCCGTTTCGAAGGAGTTGTTGGATTTGAACTGGGCCGCAATGTCTATGATGGTGAGGCGGAATCCTACAATCAGCTCAACTTGTTACTCCATGTCAAACTTTAAATTTATTCTGATCACCGTTCTGCTGCTCTGCTGTTGCAGGCCGCCGGCTTCTGCTGCTGCTAAAGCCCCGACGGCCCCATACATTACAGGCCGAAGCTTTCAGGCTCTGGCCTATCACGACGTGGTGGACAGTGTTGATCAGCTTGATGCTGACGCGATCACCCTGGAGACCCTGGTCAATCACTTTGAGTGGCTGCAGCAAAACGGCTACCACCCGATTTCCATTGATGATCTCATTGCAGCAAAAAAAAATGAAAGACCCCTGCCCGACAAAGCGCTGTTACTCTGCTGGGACGATGCCTACAGAAGCTTTTACACTCATGTCTTCCCTCTGCTCAAGGCCTATGGCTACCCGGCGGTCCTGGCACTGGTGGGTGAGTGGAAGCAGACAGCGGAAGGAACAATGGTCCTCTATGGTGATGAGGAGGTTCCACGCAGCCACTTTCTGGGCTGGCAGCAGATCCGCGAGATCAGTGACTCCGGTCTGGTTGAAATTGCCTCCCACTCCATGAATATGCACAGGAGCCAGCTGGCCACACCTTCCGGAGACAGGCTGCCCATCGTCCTCGGATTACACTATGACTCCTCCAAAAAAAAATATGTCGACCATGGCCGGTTACCTGCGGAAATCGCCCGGGATTTACAGACATCCAGTGACTTGATTTTTGCAAAAACGGGAAAACTGCCCAGGGTGATGGTCTGGCCCTACGGCAGGTACAACACAGCTGCCCTGGATGCTGCCGGCAAAGCCGGCATGGAAATCACCCTGACCCTTGACTCCGGTCACGGCTCCATCGACAACCTGGCCGCAGTGCCCCGCTCCTACCCGGGCTTAAACGCGGAAACTGCAAATCTCAAACAGAGCCTGCAGGAGGTTGGCAAGCCCCCTCTCCTTCGTTTCATCAAGGTTGACAGCAACGATTTGATTGAAACCGATATCAGCAAAGAGGCAAACTTCAGCCAGCTGCTGGAACGGGTCTGGCAGATGCAGCCCGGCAACCTCATGATCTCCCCCATTGTTCAAAAAGATGGTGAAATTCAAGCACTGTTTCCCAACGAGCGCTACCCTGTCCTTCAGGACCGTTTGACACGCCTCTGCTGGCACCCTCAAAGACGGGTGGCAACCGGCGTCAGCCTGTGGCTGGATGAACTGCTCTTTCCTGCGAATGCAGACCGGGATGAAGATATCGCCTTTTTTGAGGCCATGGGCAGGGCTGCCCCCTGTAACGGCCTGGTCCTGGATATACCGGAACTTGCCAAAGAGTTGCTCCAGTTGATAACGCCATCCATAGACGTTCTTGATGGAACAGAGCCGCGCTGGGATTTGACACGCAGCAGAAAAATCAGAGACCAGCTTATCCGGAGCTCTGATTCCGCCATGACCAGCAGAGTGTTCCGGGCACTGCAAGGTCTGCAAAAATGGCAGCCGCAACTTGGCGTGGGCCTGGTTATCCCACCGGAGCTTATCACTGCTCTGGACAACAAAACGACCAACCGCCTTCTCAAGATTGTCGATTACCTCGTTCCTGACCTGCGCGAAAAGGCAACAGCTGAGAAGCCGGGTATAAAAAAATGGCTCGCCCAAAATGGCCTGGCACCCTACCAGCCATTTATGACTCCACTGCTTACCCACCAGCCGTCCGCTGGAAAGCGACTCAAAGAGACGCTTGAGAGGCTTCAACAGTATGGCTTTGTAAACCGGGCCTACACAGGCGACCATTTTCTTGAGGGACAACCCGAACTACCCTGTGTGCAGCCCCTTATTTCAACAAGACAATTCCCATTTATTCCAAAATGAGCCTCGACTTTATTTATACCCTGTTCAGGAATATCCAGGAAATCGTCTTCCTCTACCCCTTTGCCATGTCCTGGGTATGGATGGCGGGCGGTCTGCTGCATTACTTTACCAGAGAAAAAAAGCGGCCGGGACCGGAAATAGAGCCTGTCCTCTCTTATAGCCCCATGATTTCCGTACTGGTCCCCTGCCATAACGAATCCGGGCAGATTGAGGAAACCATTGCTGAGTTGGACAAGACCCGCTATCCGAGAGACCTCTTTGAAGTCATCGCCATCAACGACGGTTCCACCGACGATACCGCCGAACTCCTGGACAATCTGGCTGAAAGATTTTCCTTTTTAAAAGTTGTTCACCTGGCAGAAAACAAGGGCAAGGCCCTGGCTCTGAAGAGCGGCGCGCTGCTGGCATCAGGAGAGTTTCTCATCTGCATTGACGGCGATGCACTCCTTGAGCCCAATGCGGTCGCCTGGCTGGTTGAACGGTTGCAGTTACGGCCGAAAGTAGGGGCTGTCACCGGCAACCCCCGCATACGCAACCGGACGACACTGTTGGGAAAACTGCAGGTTGGTGAGTTTACCACAATTATCGGCCTGATTAAGCGGACCCAGATGAATTACGGAAAGATATTCACCATCTCCGGGGTGGTTGCCGGTTTCCGGAAAAAAGCACTGCAGGAGGTCGGCTACTGGAGTCCGGAGATGATCACCGATGACATTGATATTACATGGAAACTCCAGAAAAACGGCTGGTTCGTTCTCTATGAACCAAACGGAATCAGCTGGATTCTGATGCCGGAGACTTTGAAGGGCCTCTGGCGCCAGCGATTACGCTGGGCCCAGGGAGCAGCGGAATGCGCCCTGAAGCACGGCCTCAGTTTTTTCAAGAAAAAATCGTGGCGCATGCTGCCCATTCTCCTGGAATATTTCTTCACCATTGTCTGGGCACACGCCGTTTTCATTACCATGCTGGGAACCTTCATCCAAGCGGCAAGCCAGCAATCCATTGAGTTGGGAATCCAGGGGTTGATGCCTGCCTACTGGGGTTTTCTCCTCGGTATCACCTTCTTTCTCCAGTCCTTTGTCTCTTTTCACCTGGAGAGACGATACGAACCGTGCATGTTTCACTACTTTGCCTGGATGATCTGGTACCCTGTGGCCTACTGGGCCATCATGGCCATAACTGCCTGCGTCGGCTGGTACAAGGCCCTTCTTTTCGGCCGTAAAACCCTGGCCACCTGGGTAAGCCCGGACAGGGGAATACGATGATTTCCCGTACTCCAGGCCAGTACCATATCCAACCCGCCAGCCGTATTCCCCTGTGGCACAGGGTACGGGATATTATCCTGACTTTACTGGCCTGGGCACTCTGGGTCTATATCTGCCGGGATGTCTTTTACCTGCTGGAGCAGGGTCTGGTAAAGGAGCTGGATAATAATCCGGGAACAGTTATGGACTGGCAGGCCTTCTTCAGAAAGCTGCAGATCAGTTATATC
This sequence comes from Thermodesulfobacteriota bacterium, assembly GCA_039715055.1. Lineage (GTDB taxonomy): Bacteria > Desulfobacterota > Desulfobulbia > Desulfobulbales > Desulfocapsaceae > JBDLID01. The sequence continues at coordinate 11,392 of JBDLID010000054.1, read as the reverse complement.
TTCAGCGGAGCAGTCCTCCTCTTTCTGGTCTTCTGGGCCATCTCCAACTCGATACTCCTCAGAAGGACTGAAAAACGCAAAGGCATGAGAAGCGAGCTGGTGACACCGACAACTGAGGCGGAAATTTATGGCTGCAGGGAAAGTGATATAAAGCGCTGGAGAAAGGAAAAAATTCTGACCATCTCCATTGATAATACGGGGAAAATTCTCTCTGTCAAATCATCCAGGAGGTGAAGACCAAAATATTCTGAAAATCAACACTCAAGGTACCCTCAAGCAGTAGCAATGTTGGTGTGTTGATGCAATATCTGCCCCTTTTTTTATTATGAAAATTGAGGGTACCTTGAGTGTCTGGAAATAGCTGTGCGGTGGCGGCAAGTCGCCCAAGGTGGACAGGAAACTGAAAGAATATTATAAGGGGAACGGAGTTTGCTATTGAGCCTGTTCCGACGTACAAGAAAATCCAGCCAATACACTTGAAAATTTTATAAAAATCACAGCACGAAAGCAATTAATTCGGCAACTTACCATTTTACCATCTTGTAATCGCACCGTCTGACGCTTTCTACAAGTTCATCACGTTTCACCCCCCTGCAAAAAGACATGGTTTTCAGTTCGATCTTTTTTTTATATTTTTTCCTGCCGCTGACCCTGCTCCTCTATTTTCTGGTCGGGCCGCGTTTTCGGAATTACCTGCTCCTCGGTGCCAGCCTGTTTTTTTACGCCTGGGGGGAGATGGGCTATGTACTGCTCATGCTCTTTTCGATCACGGTCAACTGGCTGGTCGGCCTTGGCATCGGCGCTGCCAGGGACAGGGGAAGCAGTGGCGGTCGGATCCTGGCCGTGGGCATAATCCTCAACCTGCTGCCGCTGGCATTTTTCAAATATGGCAATTTTCTCGTCGACAATCTCAATGGACTGCTGCTGCAAACTCAGCTTGGCCGGATTGAGCTGGCCGAGGTTCACCTGCCCATCGGTATCTCCTTTTTTACCTTCCAGGCCATCTCCTATATTGTCGACATTTACCGCTCTGAAGCCCAGGTTCAAAAGAATCCGGCCCACCTGGCACTCTACATCTCTCTTTTTCCACAGCTGATTGCCGGCCCCATTGTCCGCTACCACGACATCGCCCGGGAAATCGTCCAGCGGAGAATCAGCGCAGAGGATCTGCGGGACGGTATCACCCGCTTTGTCACCGGCCTGGCCAAAAAGGTCCTCATTGCCAATCACCTGGGAGCACTGGCTGATCATCTTTTTGCCCTGCCTGCCGCGGAGCTCAATGCCGGCCTGGCCTGGCTGGGCATCATCGCCTACACCCTGCAGATCTACTACGACTTTTCCGGCTACTCCGATATGGCCATCGGCCTGGGAAGGATGTTCGGCTTTCACTTCCTGGAGAACTTCAACTACCCCTATATCAGCGCTTCGGTCAGTGAATTCTGGCGACGCTGGCATATCTCCCTCTCGTCCTGGTTCAGGGACTACCTCTATATCCCCATGGGCGGGAACCGGGTGGGAGCGGCGAGAAATTACTTCAACCTGGTGGCGGTCTTTTTTCTCTGCGGACTGTGGCACGGTGCCAGCTGGACCTTTGCCGCCTGGGGCCTTTACCATGGCGCCTTTCTGGTACTGGAACGAAGCCCGGCAGGTCGTCTCATCGACAGGCTTCCGCGCGCTCTGCGCCACTTTTATACCCTCATCGCGGTCATGGTCGGCTGGGTGTTTTTCCGATCCGATACATTGACCAAGGCGTTGCTCTACCTCAGGGCTCTTTTTGATTTTTCCGGCGCCCCCTATCTCGACGCCAAGCTGTTTTCCACTCTAAATGATCAATTTTACCTGGCCCTTGGCGCGGCGATCTTCTTTGCCATGCCAGTTGTCCCGTTTCTCAAATCCCGGCTCAACAACCAACTTGACCGGATGGAGGGCCCGGGCCTGCTGATTCTGCGAGGCTCCACCAGCCTTGTCCTGGCCGCCTGGATGGTCTCGCTGATCATCTACAGCTCAGCCGAGCTGATCAGCGGCAGCCACAACCCCTTTCTTTACTTCCGGTTTTAGTCGTCATGGACGTTGAAAAACAGACAACTCCGCCTCTGTGGCGACAGAAAAAACTCTACCTGCTGCTCCTTGTCTTCTGGGGATTCTGCCTCACATACTTTTCTGTGGGCAAGTTGAACACGGTGACCATGACGGTTACGATGTCTGCAGAGAAAGGCGGCTTACTGACCCTCTATCTGCCCACATTCAAAAACCGTTTCCGGGAGTCCAAAAAACGCTCCATTCATTACAAGGCAGGGCCAAACAGCCTGCAGCTGAAACAGCTCCCATTTTCCGCCGGTCAACACCTGCGTTTTGATCCCGATTCACAGATCAACACAGTACAGATTCACTCCATCAGGTTGTCAAAATCCGGACAGACAACGACTCTTCAGGGACAGGAGCTGGCCGACCACTTTGTTAACACAACAGGGCTCAAGTGGAAATCATCGCCAGAAGCCCTGTCCCTGAAACTGACGAACGAGGACCCGCAGATCGTTTTCGGCGACCTGCCGGTGGCATCACTGAACCTTTCACTCTGGTTCAGCCCGGTTCCCATCTCCATTCTCCTTACCCTCCTGCTGTACGGAATCAACAGACTCTCACCGCAATGGAGTGGCCGCTCCGTGTCGCTGGCTGTTATCACCCTGCTCCTCATGTACTGGCAGGGAGCCCTGCCGCCGGGCGCCAGTGTTTACAGGACGCTTGGGGTATCAGGTCTTGCGGCCTGGGCCATCACCCTCTCCCTCTGGAGTCTCTGGGAAAATCGCCGGCCGCAAGACCGGCTTGGCTTCGGTTCCTCTTTTGTTGTTATTTTTTCCACTGGTGTCATCATAGTCGGCCTGATGCTGGCCACACTCAATCCTGAATCCAGAGTAAAAATTGCAACCGTCACCGGGGAGGCCTTTGTTGAAAAACAGCCCGAAGGGCAAAAAGCAGCCCTTGAAAACAGCAGGCAGGCCCTGAAAAAGAGCTTTGTCCGTAATTTTCCACTGCGCAAGCAGTTGCTCACCCTCAATTCGGAGTCTAAGATATTCGGCATGGGGTTTTCACCAACGCCCAAGGTGATCATCGGCAAAGACGACTGGTTTTTTGAAGGATACGGCAAGAGAAGAGTTGAAGGCGATGTGGTCCGCTCCTTTGACAATATCACTGATTATATGGGGAGAAATCCATTTTCAGAAGCCGAACTCGAGGCGTGGCGTGTTGCCCTGGAAGAGCGCTACTACTGGCTGAAGGAAAAGGGCTCCAGCTACATCTTTGCCCTGGCGCCGACCAAGGCGCTGATCTATCCGGAAAAGCTGCCGGACAGGATTCTGGAGATGAAACAGCGGGCCAACCGCCCGACTCGCTACGACCAGTTGATCAGCTACCTCCAGGAAAAATCGGTTGTGCCGGTGGTCGACCTGCGCCGGGCACTTCTCGAAGAAAAGAAGAGAGCCGGTGAGACACCTCTTTTCTACCGGACCGATTTCCACTGGAACTATTACGGCTCACTGTCCGCCTACCAGGCCATCATTGACACCATCAACACTGCCTATCCCAAGTACAGCCTGAACAACGCGCGACTGGATGAGTTCACCATCAAGAAGAGGACGGACTGGGTCCACATCCGCTTCATGAGCATGGTCGGTCTTGACCCCATGCGTCAGCGCAACGAAACCTATCTCACCTTCTTCCCAAACTCCGGCAGCCCCTATGAAGAGATCCACCACTTCGGCAAAAAGGGAATCTCCGACTACAGCCTGCCCGGTCCGGAACGAAATGAAGAGGCAAGAATGAGTTTCCGTACCATAGACAACCCAGGCGGCCAGGTTGGCCTGATCTTTGTTATCGGCGACTCATTTATTGAAAAGACACTGGGCTACTTCAGCCTCAACGCCCAAAGGGTGATGAATTACAGGGTGGTCACCAACTTCCCCACAGAACCGTTCACCAAACTCGGCCTGAGACCGGACATCGTTATCCAGGAGGTGCTCAACATGTACCTCCTGCAAAGACCGCCGTCAAACCCGCCCCATGTCCAGCGGGCCCGCACCAGAGCCCTTACTACGGCTGCCAACTGACGAAGCCGGCGGGCAACGGTAGACTCACACCCCAATAAGCCCCCTCCAAAAAGGAACAAGCACAAAGAAAAACGACAGGAAGGAAAAAAGAAGCGAAGCTGCTAAGAGTAGAAGCTGAATAGTGCCTGTTTTTGTCTCATGAAAAAAGTGCCAGAAGCTGACATAAATCTGCCCCAGCAAAGACCATGCATACAGCTTGATGAACACCAGGGTGGAATAATTTAATATGCTATCCCCCCATACTCCTCCAGAGACGACAAGTATGTTTGTAATCAGCAAGAAAAAAGCAACCAACAGAAAAGGAACCCAGGTACTTGTCGTGTAGATGCGAAAGATTTTTTTTATTTCAGAAACCACAGCCACAGGAATTCAACTCACAATAATCAGTTAGAAGCTCTTAACTGGCGCATTTTTGAATCAATGACCCAGCTCACAAGTCAATTATACTACACACACTCCACGGGACCGGAAGTGTAAAAGCGACAGCTTGTGTTTATTTCTACGTTAGAACAGACTACACCGGCAAAAAATTTAAGTGTGAAGAATAATTGAGAAGGAGATCGGGAATTATGAAAGCTTTTCTTGATAGCATCGCCGATTACTCTGGACCAGGCGCTCTGTTGACATTGTTAGCCATGTGGGTATATGTCGTCGTAAAAAAACAAAAATTCTCTCTGATTGAGTATATGCTTTATTTGCCGACATTGTTCAAAGAGTATAAAGATCTCACAATTCGGGAAAGTGGCCGAGTCGGTTTTCTGTATTACTTCTTTTTTGTACTCGCTATTTTGACGTTTGTATCTATTTTCTCAAGCATCGGTTGATGAACACACCTGAGTGTCTTCACCGCGAATAATCGAACAGGGGAATGTAACGAGGCCAGCAGGGTTCAAAACTATGACAGGGCCGGAGAAAAAGGTGCGGAGACCAGGTGCACGCTCACCCGGGAGCCTGGTTTGAAAGACTTCCGGTGGGCGGGAATGACGATCAGACAGTCCGGCACCTCCATTTTAGAGGCGGGCCTGACCAGGCAGCGGCCGTCTTTAAAAAAGAGCTGACCGCCGGAAAACATCATGACACCGGTCTTCTTGCGCCTCAGTTTCTGGCTGAGGTGGGCCGTGACAACCCGAGGGTAGGTTCTTTCGACCCCCTGAAGCCGTAAAAGCAAAGGACCTACCAGTTCGTTGAAGAGGGTGCGCACGGCAGGTGGCGGTCCTGGCAGGCCGATAAAAAAGGATTTTCCCAGACGACCGAAGAGTATCGATTTGCCCGGACGAAGCATAAGGGCACGAAACCAGACCTCACCGCCGGCTCTTACAAAACTCTCCTCGAGAAGATCGTATTTGCCGGGCCCCATCCCGCCGGTGGAGACCACCAGGTCATTGTTCTGTTGAGCCAGTTTTTGGAAACAACTGTCCAGCTCGCCTGCTGTATCAGGAATCACGCCGAGATCCTCGGGGATACCACCAAACCTGCGACCGAGGCCGGTGAGAAGAAACCGGTTACCTGAGACCTTCTGGCCCGGCTGCACCGGTTGCCCGCTTCGAACAAGCTCCGAGCCGGTACAAAAACAAGCTACCCCGGGCCGCCTCACAACAGCCACCCTCTCATTGCCGGCCGCGGCAAGGTGAACCTGGTGCTCAGGGCTGATAACTTTTCCACCACCAAGCAGCAGGGAACCTTGTTTCAGCTCAGAGCCGCGCCTGCGCACAAAATGCTCTCCACCTTCCAGTTCGTCGGAGAAAAGCTCGAGGAACTCTCCACTCACCCGGCATCTCTCCCAGGGGACAACCCTGTCTGCTCCCTCGGGCAGCATGGCGCCGGTCATAATCCGCAGGCAGTCACCCTGCGCGACAGTGTGGTTCCGGGTATCACCTGCAGCAATTTCACCCCTGATCCGGAAACGGACAAGGCCGCTGGTCTCTTCAAAGGGACCTTCCGTTGCCGGGGCAAAGCCGTCGCGGGTGGATTGATCAAAATCGGGAATCGGCTGCAGGCCGTCAAGATTCTCAGCTGCAACCCGACCAGCTGCATGCTCCAGGGTGACCTGCTCTGTCTCAAGGGGGAGGACCTTTTCTCTGATCAGCGCCATTGCACCGTCAAGATCGGGGATCGGAAGAGATTTTTCCATGGAGGTTTGTCCATCAATTGTCATAACCGCTGACCCCAAAAAAAAATCGCTCCCAGGCCGGTGACCTGAGAGCGATTGAGAATTTAAAAAAACCGTATAAATTTATATGGTCAAATCACTGCGCACCGTCTTACGGGGTCCGCCGTGTCCGGCGGTGGACCAGTCACGGATCGGGGCGATTACCTCCATCTGGGCCTTGCGGTCAAAGGAACCGAGACGGTCATGGATGGACTGCCAGATACACGCTACATCCTTATGGATTTCACAGCGACCGTCAACCGATCCGCCGCATGGCCCGTTCATCAGGCTTTTGGCACAGCGGGCCACCGGACAGAGGCCGCCGGTGAGATGGAGGATACAGTCGCCGCAGCCGGCGCACTGCTCGGTCCACTCGCCCTGCTCGGCAGAACCGCCGAAAAAAGTGGTGTTCAAAGCCGGATAGACCATGGTCTCCTTGCGCAGGTTGGAGATAAAGTTGACACCGACTCCGCAGGCAGTGGAAACAACCGCATCGTACTGGCCATCCCACTGATCGATTTCATCGATATACTCCCTGTCGCACTGACGCACCAGGCTGCCCTCGACCACCTCGATCTTTTTACCCTCTTTTTTCATGCCGAGACGAATCAGAGACGCCAGAATTTCGGCCTCACGCTCACCGCCCGCCGAACAGACGGTTACACAACCTCGGCAGGCAAGGACCAGGACCTTGGAGCAGTCCTTGACCATCTCAATAATTTCAGCCATGGGCTTTCGATCTGCAACAATCATTTCCGCTTACTCCATAAAACCGGCATAGCCGGGTTAATTATATTACGCTGTCTCCAGCAGAAAGGGACTGGGGCCCAGCTGGGCAATGCGATCATTCATCTCAACACCTGCGGCAACAAACTCCGGGTGGAGTCCGCGGGGCAGGTGATACATCTCCACCCGTTCGCCTTCCACACCGAGTTCAACCAGGGCCTCGCGTACCGCGGCAACCCGTTTGGCTGCCCGTATACTGCCCTTGACATTGTGACAGGCATCTTCGGGACAGCCGACGACATAGACACCGTCCGCTCCGTCCTCAAAGGCGTTCAGCAGAGTGGTGACCTGTAGTTTGCCTGTGCAGGAAACCCTGACCAGTTTGATATTTCCAGGGAAGTTCAACTCCTGGAGCTCTTTTCCCTCTTCAGCACAGCTCTGCTGGGATGTGTAATGACAGCTGAACAGGGTAATTTTCGGTTCAAAACTCATCTGTTAACCTTCCTTTGCTTCCAACTGAGAGGATCACGCACCAACGGCGGCGATGAGACGCTCATCCTCGGATTCATTCAATTTGATGGCCTTTGCCGGACACTCCTCGACACAGATTCCACAGGCACGGCACTCTTCCACATCAATATCGGCCACGCCCAGTTTATCGATCTGGGGAATGGACCAGGGACAAACGCGCACGCAGGTGAGACAGGCCACGCAGAGATCTCTCTCCACCTTGGCGGCCTTGCCCTTCTCGATCAACTCTTCCCTGGTGATATAACCGTCTTTAACCGCCAGTTTGGCCAGCGCCCCCATGATCTGGGCAAAACGGACATCCTGCGGACAGACAAAGACGCAAGATTCACAGCCTGAGCAGTACCAGAGAAGATCGGACTCGAGGAGGCGATCTTTCATGCCCATACGGATCATGTGAATAATTTTACGGGGGTCAAACTCAGGGATAGCCTGGCTGACCGGGCAGATGCCGCTGCAGGCACCACAGGAAAAACAGCTGTTAAGATGTTCACCACCCGGAGTGGAAACGACCTCGCTGTTAAAGGCCGCATTCATTGTATTTGGTTTCTTTCCCATGTGAAGGCTCTTGTCGCTACAGGTTGATTTTTTACAACACGATAAATGATACAATACATAAATGAAACTTATAATCTACAATGACGCTTCTATTTTGTCAACAACAGGGCACCTTGAAAACCAGTATTTTGTTTAAAACCGAGGCACGAGAAAAAATTTATCACCGACTTATGATAAATATTCAGAGGACAAAATTTTCTCATAACTATGGGTCCGGGTAAAATGGCAATTATTCAGAGCTGCCAACAATCGCTAACAGAGTAAGTATATAGAGAGAAAAGCCCCATCTTCAACAGACCGGGCCCCTGCCTGCTAGGGCAGTTACCTTTTTTCTTGACTTTGCACTGAAACAGCCGATATTTTCATGTTCATTATTATTCATACTGATCAAACTACGATATCCCATGACCTGTAAAAACCTGACAAATGCTGACAAGCACGAAACCATCCTTTCAGCCGAATTGATCGGCGACCGGACCTGCGAGCTGGGACGGGCCATCACCCAGGACTACCGAGACAAGGACCTCCTCGTCATCGGCGTCCTCAAGGGGGCCTTCATCTTTATGGCCGATTTGATCCGGGCCATAGACCTGCCCCTGCTCACCGATTTTATCCAGGTCTCGTCCTACGGAAAATCCACTGAATCTTCCGGAACCATCAACCTCATTCACGAGCCGTCCGTCGATATTTCAGGACGCCACATCCTCCTTGTTGAAGATATCGTTGACAGCGGCCTCACCATGAAATGGCTGATGAAACATTTTACCGGCAAAGGGGCGGCCTCGGTCAAAGTCTGCTCCCTGATCGACAAATCGGAACGCAGGGAGCACCCGGTGACCATCGACTATGTCGGCTTTGACATTCCTCAGGGATTTCTCATCGGCTACGGCCTTGACCTCGACGAGACATTTCGCAACCTTCCCGGTGTGCACCACTACAACGGAGAATGACCATGAAAAAATCCATCGCCGTAATCCTCTCCGGCTGCGGTAGAATGGACGGCTCCGAAATCCACGAAGCAACGCTTACCCTCTGGGCCATCCATAGAAACAATGGTGATTACCAGTGCTACGCTCCCAACATCAGTCAGGCACAAGTCCTCAACCACCTCACTGGTAAACCCATGGCTGAAGAGAGAAACGTACTCGTCGAGTCGGCGCGTATTGCAAGAGGCGACATCCTCGACCTTGCCCGATACAAGGCGGACAACCACGACGGTCTAATCCTGCCCGGCGGTCTCGGCGCTGCCCGCAACCTCTCAACTTTTGCCAGCAACGGTGCGGAGTGCTCAGTCGATAAGGATGTCGAGCGTGCCATCGGCGAAACCGCCGCAGTCTCAAAACCCATCGGCGCCCTCTGCATTGCTCCGGTGATCCTTGCCCGACTCATTGACGGTGCAGAGGTGACCATCGGCCAGGACCAGGCAACGGCCGACAAAATCTCAGCCATGGGAGCTCGTCATACTCCCACCATGCAGGCTGAAATCGTCATCGACCGTAAACGTAAAATTATCACAACTCCCTGTTACATGCTGGACGCTCGCGTTGACCAGATTGGTGAAAGTGCGGACAAGGTGGTACGGGAGATGCTTGAGATGATGAGGTGAGTAAAGACGAATATTGAATGTTGAACTCTGAATTTTGAAGGTGACAGTCTGGCGCCACCGGCGCAAGCAATAGAAGAAAAGGCCACCTTGCATTTTCCAGGCTCATGGCTATATTTTTCTGAAACAAACGATAGAACACACAGCTTATATCCCATGGCAAAAGGCAAACACTTCGTCATTCGATATTCCCTGTTCGACATTCGATATTCTCTTTTTAAAATGTCATGAACACCTTTTTTACCTTCACCACCAACGTCTTTTCAGCCTCCTGGGACCTCTACCTCCAGTCGGCCCTCTATATCCTGTTCGGCCTCCTGGTCGGCGGGATGCTCAAGGTATTTCTCTCTCCCACCTATGTGGCCAGCCACCTTGGATCCGGACGCTTCAGCTCAGTGATCAAAGCCGCCCTTTTCGGCATTCCGATCCCCCTCTGATCATGCGGCGTGCTGCCGGCGGCAGCAACCCTCAAAAAGCAGGGCGCCAACAACGGCGCTACGGCTGCCTTCCTCATCTCCACACCGGAGTCTGGCGTGGACTCCATCTCCATCACCTGGGCACTGCTCGATCCGATCATGACCGTTGCAAGACCTGTGGCCGCCTTTTTCACAGCCATGGTCGCCGGCATCAGTGAGAACCTCTTTACCTCCCCAATCAAAAACGACATTATTAAGCCAGTGCAGGGCTGCACCATCGACAACTGCTGCGACGGTATTGACTGTCCGCCGGAAGTCCACAAAAGACACCACAGTCCGGTAGAAAAATTTTTCAAGGGGCTCCACTTCGGTGCCTTTGACCTCTGGTCGGAGCTGGTGGGCTGGTTCTTTATCGGCATCCTCATCGCCGGCCTTGTCACTGTGGCGGTGCCGGACGACCTGATCGGCCGCCACCTCGGCGGAGGCCTCCCCTCCATGCTGCTCATACTGGCCGTCGGCATCCCTCTCTACATCTGCGCCACCGCTTCCACTCCCATTGCCGCGGCCATGATCCTCAAAGGCGTCAGCCCGGGTACGGCGCTGGTCTTCCTCCTTGCCGGACCGGCCACCAACGTCACCTCGCTCTCGGTGCTTGTCGGCATCCTCGGCAAACGAGCCGCCGGACTCTACCTTGGCTCTATCGCACTGGTCAGCGTCATCTGCGGCCTGCTCCTTGATGCGATCTACCTGGGCCTCGGCATCCAGGCAGCTGCCCGGATCGGCCAGGCCGCCGAGGTGATCCCCGAGTGGCTAATGACAGGTGCGGGCCTCCTGCTCCTGCTGCTCTCCATCCGGCCGCTGTACAATATCATCAGCGGCTGGTTCAACCCGTCCAACTCCGATTGCGGCTGCTCCACAGGAGAATGCGGGACCACCCCGTCAATCCCCATGGCTCCGTTGCCACCCCATGATGACAGCAGTTGCAGCTGCAGTAGTAAGAAACCGCACTCCCACCAGTAGCTTCTTACTGATTTTTCAAAGCACCCCTTATTTTAAGCATAAGATTAATTCTTGTTGACAATAGCACACCTCTCGAATATAGGACATATAGTATCTTATTTATCCGCAAAGGAGTTTTGATGAGACTGACAAGAGCCGGAGAATACGCTGTCCGCTGCATGACCTACCTGTCCCAGAAAGGGGTCGGCGTACTCACCCCCAAACAGGAGATCGCCGAGCAGGCGGATATCCCAGGCCATTTTCTTGCCAAAATCGCTCAGGACCTTGCAAAGGCCGGCCTCATTACGAT
>JBDLID010000053.1:0-19529 GCA_039715055.1 Thermodesulfobacteriota bacterium | reverse complement strand
TCCATCAAGACCCTTGAAGATGGCGGTGAGGGCGGCGCTGCAGCAAACTACAGCCCGCAGGCCGACAGTGGTGAAGCTGCCGCCCCGTCCACCTTTGGTGATCTGCTCAAGGCAGCCGCCGGAGGACAGGACGAAGACGAAGAGAACAAGGAAGATTAATCAGGCCGCTGCCTGACACTTTTCCGGTCAACAGGAGGCCCCTGAAGCTTTCGGGCTGCAGGGGACCCTCCCGGGAATCATCATTTTTTTATCCCTTGATGCTTCCCCAGAGGTTGTTTTACCGGGCCACCCATCCCGATAAAACAACCTTTTTTTTATCTGACCCCATTCCGCTGGACAGGACTTACCTGGAGGCAGGAATCAAGGATAGACATAAGGGTATCTTGAAAAATTCATTTTTTTCAAGATGGCCATAAAACTGATAGAACCTGCCGCTCTTAAAGGAGCCGGCAGCAATGAAACGATATGCTGAAAAAAGACCTGATAGATAAAGTAAGCCGGGAGTTATCACTCTCCAGACAGGACGTCACCACTGCCCTGGATATCATGCTTGACACCATGGCGGGTGCCCTGGCAGATGAGCGACGAATCGAGTTGAGGGGATTCGGCAGCTTTTCCCTGCGTAAACGCAAGGCAAGGCGGACCAAAAACCCCAAGACCGAGGTGATGATGGACATTCCGGAACGCAAGACCGTCCACTTCACAATGTCCAAATCCCTGAAGGAGTCACTGATCAAGGGGTAGCTCTCCAAAGGCCCTCGTCAAGAGCCTGCTGGAGAAAGGTCCTTTTCGAAAGGCTATTTGGCGATTTGCTGAAGATGGTGCTTAAATTAGAGAAACATACCGATATCGCCTTTTCCCTCGCGCAGGATCTCCGGGTAATCACCTGTAAGGTCGATCACCGAAGATGGATCTGAGTAGACGGGGCCGCCGTCGATGACCACATCGACTCTGTTGCCGAGCAGCATTTCCACCTCATAGGCCTCGGTGGGTCGCGGCGCATCCTCATCCACCGGGATACTGGTATTGACCACAGGATTGCCGAGCCGCTCCACAAGCAGCTGGCAAATAGCGGAATCAGGGACCCTGATTCCCACCGTCTTCTGTTTTGTAGCCATGATTTTAGGGACAACCTTGGCACCGGGAAGTACGAAGGTGTATGCCCCGGGCAGATTTTTTTTCATCAGCCGGTAAGCCATATTGGAGACATGGGCGTACTCGCTGATATGCTTGAGTGAGGAGCAGACAAACGAAAAAGGCTTCTGTTTGGGACGCCTTTTCAGCTGGATGATTTTCTTGACCCCCTTGGCGCTGAAGATATCACAGCCGATACCGTAGCCCGTATCAGTTGGATAACAGATCACAGCGTTTGTGCGCAGCCGTTCAACCACCTGGTCGATCAGCCGCTGCTGAGGATTATCCGGATTTATCTTTAGTATCATACCACTCTCCTTAGCCTTATTAGATCACAATCCAAAAGAAATACCAATAGAAACAAGGTGTTTTCACAGCCCGACAAATATTTTCACTTTAGGCTTTGGCTCCCTTGAGCTTTCCGTTGGGAATGTTTAAAATAGGAAATCTTAATATCAATGCTATTTTCTCCCGGAAAATGATACTTCTGCCGTAAACAGGAGCCGCCATGCTGCCAAATGATATAGAAATTGCCCTCACCTTTGACGATCTTCTTCTGGTCCCCTCGGCTTCCGAGGTCCTTCCCAGCGAGGTATCGCTTGCCACCCGACTGACCAGTACAATCGGCCTCAACTCCCCCCTGGTCAGTGCGGCCATGGATACGGTGACAGAACACCGCGCGGCCATCGCCATGGCCAGGGAGGGCGGCATCGGTATCATCCATAAGAATATGGACATCGAAGAGCAGGCCAAGGAGGTGGAGCGGGTTAAAAAATCCGAATCCGGCATGATCATCGACCCGGTGACAGTGCTCGAGAATCAATCGGTGGGCGAGGTGGAAGCCATCATGGCGAAATTCAAGATCTCCGGCCTGCCGGTGCTGCGTGACGACAAGCTGGTCGGCATCGTCACCAACCGGGATCTCCGTTTTGTCTCCGATGAAAATCTCCGGGTCTCCGACGTGATGACCTCCAAGAACCTTGTCACCGCAAAAGCGGGCATCGACCTGGAACACTCCAAGGCGTTGCTCCACGAACACCGCATCGAAAAGCTGCTGGTGGTGGATGACGACGGCAACCTCAGCGGCCTGATCACCATCAAGGACTTGGAAAAAATCAAGAAATACCCCCTGGCGGCAAAAGACACACTGGGCCGCCTCCTGGTCGGTGCAGCCCTTGGCGTTGGTTCCGATGTGGAAAAAAACGCCCAGTTTCTGGTTGATGCCGGCGTCGATGTGGTGGTGATGGACTCGGCTCACGGTCACTCAATGGGGGTACTCACTGCCGTTGAACGGGTCAAATCGAGCTTTCCCGACCTGCAGGTGATCGCCGGCAATGTGGCGAGCTTCGAAGGCACCGAGGCATTGATCCGAGCCGGAGCAAACTGTGTCAAGGTTGGTGTCGGCCCCGGTTCCATCTGTACCACCCGCATCGTTGCCGGTGTGGGCGTACCGCAGATGACCGCACTCAAACACTGTGTGAGCGCAGCCTCCAAATACGATATTCCTGTCATTGCCGACGGTGGCATCAAACACTCCGGCGACCTGGCCAAGGCCATCGGCGCCGGGGCCCACGCCATCATGATCGGCTCGCTCTTTGCCGGTACCGATGAAACTCCGGGTGAAACCTTTCTCTACCAGGGACGAACCTATAAAGGTTACCGGGGCATGGGATCCATCGGTGCCATGCGCAAAGGGTCATCTGACCGCTACTTCCAATCCGAAGTCTCCCAGCAGTCAAAACTGGTTCCCGAGGGCATCGAAGGCAAGGTCCCCTATCGTGGGCCACTGGCCGGTGTAGTCTACCAGCTACTGGGCGGCCTTCGCTCCGGAATGGGCTATGTCGGGGCAGCCTCCATTGAGGAGCTGCGCAGCAAGGCCAAATTTGTCCGCATCTCCCCTGCCGGCCTGCGTGAGTCACATGTTCACGATGTAATTATCACAAAAGAGGCACCAAATTACCGTACCGCCGGATAAAAATTTAAATTTTCATCCAATCTCTTCGTCACAGGAGGTTTTGAAAATGCTCACATATAAATAATATGCTCCGCCTTTCAAAACCTCCTGTTCCTCGATATTGAATAAAACTTCAAATTTTTATTTTCAAACCAGTCAAAAAAACTCCAATTGACCGCCCATGAACATTCACGACGAAAAGATCCTCATTATTGATTTCGGCTCCCAGACCACCCAGCTTATTGCCCGGCGTATCCGTGAGCAGAAGGTTTACTGTGAGATCCACCCTTTTTCCATACCGCTGTCCACCATCAGGGAAATGGCGCCCACAGGTATTGTGCTGTCCGGCGGTCCGGCATCTGTCTATGACTCTGACGCCCCGCTGTCGGATCCTGGCCTTTTTGATCTTGGCGTTCCGGTGCTCGGTATCTGTTACGGGGCTCAGCTCATGATCCACCAGATGGGCGGCAAGGTGGAACAGGCTGAGAAGAGGGAATTCGGCAAGGCCGATCTCACTGTCCAGTATACCGAAGGTATCTTTGCCGGCCTTGAAACCGGCATTGCCCACCACCAGGTCTGGATGAGCCATGGAGACCGGGTCGAAGTGGTGCCGGAAGGCTTTGTGACCACAGCAGTCAGCGATCATTCACCATATGCTGCCCTGCGCCACACGGAAAAACCTTTTGTTGCGGTCCAGTTTCACCCGGAGGTGGCCCATACTCTGATCGGTACCGACGTCCTGCGCAACTTCATCTTCGGCCTCTGCAAGTGCAGTCCGAGCTGGACCATGAGTTCCTTTATCGACTCCACCGTGGAAGCGGTCAGGCAGAAGGTGGGCGGCGCCAAGGTGATCTGTGCCCTTTCCGGCGGAGTCGACTCCTCGGTCACGGCAGCGCTGGTGCACAGGGCCATCGGCGATCAGCTCACCTGCATCTACGTCAACAACGGCCTGATGCGTACCGGTGAATCCGAATCCATCCTGCGCTTTTTCCGGGAAAAAACAAAGCTCAAGGTCATCGACGTCAATGCTGAGGATTTCTTCCTGGGTGAACTCGATTCAGTGGTCGATCCGGAGGTCAAACGTAAACGGATCGGCCTTGGTTTTATCAAAATCTTTGAGGAAGAGGCAAATAAACTTGGTGAAGTCGACTACCTCGCCCAGGGAACCCTCTATCCCGATGTCATCGAATCGGTCTCCTTCCGCGGTGAAGCCCCCATCAAGTCCCATCACAACGTCGGCGGCCTGCCCGAGGTCATGAAACTCGACCTCATCGAACCGCTGCGTGAACTGTTTAAAGACGAGGTTCGGGTCCTTGGCCTTGAACTCGGCCTGCCCGAGGAGGCCATCTATCGCCAACCCTTTCCAGGGCCCGGGCTTGGGATCCGAATCATGGGCGAGGTGACTGGCGAGCGACTCGATATTATTCGCAAGGCCGATGTAATCGTCCTTGAAGAGATGAAAAAAAGCGGCTGGTACCGCAAGGTCTGGCAATCATTTGCCGTCCTCCTGCCCATTCAGACCGTCGGTGTCATGGGCGACGGCCGCACCTATGAAAACGTTATCGCCCTGCGCTCGGTTGACTCCCGGGACGCCATGACAGCAGACTGGTCAAAACTGCCCTATGAGCTCCTCGGTATCATCTCCAACCGGATCATCAACGAGGTGAGAGGGGTTAACCGGGTGGTCTTTGATATCTCATCCAAGCCGCCGGCAACCATTGAATGGGAGTGATAAGGGAAAGGTATAGGGTATAGGGTATAGGGTTTAAGGTTTAGGGCAGAGGGTTTAGGGTGCAGGATGAAAGGTATAAGGTGTAGGGTTTAAGGGATGTTGAAGACGGGAATTTATGTGGATGCCGAGAACATTCGTCTCTGTGGCGGATATGGCATGCGTTATGACGTGCTGGTGGATCTTGCCAATCGCGGCAACTCGGTGATGCTGCGTGCCAACTCCTACCTGGCCGAGGACCGGGAACGCACCAAGGAAGACCGTGACTACCGCCAGAAGCTGTACCGTTATCATGACATCCTCAGGCAGTGCGGTTTCAAGGTCATCAAGAAGTATGTCAAACATTTTGTTGATGATGAGGGCATCCTCACCACCAAGGCCAACGCCGACATGGATCTCGCCATCGATGCCCTGCTCCAGGCCCGCAACCTGGACCGCATCCTGCTGTTGACCGGTGACTCCGACTTTATCCGGTTGGTGCTGGCCCTGCAGAACATGGGCTGCCGGGTGGAGGTCATCGGCTTTAACAATGTCGCGGGCGACCTCAAAGAGGCGGCTGACAGCTACCTCTCCGGTTTTCTCGTCCCCGGCCTCCTGCCGATCGCTGCAGCAGAGGACGAGGAGCGACAGCGCGGCACTGTGGTGAACTACAACCCGGACCGTGGTTTCGGCTTCATGCGCTATTACATCCAGGAGGATGACGGACTGTCCCCGACCACTGTTTTCTTTCACTGTTCGAAATCGAATACGGCCAATGACAACGGTTTTCTCAACCCAAACAACATTTTTGAATTTCGTATTGTCAAAAACTCTGAGAACAACCGTACCGAGGCTGTAGATATCCGCTCCATTGAAGATCTTTAAGAGTTTATAAACAGCGCCTCAGCTCGCTCTCCTTTCGTCCACAACCGTCCTTTGCGCTTCCCGCACAACAACTCCCTGCACGACCATGAAAATCGTTTGCTTCAGTGACTCCCACAGTATGCACGAGGAGGTCCCTATCCCCCATGGCGACCTTCTCATCTTTGCCGGCGACATGTCACGCTGCCGCGAGGTTCAGGAGGCGGTTCGCTTCAACCGTTTTCTCGCCACCCTGCCCCACCCGTATAAAATTGTCATCGGCGGCAACCACGACCTGCTGCTCTCGGAAAATAAAAAACAGGCCCGGGAGCTCCTGTCCAATGCGATTTACCTTGAGGACGATCATATTACAGTACAGGGTATCAAGATCTACGGCGCTCCCTGGCAGCCGGTTTTCAATCATCGTGCCTGTGCAGCCTTTGCCCTGCCGCGAGGAACTCCCCTGCGCAGCAAATGGGAGAAGATCCCCCATGATGTCAATATCCTGGTCACTCACACCCCGCCGGTCGGGGTCATGGACGAGGATCAGTCCATCGGTCACGGCTGCTCCGATCTCCTTGAGGCTGTCCATCGAGTCAAACCGCGATATCACATCTTCGGTCACATCCATAATCACAACGGTGTGATTGCCAACGGAACCACCTTTATCAACTGTAATGTGCGAGGCCCCCGCGGACAAATCCGTGAGGCCCTGGCCTTTGATTACAGCGCTTGATCACACATTGACCGACAGCTGCTTGCGAACTGAAAATACTGAAAAAATTACCGAATATTATATTTGATGTTTCCGGACTCGGACCGTCAGTACTTGACCAGCGGGTCAGATTTCACATACAGTTGAAGAGGGAAAACAGACACAGACGATTTACATTTTACATCTGCGACTGCATTGAATATAGTCATATACAATTTTCCCTAATACCAAAACTGTGGAGGTGACTGTATGAGTCTGCAAAACGCCCTCAGGCATATTGCGCTAACCGGTTTTATTTTTCTCTTTTCCGTTACCGGCCTGCACTCAGCAGAGGATGAAATGTTGCAGATTACACTGAAAGGTGCAGTCGCCCAGGAGATTGCCGAACAGATTACGGCAAAAGACATTGAAATAGTCGGGACCCTGGATGTTGAACTCTATGACCCGTTCGACAAAAAGAAATCACTCTTTACAACAGTCAAGCTCGAGGAATTTGTAGCCCGCTTTGGCAAACCGGGAGTGACGGAAGTCACCTTTAAAGCGATTGACGACTACAGCCTCTCATTTAACAAGAAGGACTGGACTGAGGAGAGAATTCTCATCGCCACCCAGAGCGGCAACAAGTATATGACCCTTGAGAAAAAAGGTCCCATCAGGATATTATTTCCAGGATGGAACCGTAAAAACTACAGCAAAAAGCGAAGTCTGCCCAAGTGGATATGGATGATCACCGAAGTACAGTTCAGGTAAATCCTGTCATGAAGTTAATCCCCCCCATGGTACTGCTGGCCATTCTGGGGGCATCGTTCTCCATTTATATCTATGCTGCCGACCTGGCTCCGAAGGAGAAAATCGCCACTCACCAATTCAGGCGAGTCAGTGCCTCGATGCGCCACCACATCAAAGTTTCCAACCTGAATCACAGGGCTGCCGACACCTACCTGAGAGCCCTGCTGCAAAGTGACCAGGAAAAAGTCAGTAAAACCATCAACCTGATGAAGGCTTCTCTCGGCTTTATCTACAGTGGCTATATCGACAACAGCCAGTATATCACGCATGTTGTACCAATCATCGAAAAGACCTCCCGGCTCCTGGAGATAAACGGATACGGGCTTCAGAAGGGGCCGCTGTCAAATATTCGAGGAAATTACCAGAGAATTTTTATTGAGCTTGAAAAAATAGAAAAAAATATCAATATCGAGGTCAAACAGCTCTATGCTCAGCAGCGTGCCACCAAAAAACAATGGCAGCTCTTTTATCTGTCACTTACCGCTTCAGCCCTTCTCAGCCTTGGTGTCACCACCATTCTCGCCTTCAGGCAGCGGTTGCTTATCAAGAACCTGGAAACCAACGAACAGAACCTGAAAATCCATATCGAAGAACGTCGCCAGAGTGAGAAGGACAAGGCCAAACTGACCGACCAGCTGAACCAGGCAAAAAAAATGGAATCCATCGGCCTGATGGTTGGCGGAGTGGCGCACGATCTCAATAATATTCTTGGAGGAATTGTCGGATACCCCCATGTTATCCTCAAAAAACTGCCCGAAGACAGTGAACTCAGGCAATATGTGGAGGCACTTCAGGACTCCGGCAACAGGGCGGCGCTTATTATTGAAGATCTGCTGACAGTTGCTCGCGGTGCCGCAACGATCAAGGAAGACCACAATCTCAACCGGATGGTTAAAGAATATCTGAGTTCACCCGAGTTTAACAAGCTTCAGTCCCTGTATCCCCGGATTACCTTTAAGTCAGAGTTTGAGGCCGAAACCGGCTGGATATTCTGCTCTCCGGTACATGTCAAAAAATGCATCATGAACCTGGTTACGAATGGTGCCGAGGCCATTGTCGGCCCGGGAACCGTAACCATAACCGTCCGCAATCACCAAATCGACAAGTCTGAAAAACGTTACGGGCTGAAAAAAGGCGACTATGTATGTCTCAGCGTGCTGGATACAGGCCCCGGCATTTCAGATAAGGACCTGAAACACATTTTTGACCCCTTCTACAGCAAAAAAACAATGGGCAGGAGCGGAACAGGACTTGGTCTTACAGTTGTCTGGAACACCATGGATGACCACGGAGGCAGGGTTCTGGTCGAAAACGACAACGGGGGAACACGGTTCCGCCTTTGCTTCCCTGTCGGTGTGGAAAAAGAGGTGGTAGAGGAACAGGAAACCCGCGAGGAACGACTTGTCGGCAATAAGGAACATATACTGGTGGTGGATGACGAAAAACAGCTCTGCGACCTTGCCGGCCACATGCTGCGGGATCTGAACTATACCGTTGACTGTGTCCCCTCAGGCGAGCAGGCCATTGAGTTTATCAAAAAAACACGGGTAGACCTGCTGATACTGGATATGCTCATGGAGCCTGGCATCAATGGCCGAAAAACGTATGAAGAGATCCTCAAACTGTTTCCGGGTCAAAGGGCCATCATTGCCAGCGGATTTTCGGAAAGTGATGACGTCAGGGCTACGCTCAAGCTCGGCGCCGGCGAGTTCATCAAAAAACCATACTCCGCCGATCAGCTCGGCCGTGCCGTAAAGGCAACACTCACCAGCTGACCTGCAGCCTCACATCAACCCACCACAACCTTCCCTCCGGCATTTTTCCCCCGGTTCTCCCCTCTGCCGGCACCATCTGTTACTGCTCCAGATGATTGTCCAGCCAGTTGACAATATCGTCTGCAGCCTGTTGATGATGGAGATCATTGAGACTTTCGTGGTACCCTTCCGGGTAGGAAATATAGGTTTTATCCCGATGGTCAACCTTTTCGAAGAAGGCCCGGCTGCCACTCATCGGCACCAGGGTGTCACCTTCTCCGTGAATAGTCAGCAGAGGTGGTTTAAACTCCGCGGTATGGTTCTTTGTCCAGTCAATGGCCTTGAAAAACTCGACGCTCCAGCGCATGGATACCCGATCATGGATCAGCGGATCTTCCCGGTAGAGTCGGACAGCCTCCGGGTCCCTTGAAATACCATTGACATCCAGGCCGTTGCCAACGGCAAAATCCGGTTTCATCAATGCTGCAAGCCGGCCAAAAGCCCGAAGCAGAGGAGAGACTCCCACATCACCTAAAGGTGGCGCGGAAAGCACAACCCCCTGCAGACCCTCCGGATGATAAATAACATAGTTTGCCGTAATCAGGCCGCCCATACTGTGGCCCATCAGGAACAGGGGCAGTGATCGCTCCTGATTCGAAACAAATGCGACAAAACTCTTCACATCGAAGCGGTATTCCGACCAGTCATTGACATGGGCACAGTGGTAGCTGGATGAACGGCCATGCCCCCTGTGATCAAAACCGTACAGTGCGTAGCCCCTTGGAATGAGGGGCCTGACCAGGTTCATGTAGCGACTGCTGTGTTCTCCCAGGCCGTGTACAAAAACCAGTACCGCCTTTGCTGCAGACTCCGGGTGCCAGCTCTGGTAATACAGCTGCTGGTTGCCATACCCTGTAAATGTTCCTTCCCTATGCTTCATAACCAACCTTTCTGCCAGACTGTAGAACTACCAGCGGCTGCTGTTATTCTGCTTTTTCTGATGATTCCCACCTGACAGCCTTTTTTTCATTGTAGTAACTGTTCTGCGGTACTCCAACTTGGTCCATCCGGGCCTTCTCGAATAGTACGAAGACGGTGAAGGGTGATGGCGTCGTAAAAAGTCCGATCTACTGTGTTGTGGGTTTTCAACAGACCTTCGACATACCATATGTATTGCCGAAGTCCTGTTGAAAACCCACGCCTTGTATATCAAACATTTTACTTAGCCATCTTTGAGTCAGTGATGGACTTTTTACGAGTCCATCAAGGGTTACTCCTTGTAAAGATTAAGTTTGTTTTTTTTGAGATACTTGAGCTTTCTTTGAAGCTGGGTAGCAGTGGCATTAGGGTGGATTGGAAATCGACTTAAATGCTCACTGAGAAGAATATTCTCCGTCTTCAGGTAATTTTTTTTCCACTTCGTGCGGCCGGTGCTGTAATTTTCAAAACGTTGCCTTTCAGTGGTTCCAAGGGAAAAAGTAGTGGCAAAAAAGAGAACCAGACAGACGGAAAGTGGTGTTGTTAAATTGAGTCTACGGGTCACTGCAAAGAGATAAATCGCAAAAAAGCCGGGAACAAGATAGGGCAGATAGCGGGAAGAACGAGCCGTTTCCAGGCCCAGAAAGACCCTGCCGAATGCCAGATTCAGGGAAAAGAGGAGACTGAAAAGAATCAGGACGATTAGAATCTGCTGGACTCCAGCCTGTTTATTATCAGCGCCCTGCCTGTTCCTCCATAATGAGGCGGCGGCGGCAGCAACAACCAACCCCATAACCAGAACAATGAAGCCGCCACACAGGTACGACACCGGCCAGGCCCCACGTACCCCGCAGAAAGCCGAGAAATTGACGAAGATATACTTGACGTAAATAAACGGATAGGGATGAGGAAAAATAAACCCCGGCGCAGCGCTCTTAAATGTGTAGTCAATGAAAAAAGAGGCCAGGGAAAGGACTGCGACCAGGCCAAACACTATTGCAAGCCACAATCGTCTTCGATCATTTTTGCCAAGGGCCAGAACAGCCTCGGACAGAAAAAGCAGCGGCGTGATCAGCCCTAAAAAAATACCGAAGCCGGTATAAATGGCCATGAAATTGAGCAATACCGCCAGGGTGTAGCGAAGGAGAAGGCTCTTGCTCAACCAGCTGAGGCCAAACAGGGTGATGAGCAGCAACGGTACTGAGCCGTGGGAGAGATTCGGGGTATTGGCCCACAGACCGGCATACAGTGGTGAAAGGAAGAGCAGGCCGATGAAAATATCTACCGGCTGGTAGCGGCCGCAGGCCCTTAATTTAATAAGGAAGGCGCACAGGCCTGCAACACAGACCACAGAACCGATCACATAGGACTCAACCCGGGTATCCCATGATGACAACTCAGCCACAACCCTGGTCAGAAAAAAACCGACTCCCTGACGATGGGGACCATGCTGCCAGGTGAAAAGCTCCCAGAGACCGTGGTCACTGAACAGCCCCTCCATGAAATCCCACTGATCGAGGAACAGGATATTGACGCTGTAAAGGTCAACCAGGCGGAACCACCTGGCAATGATGAAGAGAAGAAGGGCACCGGCCGCAATATTGGCCCAGCGTCTTTTGGCAAAATCGGTCATAAACAACCAGCCACCTGAAATGAAACACGTACAGGGGCCAGCCCGTAATTCCCATCAGGGTCGTTGTGAGAATTTCGGGCTAACCTCTTGAGAATCAGATTATTTTTCTACAACAGATGGGTTGGGAAGTCAATTTCATAATAGGTCACAGCCACCAACTGGCAGGCCGCTAAGGATTTCTGCCGGTGGCAAAGAATCTTGCTTTCAACGCTGCTTTAATGCTAAGGTAACTCATTATTGTACAATGATTTTTCAAGCCCTTCCATCGGGAACCGTAACCGGGTTCGCCCCATGCTAGCCACTCACCTATTCAAATACTGGAGCAAACGACTCTTTGCTCCGGGTACAATTCTCCAATCCACCTACAACTCCTTTCTTGAACTGCTGGAACATGACGGCCGCTGCCATGAACGCATGGCCGAGTTCGAAACCCTTTACTACCAGGGAAACAGGGAGGATATCTGTGGAATTCGGAACCGCCTCGAAGAACTTTCCCAATCTGTCCTCGGCATGGTTGAAAATCTTGAGACCATGCGGCCAGGCACCTGCCAGACACTGTTCGCCTATCACAGGAAGTTTGATTTTTACTGCCGTTTTCTCCTCTCTCCACCGACAATTGACTTCACAGCACCCTACACTGCCGCTTTTGATGAAGAACTCTCCGAAGAGCTGGTCGGCGGCAAAGGTCTCAATCTCGCACGGATGACAAAGGAATATGGGTTGACAATCCCGGCCGGATTCATCATCACCGCAAACAGCTATCATGCTCTTATCCGACACAACGGGCTCAGAGACAAGATCGACGCCCTGCTGGCAACCATCAAAAGCGATGATCCGCAAATCGTCAAAACTGTCTCCCGAAAGCTGTGCGCCATGATTGACGAGGCACCTATTCCTCCTCAGGTTGCCGAAGAGATTACACATGCCATGGCAGTGATTGGTTCAGGACTGCTGCTGGCGGTACGCTCAAGTGGAGTTAACGAAGACGGGGCCTGTTCCTTTGCCGGCCAGTATCAAACCGTACTGAATGTTAAGCCGGAGCAGATCTTTACAGCCTACCGCAAGGTCCTTGCCTCCAAGTACAGTGAGGAGGCCCTGACTTATCGCATCCATAGCGGATTAGGTGATGAAGAAACCGGTATGGCCGTACTGGTCCTGGAAATGGTTGAGCCTGAAATTGCCGGAGTCCTTTACTCCACTGACCCATCCGGTGCGGATCCTGGTACCGCGACCATCCACTATGTTGAGGGGCAGGGGGATGCCCTGGTTTCCGGCCGGGTTATACCCAAAGTGATCAAGGCAAAAAATGACACCACGCAGGTGGTTCCCGCTGGAGATAACCTCGCTATTCCGGATAAATATCACGCCCCCTTTCTCAAGCTTTTTGAAACAGGAAAAAAAATCGCTGACCATGAGGCTGCCCCGCAGGATATCGAGTGGGCCCTTGACCGGCAGGGCCGGCTTCTCTTTCTCCAAAGTCGCCCTCTGGCCATTCAGACCGATGGTGCCAAAGTCCTGGTATCAATTACCCCGCACAGCGGAATCCCGCCACTCCTGACCGGCGGGACCACAGCATCATCGGGTGCTGTCAGCGGCATCACCTATCGACTGGACGAAACCCACCCCGCCGGTGAACTGCCACCAGGATCAATACTGCTCCTCCGTGAAACTCTGCCCTCCCACGTCAGCCTCCTTGACCGGGTCAACGGGATTGTCGCCGAACTTGGCAGTTCGGCCGGACACCTTGCCACCGTATGCCGGGAATTCGGCATACCAATGCTCCTCGGTGTGGGAGATGACATAATCCGCCTCAGTCATGGACGTCAGGTTTCTCTTTTTGCCGATCACAGACAGGTCTTTATCGGTGACCTGGTTCCGAGAATAACCGCCCCGCCCATATACGAAATGCAGAAAAATCTTCCATTTTTCAAACGGCTGAATGCGGTTCTCGACTTCATCACCCCGTTGAAACTGGTGGACCCCAAATCCAGGGACTTCAAACCCGACTCATGCCGCTCCTTCCACGATATCATCCGCTACTGTCACGAACAGGCCATAGCTGCCATGTTTTCCATTGGTGACAGAATCGGCGGGAAAAAAGCAAAAAAGAAAAAGCTGATCACCGACCTCCCCCTGGACCTCTTTTTGCTCGACGTGGGAGATGGCATTAGTAGAGGAACCTCAGCCAATTCTGAAATTACAATTCATCAAGTGACCTCCGCCCCCTTTCTTGCACTATGGCAGGGGCTGACCCATCCGGCGGTACAATGGGAAGAGCGGAATCACTTCGACTGGAAGAGTTTCGACGAGATTGCCCTGGCCGGCGGGGTGGCCTCCAAAGACTCAGGTGATTTTGCCAGTTATGCGGTGGTCGCCGAAGACTACCTTAACCTCAACATGCGCTTCGGCTATCACTTTACCCTGGTTGATGCCATGTGCGGTGATGAGCCGGAAAAAAATTACTGCCAGTTTCGTTTCGGCGGTGGCGGCGGGGATTTCAGTGGACGCACCCTGCGCATTGAACTGGTCAGCACCATTCTCACCCGAATCGGCTTTCAGGTCACCGTCAAAGGCGACCTCCTCGATTCCCGCCTCCAGCAGATCGGTAGAAACCGGTTACTCGCAGGTATCCAACTGCTGGGCAAACTCCTCGGAGTGACAAAATTAATGGACATGCGCCTCAAGGACGAGGAGATGGTCGAAAGTCAGATTGAGGATTTTTTTAGTGACTGAACCTAAAGACTCCTCAACAGGATGGCTCTCAGGGTTGCGGGGAGGCCTCATCAGCAGCTGCCAGCAGTTATGGAGGAGAATAATTGCAACTGAGCCGGCCAACAATCCTGAACCGCCCACAATTGACGAAACCAGAGGGGCGTACAACATTACCTGGATCACCGCTCAGATTGGAGTAGGGTATGCGCCAATGTCCTACAAAGAACTCGACTTTATCAGGGAACAGGGAATTGGCGCCATTGTCAATCTCTGCGGGGAGTTCTGTGATCTCCATGAAATTGAGGAAAAATCAGGTTTTGAAGTTTACTACCTTCCCATTCCAGACGAATGCGCCCCGGATATGGAGAAGATGGAGGCCGCCCTTGAGTGGCTGGACGAGGCACTGTACCTCAAAAAAAAGGTTCTCATCCACTGTCGCCACGGCCATGGCCGTACCGGCACCTTTGTCTCGGCCTACCTGCTCCGTCGCGGCCTGGGGCTGAAGTTCACAGAAAAGGCTCTGAAAAGGACCCGTGCCAACCCAACCAATTACAGCCAGTGGAATCTTCTCAAAAAATACTCAAAGGAGCAGGGTAACTTCACGGCCAGACAACCAAGTATAGCCGACAAACAGACCGTTGATCTGCATCCTTTCCTCAGTAATTACGAACAACTCCTGGATGAGAGAGCAAATAAAGCATTGGAGACAGACAGCTGCTGCCACCAGCCCTTTCATGTCCAGTTGGTGGAGGCAGTCTATCTCAGTGAGAAATTGAACGCTATCCTGGACCGCCAAACCCGGCACGAGGTTCTTGAACGGGCGCTGGCCATGGCAAAAATCTCAGGGAAGCAAACAGAGACAGAACCACCCTACCGCTGTCCACTCCTGGTGGACAGCAGGTGCCTCCTGGAACCGTATCGCCCAATGCATTGCCGTTTTACAGGCCGTAATATCACTGATGAAAATGGGTATGAAAAGCGGATTGAATCGATCTCAAAAAATATATTCCTGGCCCTGACCAACTCCTTTCCTCCGGAGCAGCGACTGACATTCTCCATGGTGGACACCCTGTCAGGCCGCTATGTCCAACTCTACTTTCAGGCCATGACACAAAAAAAATAATTTGCTTTTATCTTTTTCCTCGCCTATTCCTTTGATCGAAAAAACAATTAATTACAGGAAATGGATATGAGAACAGTTTTAAACAACCAGCAACAAGGAAGTTCGCTCCATGCTAACTGTTGTCTAACGGCTTAAGTTCACGATTGATGAAAGATAAAATCCAGAAAGAGTGTCAACGCTGTGTCGTCATCGCCGATGACGAGAGGGACCTCCTGGTTCTGTTGAGAAAAGTCATATCCAAAAAATGTGACTGCGAAGTCCTTCTCGCACCTACCGGTGTCGAGGCCCTTGAACTGGTCAGAACCCACCATCCTGAAGTAGTCATCACCGATATCCTGATGCCTGACATGGACGGGCTAACCCTGCTCGAAGAAATCACCCGGTTTGATCCGCAAATTTCAACCATTATGATGACCGGCTACGGCACCATTGAAATAGCGGTCAAGTCGCTGAAGCTTGGCGCCTACGATTTTTTTGAAAAGCCATTTGACAATGCCGAACTCATCCACGCCGTCAGCAGGGCCATGGAGCGCACCGAACTGCTCAAGGAAAATATGAGGCTGCAGCAGCAGCTTCAGGAAAATGATCCCGACACCGAATTACTTGGCAGCTCAAAACAGATACGACAAACACTTGACATCCTTAACCGACTGGCCAGGAGTGATGCCACGGTTCTTATCCGGGGGGAATCCGGAACCGGTAAAGAAGTCGCCGCCCGCACCCTCCATCGTCTCAGTAACCGGCGGGCCAGAAAAATGGTCACTGTCAACTGTCCGGCCCTGCCCGAACAGATTCTGGAAAGTGAGCTCTTTGGCTACTGCAAGGGTGCATTTACCGGGGCTGACAATGACAAAGACGGACTTTTCAAGGAAGCCGAGGGCTCTACAATCCTACTCGATGAAATCGGCGATATCCCGGTGTCCATCCAGACCAAACTGCTCCGTGTCCTCCAGGAAAAAGAGATCCAGCCCCTGGGCCAGACCAAAACCGTCAACGTGGATGTGCGGGTCCTGGCCTCCACCAATCAGAATCTCGAGGAAAAGATTGAACAGGGAGAATTTCGGGAAGATCTTTTTTACAGACTCAACGTCATGACTGTTACCATGCCGAGCCTCGATGAAATGCGTGACGATATCCCGCTTCTGGCCATATATTTTCTCAAACGATACTGCCGTGAACATCAGCGCGATAAAATGGAATTTTCTCCGGAAGCACTGAACTATCTCATGCATCATACCTGGAAAGGAAATATCCGGGAACTCCAGAACATAATTAACCGTAGTGTTCTGCTTTCCCATAATCAGGTCCTCACCCCGGACGACTTTCTCGAAAACGGCAACATCGCACCTCCTCAAAAAAACAGCTCCTCCTCGCCATCTTTCTCCCTGGATATGGATTACAGGGAGGCCAAAGAGGAGTTGATCACAAATTTCTCAATTTCCTATCTCAAGAACGGTTTGTCTCAAACCGGTGGAAACGTCTCTTCCGCCGCCCGCAACAGCGGCATGGAACGTCAGGCCTTTCAACGCCTCATGCGCCGTTACAATATCACTTCACAGCAATTCAGAAAAAAATAACACCCCTTTCCACGTCATATCAGCCACATCAGTCCCCCCGACATCTCCACACCAGGCACTGAAACATTTTTGTTTCAGTGCATCATTTTTGCAGCACAGAATCTGCTTCTTTCCACCATCATTTTTCAAAGCTACCAGCTTGAAAATGATTCTCAAAACCTCATGAGCTTATTGCTACCAACCAACATAATTGAAATACGATTTTGAAACCGAGGTTCAGGCATATTTTATGCTTAGTACTCGTCAATGTGGGCACGATTCTCTGTTTTCCCCTCTACCCATTTAAGACCAGGAGATTCGTGAACAGCTGGTGGACCATGACATGAACCCCGCCTGGAACCCCCCATTCCAGGCAATGTGTAGAGGCCCGGCGTATGACTCAGATCTACAAACTGTACAAAACTCGCTGTTTTTTCCTCCTTCTGGCGTTTATTGTACAACCGGAACAAGCCTGGGCTGTCCAAACCCATGGCGCTCCCGAAGGCCTCTACGTCCACCAGCTGGCCCATATGTTTTATTCCGCCACCCTGGGCTATCTTTTCTGGGATCTCAGACGCAATGCTTTAGTCTCAAAAGGCTGGAGGCTGCTCCAGGTGTTCTGCATCCTCATGATCGTCTGGAACGTGGTCGCCTTTACAGATCACACCCTGGCCGAGTTCATCGATCGTCAACACCTGGTCACCGATTCAGGCTACCTGTCCACCCGACTCATGGGACCCTTTTCAGCCCTGAAGCTCGGCTACTATTTCACCAAGCTTGACCATCTCTTTTCAGTGCCGGCCCTCATCTTTCTCTTTCTCAGTCTGCGCACACTCTACCGTGACACCTGCAGGGAAGGTGAACAATGAACTCGCTGCCGATGTTTCCGGCCGTGTTCATCGACATGACCGGATCTCTGATCATCATCGCCCTCTCCTTCATGTCCCTGCGCTACGCATACCTGCTCACCAGAAAACAGCCGGATAATTTTCTCTGGGGTTTCCTCTTCTACTTCTGTATGACACTGGCCGCCTTCTCCATCTCTCGGGCCGCCGGACATCTTCTCAAACAGATACTCCTTATTTCCGGCAACAAGGTAACCTGGAAGTCCATTGCCCCGTTTTCCGGGGGATTCAACAGTCTGCTCATGATCTCTCTTTCCGCGGTTACTATCTATTATCACAAGGGAATCGAAGGATATCGAGCCATTGAGCAGAAAGCCGGCAGCCTGAAAAAGGCAAATGACCAGCTTGAGGTGGCCGCTGACGAGCTGCAGAAGATGAATCTCCACCTGGAAGAGATGGTTGAGGAGAGGACAGCAGAGCTGACCGTATCAGAGAAAAAATTCCGCAACTTCTTTATCAACTCCAAGGATATGGTCTACTTCTGTGACTCAGCCAATCAATTGGTGGATATGAACGTTTCCGGGCTCAAGATGCTCGGTTACCCGCCGGATACGCCCCCGGCGCTGGACCTCAAGGCTCTCTTTCTCAACACCAAGGATCTTGATGCCTATTTTGAGACGGTTATTTCCAAGGGGTTTGTTGAAGATCTCGAGGTTGAATTCTCTCGCGCCGACGGCTCGGTGATTTATGTCCTGCTCTCCGCCACCGCTGTCTTTGATGATGATCACAACTTTGTCGGCTGCGAAGGTATTGCCAAGGATCTCACCAGGGTCAGGACCATGATGGAACAACTCGCCACCAGTGAAAAAATGGCCTCGGTAGGCCAGATGGCTGCAGGCGTTGCCCATGAAATCAATACTCCGCTGGGGGTCATCCTTGGCTACAGCCAGTTGATGATGGATGATTTTGCCGAAGACTCCGAAGAGACTGAAAACCTCCATGTTATCGAACGCCAGACAAAAGCCTGCCGCAAAATTGTTGCAGACCTGCTGAAGTTCTCCCGCCAATCTCAAAGTGCCCGTGAAAATATCGCCCTTAACGAGGTTATCTCCGATGTCCTGGCAGTCACTGAACATTTTCTCAGTATGGATCACATTACGATCCATCGGGACCTGAGCGACGATTTGCCGGAGATCATCGGTGATACCGAAAAGCTTCGCCAGGTCTTTGTCAACTTTGTCAACAATGCCCACCATGCCATGGAAAAGCAGGGTGGTGGCGACATCTATATCAGCACAAAATTTGATGAGGCCCAGGGCCTGGTTGTTGCCACTGTTCGTGATACGGGGCACGGCATTGACGAGGATGTCAAAGCCAAAATTTTTGATCCGTTCTTCACCACAAAATCAGTGGGCAAAGGGACCGGACTGGGCCTCTCGGTCTCCTACGGTATCATCCAGGAGCACAACGGCGTCATTGAGGTGGAGAGTCCACCAACCAGTCTGCTGGTGAATCGACATCGGGAAGGAACTGCCTTCCACGTCAAACTGCCTGCCGCCAGGAAAGAACCGGCATCGGTAAAGGTATAGGACCAGCCAGGAGTCATTGACGGTTTGTAAAGCACTGATTCACGACTGTGATCATATAAATCAGAACAGCTAACCCTTCAACCGGCACCATCGGCGAAACAATATTTCGTGATTTTCAAAATAGTTAAGGACAGGGATTTCAAAATTCAGGAGGTTTGATATGGCGGAAATAATCGCG
>JBDLID010000052.1:0-20145 GCA_039715055.1 Thermodesulfobacteriota bacterium | reverse complement strand
TGCAGGTGGCCGATCTGCCCATGCTCACCAGCGAGTCGATCCTGATGATCGACAACCGGGCGGCCATGATTGATCTTGACTGCAGCGGCATCAAAAGCCTCTGGGTCGGATTGATCTTTTACCTGCTGCTGACCTGGATTGAACGATTCAAGGTCAACTCTGCATGGCTGGCAACGGGGCTGGCCTTTGGACTGTTGCTGGTATTTGGCAATATCTTTCGCATTGTCATCCTTGTGACCCTGGAACTTGTCCTCGAATTTACCCAGGCGGCCCGGTTGCTCCATCAGCCGCTTGGCCTGTTGAGCTTTGCCCTCTCCTGCCTCGTTGTCTGGATGGTCCTTATCAGATTTGGCGATAAGACAAGGGTCGGGACAGAGAACCGGTCACAGGACCCACATCAACCGGAGACGGGGCGGAGCCTGTCCTGCGCAGTGGTCATAATCGGCATACTGCTTCTGCTGATCTTCTGCTATCGCCCCCTGCAAACCGCTGTTGCAGCACCCGACCCGCACCTGCTTGAGCTTCCTCCACAGTTTGGTCTCCGGGGTGCATCGCTTGGTGAAACGGAAAAAAATATTTATCAGAACAACCGGGCCCGGGCTGAGAAGTACCAGCTGTCCATTCCTGCTGAAAATGGCAGAAAACGTGTTGAGGCCTCCATGGTTCTGGTCTGGAGCCGGGCCTGGAAGAGTCAGCATGTACCGGACAACTGCTATATCAGCCAGGGCTACTCCATCATCGATAAACAGTTGAGAAAAAGCGACCGGGACCACATCCAGCGCTACCTTCAATTGCTCCCCACCAGAAACTCTACAGAGAGCCAAAGACCAATGACGGCAGTCTACTGGTTTCAATCAGTCAGCGGTTCCACGCCGGATTATTCGGCCCGGGTGGTAGATGGCCTCTTCCATCCCAATCGTCAATGGGTCATGGCCTCTATCCTTTTCAGGGAGACAGTGGAACCGGATGGTGTCAAATCAATGATCATTCTGATCAGGCAACAGCTGGCGCAAGCACTGGCCAAAACAGATCAACCGTCAATTCCTGCCAGGAGTCATTCAAATGAAACTTAACCGAAAAACCGTGTTGCGACGCTCGGCACACCTCATATTCTGGTCGTGGCATCTCATCTATGTCATCCTGGCGCTCACCGTCATCTTCCCCCATCTGGCGATGCCCATGTTCTCGGCAGCCGTTGACGGTCTGATGCCCTTTCACTACACCCTCTATGTCAGTGCGATTCTCACCCTGCCGTTTGTCTCCATATTGCTTGCGGTGAGAGTCTTTCGTTTCAACCCTGTCCTTTTAATGAAATATTTTTACGGCTTTGAGATGGCAATGCTCTTTTTTGTCCTTGTCAGGATGCTGACCTTCAGGGACTTTAACCCGGGGCTCTTCTGGCTGATTGCAAACGTTTTCATCGCCCTCACCGCATGGCTGCTCTATCTTCTCCAGGAGAACAGGGCGCCTCGCCAATTCAGGGAGGCGACCACCGGCCCGATGTGGACGACTGGGTCGACGATCATCGGTATGGTCGGGCTCTACTTCGGTCTCCTCTTTCTGATCATTATGATCCCCCTGTCAGTGGAGTTCATCAAAGGACTCTTCCATATCCTTGCCGGGCTTGAATTCAAGGCGTTGATCAAGATCTTTGTCCACCCTCTGATGTGGCTCTCTTCTGTTTTTGTGCTTTTCACGGCGTCACTCTTTATCGTTTTGCCACTGGCAATGATCTGGCTCTACCTCGGCCACTTTAAAGACCAGGTGGTAAAAAACCTCAATCCAGGGCGGGCCATCGTCGTCTTTGCGGTTTTCATCATAAATGTCAGCGGGTTTTTTATCTTGAGCCAGCAGCCCCAGCAGGAGGTCTTCAGGATGCTCGATGAAAAGATGGGCCAGTCAAAATATGAGCAGGAACTGCTTGATAAGGCCCCACTGATCAGAGCGGCGCTCCTCAATGGCTACCTGGCCCGCTATCGATACATCTCCAGCACAGGTCTGAGCCGCCGTATGGAAAAGAGCTACCGGGAGAGTCTGCTGCTCAGCAAGAGTGCAGCGGACAAGGTACAGCAGTTGTTCAATGCCCTGTCTCTTCCTTTTCTTTATGAGGGTGAGAACTGGAGCGATGTGAAAAGGGCGGAAAAATATTACGGGGAGTTTTTCGACACTCCGATCCAGAAGAGCGAGAGGGATACCGTCTTTAAGGCCATCAAGCGGACCTGGAACATCATGGAGAGTAATGAGGCCGGACTGCTCAGCGCAGAAAAACGTTTTGTCCACATCAACCGCCAATCGATCAATGTTACAGAAGAGCACGGCGCGGCAACGATCACCATTTCCCAGACCTTGGAGAATCAGACCTTTGACGTGCTTGAAGCGCTCATCCACTTTACCCTGCCTGAGGATGCGGTGGTCAGTGGACTGTGGCTCAGCGATGACCCGGCCCATCCGCAAAAATACCCCTGTGTCGTTGCCCCCAAGGGAGCGGCACAGTCCGTTTACAAGGCTGAAGTGGCACGGCGGGTGGACCCGGCGCTGTTGGAGCAGACCGGCCCTTACCAGTACCGGTTGCGGGTCTATCCGATACCGGCAAAACCCCGCCATGATGACCATGGGGATCACCTCTATATGCGCCTTGAATATCAGACACTTCCGGACGTTACAGGAAAATGGCCCCTTCCTCGTATCCTTGAAAAGCGTAACCTCTACTGGGATGACGACACCGAGTACCGGCTGAACAACAAGGATATTCAACGAGGGGAACTGGATACCTGGCTGCCGCCACAGGCGGCGCTTGCACACAACCCACCATCAGCCGGGGTGTTGACTTTTGTCAGTGGCGACAAGGTTGTCCGGGCAGTTGCGCAGCAGGCCATCGATCAAGGGAGTGCTGCAGGCCTGCGTCTGGCAGTCCTGATCGACGGTTCATATTCCATGACCATTAACCGAAACGCGATCAGCAGCGCAATTAATGAACTTGAGGCGGCAGGTGTTGACCATGACCTCTACTTCTGCCGCCGTGAGTGCACCCCCCTGCAGTCCGGAGAGGAGATCAGTGAGCAGAGTTTTTTTGGTAACAGCCAACCACTGGACCAGCTGGGTGCCTTTCAGAAGATTTCCACCACCCGCCCCCACCAGGCAATTCTGCTCCTCACCGATGAGGCCAGTTATGAACTGGCAGCAGAGAGTTCCGGCGAGAGGGTTGAATCCTCGAAGCCCTTCTGGCTGGTTCACCTGGACGACCGGTTGCCCTATGCCTACAACGATAAACTGCTTGATCTGATTTATCGATCGCACGGTGGTATCTGTCAATCGATCAGGGAGGTTTTGTTCCGCCTGAATCCACGGCTCCATCTTTCGGCCGGAGGCGATAGAGTCCTGGCAATCTCGAGAGACAGGATCTGGTTTGAGCGTGATGCGGCAGCAGGAGACATCGGCAACTCCACTCCATCGCTTGAGAAGATAACAGCGGCCCACCGGATCAGGAAGATGATCAGAATCTTGGATACAGAGGAGCTTTCAACTCTTGACACCATCCACCAACTGGCACAAAAGTATAACATTGTCACCCATTACTCATCAATGCTGGTGCTGGTCAATGACCGGCAGAAAGAGGCACTCAAGACAGCCGAGCAGGATGAATCACGCTTTGAGCGCGAGGTTGAAGATGGTCACCAGGACAGCAGTACACCTCTGGACCCGTTCTCCGTGCCCTCTGTGCCTGAACCCGAGGAGTGGGCTTTGATCGTTATTGGTCTGATTTTCCTTGGATGTGCCATACGCCGAAGGCAACAAGGGTATCTTGTGCAAAATATTTGCTGATCGAGCAAACCTTGCCGGTTCGCCCCTCTGGCGGACAAATATTTTGGTGAATAGCGGGCGATGCGATAACATTAACGGGAGAACTGTTGTTGCAGGTAAGTAAACCATCACTTGGATGATCGGCATGTCAACTTCAATGGGAGAGAGATGAATCAGCGAACTGATGAGTTGTCTGCTGTTTCCAGGGTTGAGAATTTTGATGTTGCTATTATTGGTGGGGGGATCAACGGCGCCTGTCTGTTTGACCTCCTTTGCCGCCGGGGTTACCGGACCATCCTGCTTGAAAGGGGTGATTTTGGTGGAGGGACCAGCCAGGCCTCGGCCATGATGATCTGGGGCGGACTGCTCTATCTCAGGAACATGGATGTCCCGTCCGTCTTCAACTTCTCACGATCACGGGACCAGATGATTGCCCATATGGATGAGTGGGTCTCGTCCCGTCAATTCAGGTTTCTGCCGGCCCAGACAGGCCTCCTCAGTAAGGTGCCGATCCTCTCGGCCATGTATCTCTATTGGCTGATCGGTTGTTTTAAGAGAGCCCGACCAGTTGTAGAAACCCAATTTGAAGAGCGGAAATATTTGAGGCGCAGCCGGGAGAGCCTGTTGTTTGAGGAGGGCATGCTGCGCTGTTCCGACTGCCGCTTTGTCCTCCACTGGCTGACTCAGAACCGTCAATCGCAACAGAAGGCGTTGAATTACTGTGAACTGGTCGGTGGTGACTATCGTAAAAAGGAGGGGCTCTGGCATCTTCAGGCTCACGACAGGCTCAGCGGGAGGGAGGTTGAGCTTCGTTCGAAGGTGGTGGTGAATTGCGGCGGGGTGTGGACGGATCGTATCAATGAGATGATGAAGATCAGGTCTCCGTACAAACATGTCTTCAGCAAGGGGGTGTTTTTAGGACTGAAAAAACCTCAGGAACAGAAGAGTCCCCTGGTCTTTGCCCAGAAAGAACACAACGATGTCATTCTCAGCGTTCCATGGGGCCCCATCACGCTGTGGGGCCCAACCGAAGAGACGGTGACCGATATCGAGAAGGGTTTTGAAGTCACCACCGATGACATCAGCTACCTCCTGGATCGACACCAGCACCATATGAATTTCATGCCGGAAAAAGATGATATTGTGTCGTTTCGCTGTGGAGTTCGTCCCCTGGCCGTCAATGTAGACTATTTCAGTGACAGCTACCCTCTTGATATATCCCGTAACTTCAAGGTGGCCGTGGATGCTGACAGTTCGTGGGTCTCGGTCTATGGAGGAAAGATCACCGGCTGTGAGTATCTGGCTGATGTTGCGGCCGGCAAGGTCGGGCAACTCACCCCACCGACCATGGACCACTCCGTGCCTGCCGGGGAAGATGACTCCTCCGGTAAGAGCTGTCCAACTGTTTCTTTTCCCGATCTGGTTGATGAGTTCCCAACCATTCAATGGTGCATGGAGCATGAACATTGCCGCACGCTCGCTGATTATCTGAGGCGGCGGACCAATATTTCACAATGGGTGGAGCGGCAAGGGCTTGGAAAAAATAATCAACATGAGGATTATCTCCGTTCACTGTGTCTTGTTTTATCCGGTGGTGATGCCAGGTCGGCTGAAAAGGAGCTTCAAGGATATAAAGACCAGGTGGCTGCCCGATTTGATCAGCTTTTGGAACAGATCTGAAAGGAGAATGAAATGAGTGAAAAATATGAAGATCTTCCTGCAATCTTAGGTGGCAGTCCCTGTGTAACCCTGGACCAGCAGGAGGCGAACCGGTGGCCGCTGGTGACTGAGGAGGATGAACAGGCGGTTTTGCAGATATTGAGAGATGGTCGGCTGTCAATCCACCCCGTTGCCAGGGAGCTGGAAAACGATTACCACCAACTCACCGGAATGAAATATTGTCTTTCGCATAACAACGGTACCGCAGCACTGCTTGCTGCCTTTTTTGCCCTTGATCTCAAGCCGGGTGATGAAATACTGGTCCCCTCGGCGACATTCTGGGCCTCGGTGCTGCCCATGCTTTGGGTTGGAGTTGTTCCGGTATTCTGCGACAGTGAGCCGGACCGGCTTGGCCTGGACCCTGAAGACCTGGAAAGAAAGATCAGTGAACGAACCCGGGCAATCGTGGTTGTACACCTGTGGGGGCTCCCCTCAAAGATGACGGAGATCAAGGCGGTTGCGGAAAAACATGATTTAAAAATCATAGAAGACGCGTCCCATTGCCACGGCGCAACGTGGCGTGATCAACCCTGCGGCTCACTGGGCGATATCGGTGTGTTCAGTCTGCAGGGCGACAAACTGGCGCCGGCAGGTGAGGGCGGCATCTTTCTCTGCCGGGAGTATGACTACTATGAACGGGCCATTCTGCTTGGCGATATCACCCGGATTATTGAGCTGGAGACACCGGCCCGCAGGTTTGCGGCAACGAGCTTCGGTATCAAAACACGAATCGCCCCCTTTGCGGCGGCTCTTGCCAGAAGTCAGCTCAAGCGGTTGCCCCGCTATAACAAAAAACGAAATGATAACCTGACCTACCTCTCTGAGAGGCTGGAGCGTCTCGGGTTCAACACCTTTATGGCGCCATCCCATATCAAACGGGTCTATTTTGAGTATATTATCCGCTTCGACCCGGGTCGTATTCCCCTTTCCCTGGAGGTATTGATCGAGGCGTTGCAGGCCGAGGGCTGTCAGGTCAGTATGCCCCGCTACCCGCTGGTCCACCAGCAGCCTATTTTTACCGAAGGTCACTTCAAATCCATCCTCCGACTGCCTGAGGATATTGCTTCTCGAGAGTATGATCCGGGTGAGCTGCAGGCCACCATGGAAGGAAATATGAACCTGTTGAAACTGCCCTCTTTTCCCAACGCTGACCACGATCTTCTCGACCAGTACATTGCAGCGTTTGAGCGGGTTGTTCACCATGCAGCTGATATCATGAAGAACTCTTCTGTCGGGTAAAACTGATGGAGCCTGGAATGAAAATATGGCGGATGGGAGGAGAACTCCTCAATATTTTCCTCCATGGAGTCCATCTTGTCATCGTTGTCTTCAGTATTTTCGGCTGGCTGTTTGAGGCAACCAGAGGGCTGCACCTTCTGCTGCTCATCGGCACCCTGGTCTACTGGTATGGATTTGGGCCGATTTTTCGTAAAAAAGGCTGGTACGGCCACTGTCTGGTCACCGACCTGCAGTGGGGGGTCAAAAAATGGCTGGGACACAATGTCCCTCCATGGGGCTACATCAAATACCTGGCAGACCTCCTTGCTGGCCATGAAACCGATGAAGAACTGGTCAACCGGGTGACATTGATTGTCTTTTTTTCAAGTCTTGTCCTTTCGGCTGTCCTGTTTCTGGTGCCTTTCCTTTTCTAACTGTTCATGGTTTTACCCGAGAGGCGCAGTTAGGTATTAAAATTTAGGGGACACCCGCCTAACCCGGATATTTCATGAACACTTCTTTTTGAATGGGTTATCTTCATGATTTAATATCGAAAATTATAATAAACAGCCAACCTGTGTAAAGTACAGTTTGTAACGTCACTTTTTGTCAAAACCACAAAGAAATATTCACCGCTGGCGAGTCGATACGGCCCGCTATCCATCGTCGCTTTTGTGATTGGCATATTTAAATATAGCCCATCACAAGACTCCTTGACTAGCAGGCCGTCTCAACTCGTGAAATATACGGGCTAATAATTTTTTTGGCCCTGGCGTGTGTTTTTTCAGGAGGCGGGGAGAATAAATACTGGTTGGTTTTCAACTGCAGACCTCGGCGATGACAGTGCGGATTCGTAATGGGTCAAACGGTTTGGTCAGGTAGTTATCCATCCCGCAGCTGAGGCATCTGTCTCTGTCACCCTCCATAGCGTGGGCTGTCATGGCGATTATGGGAAGGTGCCCACCCTTAAATCGTCGGGTAAGTCGTGTCTGAAGATCCGGCGACAGATTATAAGGCGACAGGTCACCTTCCTGCTCACAGGTCCGGATGATTTCAGTAGCGGTCAGACCGTCCATGATCGGCATCTGGACATCCATCAGGACCAGGTCGATCTTATTTTCTGTCAGGGCCTCCAGGCCCACAAGCCCGTTTTCCGCCTCGATGACGTGATGACGGTCCTTGTACAGGATCATTCTTGCAAGTTCACGGTTCATGTTGTTGTCTTCGACAATGAGCAGGGACAGCTCTTTTAGAGTGGCAGCGGTTCTGTTTTTATCTTTTGTTATCACAGGTTCGGTGCCTTTTCCCACAACGAGAGTGAAGTGAAACAGTGCCCCTTCTCCTTCAGCACTCTCGCACCAGATCCTGCCGCCCATCATCTCTACCAGTTGTTTGCTGATGGCCAGGCCAAGACCGGTTCCTCCAAATTTACGGGTCACCGATGAATCCGCCTGGTTGAAACTGGAAAAGATTAGACCCTGTTTATCAGCGGGAATACCGATGCCGTTGTCAATGACAATGAAGTGGAGCTCCAGCAGATCATCAGTGGTGTTTTCGGAGGAAATATCAAGAGTCACCGCACCTTTTTCTGTGAATTTGATACCGTTGCCGATGAGATTGATGAGGATCTGCCGCAGCCGCAGTTCGTCTCCCTTGATCCAGTCGGGAAGTTCTGGAGATTTCTGGATAATCAGTTCCAGCCCTTTTTCCTCGGCAGGGAAGTTCATCATTGAGAAAATGTTGGCGATCGTCTGCTGCAGGTCAAAGTCTTTTTCCTCGAGGAGCATTTGTCCGGCCTCGATCTTGGAAAAATCGAGAATGTCGTTGAGCAGGCCGAGGAGCCCATCCGCCGAGAGTTTGATGTTGTTAAGGTAGCGGTGCTGGACGGGTGTCAGCTCGGTCTCCAGTGCCAGGCCGGTCATACCGATGATACCGTTCATCGGTGTGCGGATGTCGTGGCTCATGTTGGCAAGAAAGCTCGATTTGGTCCGGTCCGCCTTTTCCGCTGCCTGTCTTGCTTCGGCAAGCTCATTGTAGGTCACCTCCAACCGCTGCATCATATGGTTGAAGTCGATGGCCATCTGGTCCATCTTGTCCAGAGTGCCGCTGGTGGTTTTTTCCGGATGGACAGGCAGCCTCTGGTGCAGGGAACCGCCGCCTGCGACGGAGCGCAGCACACCGATGAGACTGTTCAGCTGGTCAAAGATGCGCATTTTCAGGAAGATGACAAAGCTGGTGAAGATGACAACCGAGATGATTATGGGAATAAGTGCGTTCAGCAGGAAGCCACGCTGCTGGGCAAGAAAGAAGCTGCTGTCAACAGCAACGGCGAGGCTGCCCACCTTATCAGAAGAGGGGGCACTGATATTCTCAATATCGGTAAAATATGTCCTGCCCACATAACTGATCGTGCGACTGGTGGGGAATGGCACCTTGGGGCCGGGGAAACTGGAGAGTACAGTGCGACCCTCAGGGTCGTAGTAAATGACCTCCGCCTCCACCGTCTCAGCCATTTTCCGGACGAGATCGGTGTTGCCGTTGATCAGCTTGATGAGGACGATATAGCCTGACACCTCTCCGGTGTCATGGAGCAGGTGAACATTGGACTTGAAACAGAGGAGGTGACTTGCGGAGGTCTCAAAGGCTGGCTCCGGTATATGGTGGAGGAGAGTCTCTGTTTTGATCAGCTCAACACCGATCTGCTCATTGTAGTTTCCCAACAGGGACTGGTAGTCGGAGGAGTCCCCGTTGGTTACCCCTGCATAGTTGGTTGACAGGAGATTGCCGTATTCGTCAAAGAAAAATATCAGGTCAAGCGAGTGGATATGAGTGATGGTGTCGAGCATGATCCTGATCGGCTCGATCTTGTCATAGTCAAGGAAGTTGGCGATTTTCTGGTTCTGTTCCCTGAGGATGCTCAAGGTGTTATTCAGCTTGGCCAGTTCATTGTCATGGATGGATCGAACCATGCCAAGCCGGATGGCGATATCTTCGTTGCTGCGGGCGACTGCATATTGATTCTGTTTGTAGGAGATAAAGATGCCACTGCCGAGGATCGCCAGAATCATCAGGCCAAAGAGCAGACCGATCTGGTGACGCAGTACGTTCTTGTGACTTTTTTCGATCGTTTCAGTGGACAAACCTTGCTCCCGGCTTGCAGTCTTTCTGCTCCTGTTATGGAACATTAACAGCCAATTCGGCCCGGAGGACCGACATATCTGCGGATCTGGTGATATTTGAAAGGTATGGTCAGCTGGAGACTACTCCTTGGGGATGTACCAGGGACCTTTTTCAAAAACCGGTTCACGCTCCACCACAGGTAATCCCTCCTCTTTCCAGCGTTCAATCCCTCCCTTCAGGATCCCGTGAATCCGGTAGCCCTTGTTAGTGAGGAATTTGGCCGCGATCACCGACTGACGCATGGCCCAGTCGGTGATGATGATCTGCCTGTCCCTGGGTATTTCACCATGCCACTTCTCCAGGTAGACCAGGGGGCAAAAGTAGGCGTTTTCAATAAAGGAGGCGTTTTTGATATAGTCGCGAGGCCGTACATCAAGGATGTAATAATCTTTTTCAGTGAGAAGAGTAATCAGTTTTTGTGGAGGAATCTTGTTGGTTCTGATTGTCCGCCACTCCTGATTGACGACCATGGGGTAGTTGAATTTACGCCACTCCGGAATACCCCCGACAAAGGTATAGACGTTGGTGTGCCCTCTTTCGGCCGCAATACTTGCGGCCCGGGAACTGTATGGTCACCTGACGCCCATGCAGTAAAAGATGATCGTCTTTTCCTTGTCCTCAGGCAGCAGATCAGTGGCGGTCATGTAGATAACCGGAATATTAATGGAATTCGGAATATGCTGCATGTCAAACTCAATGGCGCTCAGGGTATGAACCAGGAGCGCGTCACCTTTGTCCATCAGGTGTTTGACCTCCGGGGCGGTTAAGGTCTTCGGAGCTCCCCCATAGGCCTGCTGGCTGCAAAATAGACTCAAGAAAAGGATACACAGAAAGGTAACTGGACGGTTTGCAGGGATGCTCATTGGACCTCCTTGTCCTCTGTTCCGGCAATTCATGCGGCGACATTGTCAGGTTCCACCTTCACCGGGTCTCTTTTTTGTTATCGGGCGTATGGGTGAAAATGATATTTGTTCATATTAATGGGTCTGATTGGCAAATGCCAATAAAAACTTTGGTGGGGATTATGGTGCTTACAGAAGGAGGTATCCAGGTAGCTATTGTCGGTTTCAAAAGTCAATCCCCTCCGCATGAATATGGGCTTTCATGCGGAAGTCAGCCTTTTTGAGATACTTGTATGAGTCAGAACTCTGGTTTGACCGTTTCTCTGTCTTGTTCCAGAAAAATATTTCTTCCCTCCATTTTCTTTAGCTGCCCGAAGTCTGTTAACCTGTACCTTTGCCTTTCCCGGGAGACGATCCGCTGAACAGGCTGCCCAGGGTCTCGATGGGCAGGGGAAAGACAATGGTGGTGGCGTTTTCGTTGGAGATATCACTCAAGGTCTGCAGGTAGCGGAGCTGCAGGGCCTGGGGATTGTTGGAGATGATCTCTGCGGCTGCCAGCAGTTTTTCCGAGGCCTGCAGCTCGCCTTCGGCGTGGATAATCTTGGCACGCCTTTCCCGCTCAGCTTCGGCCTGCTTGGCGATGGCCCGCACCATGGACTCGTTGAGATCCACGTGCTTGATCTCCACGTTGCTCACCTTGATTCCCCAGGCATCGGACTGCTTGTCAATGATCTGCTGCAGGTCAGCATTCATCTTTTCTCGTTCAACCAGCATCTCATCGAGATCATGCTGGCCCAATACCGAGCGCAGTGTGGTCTGGGCCAGCTGGCTGGTGGCATTGTAATAGTCCTCCACCTGGATGATGGCCTTTTCCGGGTCCACCACCCGGAAATAGAGCACGGCGTTGACCCGCACCGTCACATTGTCACGGCAGATTACATCCTGGCTGGGCACATCCATGGTGATCACCCGCAGGTCCACCCGCTGCATCTGTTGAATGCCCGGAACCACTAAGCGCAGGCCTGGTTTTTTCACGATCTGAAAACGGCCGAGGAAAAAGACCACCAGCCGCTGGTATTCCGGGACAATCTTGAAGGACATGGCAAGCAGGGCAACGAACAGTCCGATTGGGAAAACATAAGGTGCAAAGATCATAACTTCTCCTCCTGTAGTGGTTCCACCGTAAGCTGCAACCCTTCCTGGCCGAGAACCCTGACTTTTTCCCCTTTCTGCACGGGAGTGGCACAACTTGCCTGCCAGGATTCACCGTGGATCCAGATCCGTCCATTCCGGCTGAAGTCAGCCATCACAACCCCGACTTCATCGAGCATCCGGTCCATGCCTGTGGTTACTTTCTTTTTGCGTATTCCAAGCAGTTTTCCCATGAGCCAGAAAATACAACCAAGGGAAAAGAGTCCGGTACCGATAATCAGGCCAAGGGAGATCCGCATGCTTTGATCATCCATCAGGATGACGGACCCGAAAACAAAGGCGGCGAGACCGCCAAGCCCTAAAATACCGAAACTCGGGGTAAAGGCCTCGCCGACCATAAAGCAGATGCCGAGGGCCATGAGGGCCAGGCCGACATAGTTGACAGGAAGGATCTGGAAGGCATAGAGGGCAAGAAGCATGGCCGTTGCCCCCAGGACTCCTGGCAGGATACTTCCCGGATTGGCCAGTTCAAAAAAGAGACCGTAAACGCCGAGCAGCATCAGCATATAGGCGATGTTGGGGTCGCCAATCACCATGAGCAGCCGGGTGCGCCAGTCTTTCTCCAGGCGAACGAGCCGGAGGTTGTCGGTCTGCAACGGATGGACACCGGTGTGCAGGATCACCTTGCGGCCGTGGACTTTATCGACAAGCTCATCAATGTTGTCTGCAATAAGATCAATAACACCAAGGCGCAACGCCTCTTCGGCGCTGATGCTCACCGCCTCCCGTACCGCCTTGGCCGCCCACTCCCTGTTCCTGCCATGTTTTTCGGCAAGGGCGGTGATATAGGCCTCGGCATCGTTAACCATTTTTCTGGTCATGGTCGAGCCTGGATTTTTGCTCTCCTTCTCCTTTTCTTTATCCCCTTGCCGATCCGTATCCTTGTCCATGCCGGGCAGGCCGCCGATGGTCACCG
Organism: Thermodesulfobacteriota bacterium; assembly: GCA_039715055.1. Lineage (GTDB taxonomy): Bacteria > Desulfobacterota > Desulfobulbia > Desulfobulbales > Desulfocapsaceae > JBDLID01. Next base: position 7,257 of record JBDLID010000052.1, on the reverse strand, counting down.
GTGTTGCCGCGCCAAGGTTGGTGGCCGGCGCCATGGCCGCCACATGACTTGCATAGAGGATATAAGTGCCGGCGCTTGCCGCCCGGGCGCCATCCGGTGCAACATAGGTCGCCACCGGTACGGGGGAGGCGAGGATGTCCTTGATAATCTCACGCATGGCAAGGTCCAATCCGCCCGGAGTGTCGAGCTGGATGATAAACAGCTTTGCCCCGGCCACTCTCGCCTTTTCAAGGCTGCGCCTTACAAAATCACTGACCCCGGGACCGATAGCGCCTTTTATCTCAATGACAAAGGCAGTGGGTATGGGCTCTGCAGTCCTCCCGTCTATACCAGGGTAAATGGGGAGAAGCACCAGGGCAGCAAGGAGGAAAAAGAACGCAGCACGGGGGAGGTGCTTGAGGGGAGGGAGGGAAAAAGAGGCCATGGCTTTACCTCCTGAGAAATCCGTTTTGTCACCACACAATGTGCTGCAGCCGGATTACCTGTTCTTCAATTCTTAGTTTATCAAAAGTGGTGTGCTCCTGAAAAGAATATTTATTGGAAAGCACAACCAATCGGACCTGCTCTCTCTGAATAGATTTGTTTTGAGATCGTCCTTTTTGATATCATTAAACAAGGGACAGAGGCTGATCTGTAACCAGAGACAGACAAGGAGTGGAGCGCTATGGACAACAAGAAGGCGGATCTTGCCGGTCCGGGGATCGGCAACTATGACGAGTTGTTTCACACCCTGCCGGATGACTACCAGCCAATCCTTGCGCCCGGGGAGAGGATGAAGGCACTTTTTGGTATCAAGGGCTACATCGAAGAACACCTCTGCCGGGAGCTCAACCTGGACATGGTGCAGGTGCCGCTCATTGTCGACCGGCAGAGCGGGATCAACGACACCCTGGATCGTGACGGCTCCAGGAGCCCGGTGGAGTTTCCCTGTGGACTGGGGCTCGACTCCCCCATCGAGGCCCAGGTCGTCCAGGCGGCCACAAAGTGGAAGAGGGTGGCCCTCAAACAGTTCGGCTGTCGACCGGGACAGGGCATCTGTACCGATATGAAGGCGGTGCGTAAGGATTATTTCCTTGATCATGATCACAGCGCCTATGTGGATCAGTGGGACTGGGAACTGAGTGTCAGTGAAGAGCAGCGCAGCCTCGATTTTCTTAAAGAGGTGGTCAACAAGATCTGGAAGGTGATTAAAGGGGCGGCGACCATGGTCGAGGAGATGTTTCCCGAACTTGCGGACTGCGGTTATCCGAAGGTTCCCGATGAGCTCGCCTTCTATCATGCCGAAGAGATTCTGGCCATGTATCCTGAACTGCCGCGCAAACAGCGGGAAAACAGGCTCCTCACCGAACATGCACCGGCTGTGTTTATCATCGGTATCGGCTGGCCACTCAAAGACGGCCTCCCCCATGAGATGCGGGCCGCCGACTATGATGACTGGACCAGCGAGACTGTTCAGCGGAACGGCGAAGTCTGGCACGGACTCAATGGCGACATCCTGGTCTGGAACCCGGTGACTTGCAGACGGCACGAACTGAGCTCCATGGGGATCCGGGTGACCAGCGAGGGACTCAGGCTCCAACTGAAGATGTCCGGCCAGGAAGAGCTGCTGAAGATGCCGTACCACCAGGCGATCCTCAATGATGAAATCCCCTTGAGCATCGGCGGCGGCATCGGCCAGTCACGAACCTACATGTACCTGTTGCGCACCGCCCACATCGGCGAAGTGAGCGTCTCGGTGTGGCCGGAGCGGCTCAAGGAGATGTGCGCCCGGAAAAATATTCACGTCCTGATTTAGTCTTCACATCAGGAACCCGGGACATCAGCCTGGCACAAAAAGTTGTAGAGGTGAGTTAGTGTGAAAGAATGTCTGCGGCGTCTCCATAACCTCAGCGCCTTGATCGGCAGCACCCCGCTGCTGGCCATCGAATATCACTTTCGGGGCAGAGAGCGGACCATCTATGCCAAGGCGGAATATTTGAGCATGACCGGGTCCATCAAGGACCGGATGGCCTCCATTATTTTGAGGGAGGGCTACCGGAGGGGAGAGCTGCAGCCTGGAGGTCGGATTATCGAGGTTTCAAGCGGCAACACCGGTATATCCTTTGCGGCGATCGGCAGTGTCCTGGATCACCCGGTGACGATCTTTATTCCGGATTGGGTCAGCCGCGAACGGTCGCTGCTGCTTGGCGGTCTGGGGGCCGAGCTGATTTTCTTCAGCAGGGAGGAGGGCGGTTTTGCAGGTGCCTTAGAGCGAGCCGAACAGCTGGTTCGTGACCATGACAACGCCTTTCTGGCCAACCAGTTTTCCAACCCGGACAACATCAGGGCCCATTACGAGACAACCGGCCCGGAAATCCTCCAGCAGCTTGAAGCCCTTTCTCTCTACCCGGATGGTTTTGTTGCCGGGGTGGGGACCGGCGGCAGTGTCATGGGAATAGGATGTTTCCTCCAGGAACGCATTCCCGGAGTCGCAATTCATCCCCTGGAGCCCGCCAGTGCCCCTCTCAGTCCTTATCCCGACCAAAACGGAACCCATCGTATAGAAGGACTGTCCGATGGCCTTCTTCCCCCTGTCCTGGACAGGGAGGGGCTGGCTGAAATGGTGAGCGTGGAGGACGGCGATGCCATTGTCATGGCGCAAAAGCTTGCTGCAGAGGTTGGCCTGGGGGTTGGAATCTCCTCCGGGGCCAATTTCCTCGGGGCGGTCAAGGTTCAGGAGGAGATGGCTGATGACGGGGTGGTGGTCACCCTTTTTGCCGATGATAACAAGAAATATCTCAGTACCGATCTGTTCAAACAGGAACCGGTCAGGGAAGAGTACCTGAGTCCCCATATCAGCTTGTCAGGACTCAGGGCCTTTGCTGTCGATTGATCCCGGCAACCGTTATTGTGGTAAATTCAAACCTGATGGACTCGTAAAAAGTCCATCACTGACTCAAAGAAGGCTAAGTAAAAAGGTAACTGTTCAGCAGCACCCACATTATGGCCGATCAGGCCGCCTCGAGTAGCACAAGTACGCTTCGTCAGCCTGCTTGACCACACTGCGGGCCCTGCTGAACAGTTACAGTTCCCTGCTTAGGGACGCACCCAGCTTTACGCTGAATAGTTACGTAAAATGTTTGATATACAAGGCGTGGGTTTTCAACAGGACTTCGGCAATACATATGGTATGTTGAAGTCCTGTTGAAAACCCACAACACAGTAGATCGGACTTTTTACGACGCCATCAAACCTCTATGGTTTCACCGTGGTGGGGAACAAAGGCGTCATAGCCCAGCTGCTGGAGGTGTTTGCAGAAGGCCAGGGATTGCTCTTCCTCGCCGTGGACAACGGCGATTTTTTTGATCTTGAGTCCTGATTCCTTAAGAAACCTGGTCATTTCATCTTTGTCGGCATGGGCGCTGAAGCCCCCCATCCTTTTCACCCGGGCTGACAGATTATACTCCGATCCATAAAGTCGTACCTTGGGCGCTGCTCCCTGTCGTTTACCCTCAGCATACTCCAGGCCGAGGTCGAGAATTCTCCGTCCCAGGGTGTTCTGGGCCATGTAGCCGACAACCAGGATGGTGTTCTTCTTATCTGCGATCCGGTGACGCAGGTGATGGAGGATCCGGCCTCCCTCGCACATTCCCGAGCCGGCCAGAACAATGTGAGATTCCTTGGTGCGGTTCAGCGCCATGGACTCTTCCACGGAATTGACGTAGCGGACCTCCGGAAACATGAACGGGTTGATGCCGTTTTCAAGAAACGATTCATGGGTGTCCTGGTCGTATGTCTCAGGGTGCTCACCAAACACCTTGGTGATGTTGGTCGCCAGCGGGCTGTCGATATAGACCGGCATTTTCGGCACCTGGCCTTCCAGGTAAAGCTCGTGCAGATAGTAGATGAGCTCCTGGGTCCTGCCGTAGGCAAAGGCGGGGATGAGGATCACCCCCTTCCTCTCGAAGGTTTCCTTGATAACCTCTTTCAGGAGCGGTTTCAGGTCGACCACCGGTTCATGGAGCCGGTCGCCGTAGGTCGATTCCATGATCAGCAGGTCGACTTCTCTATCCTCACTGTTGAAACTGGAATGGGGATCCTTGATGATCGGCTTGTCGTAACGGCCGAGATCTCCGGTAAACATCACAGTCTTTTTGCGGTTGTTCTCCTCAACCCGGAGGCTGATCATTGACGAGCCGAGGATGTGACCGGCATTGTAGAATGTCGCTGAGATGTTGTGACCGACTCGAACCGGGTTCATGCAGTTTGTCGGCCGAAAGTAGTCAATGGCCTCTTCCGTGTCCGACATGGTGTAGAGAGGATAGGACTTTGTCAGATTGAACCGGTCGAGCAGCTCGTCAATAACACCCCGGTTCAATCGATGTGGTTTTTTCTTGAGCAGCTTCATCAGCTTTTTAACCTCTTTTTTTGAGACATCAAACTCAGAAGAGGGGGCCTCCAGCTCATGGAGAAAGCGTTTAACGGTCTTGTAGTTGAGATACGAGCTGTCCGATTCCTGGATCTTTGCTGAATCCCGCAGCAGGTACTGGCAGGCGTCCGCTGTGGCCCGGGTGGAGATAATGTGTCCATGAAATCCGCTCTGTTTGGTGATGAGCGGTACCCTGCCGCAATGATCGATATGGGCATGAGACAGTAGAATATTTGTGATCAGGCCCGGGTCGAACGGAATGACCGAGTTCAGCTCCCTGGCTTCCTGGCGTTTACCCTGAAACATTCCGCAGTCGAGGCAGACTAGATCCTGGCCGGACATTACCGCATGAAAAGAGCCGGTGACCTGTCTGGCGGCTCCATGAAATGAAATATGCATTGGGTTCTCCTGGTTATTTGTTCAGGTGACCTGGCGACTGATAGTATCAGAGGGTTGATGGCTGAATTGTTCTAAATTTTCTCAATATAGCGGTCGTATTTCTTCAGGTAGATTTCCGAAAGGGTAAGAAAGCCGGTAACGATCAGGGGGCCGTAGATAATGCCGAGAACGCCGTAGACGGACAGGCCGCCGATGATGGAGAGGAAGACCAGCAGGGTGTGCATCTTGACCTGGTCGCCGACCATCTTTGGTTTGACGATGTACTCCATGGAAAAGGAGAGGAGGATATAAAAGATAAAGAGAAATATGCCGGCGCCGATCTGATCGGAAAAGCCGAGGATTACGGCGGTGGGGACCATTACCAGGCCGATACCGAAGATGGGCAGGAAGGCGAGAATCGCCATGACGCCACCCCAGAGGATGGGGGAACTGAGACCGAGAACGGCGAAAACCGAGCCGCCGAGAACCCCCTGGATCAGGCCGCAAATCCCGTTGCCCTTGAGAATGGCGTTGGCAATTTCCTCAAATTTTTTCAACAGCGTCCGGTCCTCATCATCGGGCAGGGGAGAGAGCTCGATGATAAAGGCGGTGAGCTTGGGCATATCGATGAGGAGAAAGAAGATCACCAGGATCATCATGCAGAAGAGGACGAGGAACTGGAGGATGTTGGCCGCCCAGGCAGTTGCCTGGTTGTAGAGGTAGAGACCGCCCGTTTTGGCCAGATTTGCCACTGACCCGGATAACTGCTCCGGATCAAAACTGATGCCGAAATCCTTCAGGTATTCCTGGGACTGGAGCATAAACGGGCTGTCCTGCAGCCAGAACTGGAGTTTGACGCCGATTTTGGTATCCCTGCCCCAGTTGTAGAGGGACAGGGCCTCGCCCGACAGGGCGCCGATGAAGAAAATCAGGGGGATAAAGACAATCAGGGTGATGAGCAGACAGGTAATCACCGACGCAATGGTCTCCGGCATCTTTCTGCTCATCACGTTGTAAACGGGGCGAAAGAGGTTGGAGAGCAGAAAGGAGAGCACCAGGATGGACCAGAAGGGGTAGAGCACCTTTCCCAGGAAAAAGATGGAGACGAGAAAGACCAGCAGGAAATAGCGAACCCCAATGGATCCGGGGCCGGAATTGTTCTGCTGGTTGATGGGGTCAGGTGTGCTCATGTGGGCCTTGCAGCTGTTACCAAACTGGAAATGAATTGCTTTTTTCGACCTGATGGGTAATTTTGTTCCCTTAATGTTTCGCTAGTCTAGCATGATTTGATGAAAAAGGCATGATGCCGTCTTGAAAAAAATACCTTTTACCATGATTTTGAAACCACCGGGGTCTGTCTTTTTCTCCCCTGTGTGAGGGTGTGGGCCGGATAGCCGGTAAAAGTGTGCAGTTGCAGGAGAATTTAGATGTGGGATGATCTGGAAATATCATTGGAAAAGGTCGAAAAGAGCCAGCTCAAGGCCAAGCCGGACCAGGACAAGCTTGGCTTTGGCGTTCATTTTACCGACCATATGTTTCTTATGAAATGGAGTCGTGAGGATGGCTGGCACGATGCCGTCATTCAACCGTACCAGGATTTTCAGATGGACCCGGCGGCCATGGTGTATCATTACGGCCAGGCGATTTTCGAGGGGCTGAAGGCCTACCGCGGTGATGACGACCAGATTTACATGTTCCGTTCCCAGGACAACATCGAGCGGATGAACAGTTCGGCCCTGAGGATGTGTATGCCCAGGCTTCCCGTGGAAAAGGTGCTGCAGGCGATGAAGTCCCTGGTCTACCTGGACCGGGAGTGGATTCCGCACAGCCATGGGGCAACCCTCTATATCCGCCCCACCATGATTGCCACCGAGCCGGCACTTGGCGTAAGGCCTTCTGCCAGCTACTACTTCTTTATTATCATGAGTCCGGTGGGGGCCTATTACCCGGAAGGCTTTAACCCCACAAAGATCTATGTCACTGATAAGTATGTCCGTGCGGTGAAAGGCGGTGTGGGTAATGTCAAGACCGCCGGCAACTACGCGGCCTCCATCATGGCTGCCCAGGAGGCGGGTAAGGCCGGCTATACCCAGGTGCTGTGGCTGGATGCCTGCGAGCGGAAATATGTGGAAGAGGTCGGCACCTCAAATATCTTTTTTGTCATCGACAACGAGCTTATAACCCCTCCCCTGGGCGGTTCAATTCTCGGAGGCATCACCCGTAATTCGGTGATGACCCTTGCCCGCGACTGGGGCGTCAACGTGGTGGAGCGGCAGGTTACCATCGACGAGGTGGTCGAAGCTGCTGAAAACGGGCACCTCAAGGAGGTTTTCGGCACCGGCACGGCAGCGGTAATCTCCCCGGTGGGAGAACTCTGCTACCAGGAAAAAGTCTACACGGTCAATGGCGGCCAGGCCGGTGAGCTCTCCTCCAGACTTTTTGAAGAACTCCAGGCCATCCAGAACGGCAAG
>JBDLID010000051.1:0-20457 GCA_039715055.1 Thermodesulfobacteriota bacterium | reverse complement strand
TTCATGCTCCAGATCCTCCGTGGTGGTTCGTGGCACAAGTTCGACCATTTCAGGCGCAGTTTTAAAGTGGTTGAGCCAGTAATCTTTATCCTCTTCAAAATCCCCGCTGTCCAGGTAGTCCTGCTCCAGTGAGATGGTATCAAGGAAACCGGCCTGATTATCGCCGGCAACGATCACCTGATCCTCAAGGAGCTTCTCGTAACAGGCCACCACATTGGAAGAGACAGTCGCCAGGGCATGGCCGTCGGCAACAATATGGTGCATTTTAATGCAGAGATAAGCCGCATTCTGAGCCACCGTCGCGATAACAAAGAGGTGGGGGGGCGAATTTCCAACCGTCAAAACCGTTCTTCTCTCATCAGCAAGCCACCGCTGATATGCCTCCTCCCCGCCGTGGCCGATAAAGTCCAGTTCCCTGATAACCGGCTTCAAACCAGCCCTGTCATATTGACGTACCTGCCCGCCCTGTTCGCTAAAGTGAATCCGTAAATTCTGATTTTCTGCGGTGACCAGACCGATGGCCTTTTTCAGAAGGACCGGGTGAATCGGTTTGTCGATACGAATCGATGCCATGACGTTCCACATCGGACTGTCCGGATAGGTCTTCTGGGTAATATAGATTCGTTTTTCTGAGTGGGTCAGGGGGTAGAGGGTGTACTTATCCATTTGTGATTTGGTCATTGTCTGTGTGGATTTATTTTTTGGGGCCGGCGAGCAGGGTAAACAGAAATCCAAGAAGGACGGCCATAATGGCCAGGTTCATACTGTGCGAAAAACTTTCAGCAACCAGTGCTGGCGGAGCCTGCTCCACCGCTGTACCGGCAGCCTCTATTGCATGTGAAAACAGTGATGAAAAAAATGTGATGCCGAGCAGGCCGCCGAATATGGGAAAAAAGGCCTTCAAGCCGGAGATCATCCCCATACTCTCCGGTGTGGCATGGGTCATGGTCATTGCCAGTATGGCCGTACCGAAAAATGCCATGCCGACGCCAAGAAGGCTGAAGGTGGCGACAACAGCAACGGTTGATGTGTCGACAGAAAAAAAAGAAATCAGCAGGGCGGCAAGACAGAAGCTGCCCATGCCGATCAGGGCAGGCAGTTTACTTCCCACACGATCACAGAACCTGCCGACCAGGGGCATGATCACCATGGAAACAAGAGGGAAAACGGCCAGGTAGTGGCTGGTTTCGATGGTTGAGTCACCGCGGACATACTTGAAAAAAAAGGGCAGCAGAAAGGTCAGCCCGTATAGAAAAAACAGGTAGCTGAAATTTGCCAGCAGGCTGCTGCTCAGTCGCCTGTCTGACAACAGGGAGAGCTTGAGCATGGGATCAACGGCCTTTCGCTCCTGACGGATGAAAAAGACAAGGAATAGCAGGCCACCAATTCCTGCCAGCAGCTTGAAGGTGGAGGAGTGAAAGATCTGAGCCGTTGAAAGGGTCATCACCAGGCATACAAGGCTGCAGACCGCCAAAAGGGCACCCCGGTAATCAAGACCGTCCAGCTTGCCGCTCTTTTCCCGTTTGGTCAGACAGATGGAACAGAGGTAAAATCCCAGGATCCCCAGGGGAATATTCACAAAAAAGACCCATCGCCAGGAAAGCATGGTGGAAAGCCAGCCGCCTACTGGTGCGCCAAGGGCAAAGCCGATGCCGGCCATCAACCCGTTGATGCCGAACACACTGCCCCGCCGCTCAAACGGGATATACTTGACAACAATAACTGCAGAGGTCGCCATCACCATCGCCCCCCCGATCCCCTGAAAAAAACGGGCCACCATAAGTGAATGGACTCCGGGAGCCAGCCCGCAGAAAAGAGAGCAGAGGGAAAACAGGAGATAGCCGGGCATGAACACCCTTTCCACTCCAATCCGATCAGACAGTTTACCAAAGACAGGGAGAAAAGCGGTCAGGGAAAGAAGATACGACACATTGATCAGAGCGACGGTGTCGGCACTGACCCCAAAGATACGACCAATGTCGGGAAGAATAATGGTCACCACGGTGGTGTCCAGGTTGACCATCAGGATAGCAACAGCACCAGCGAGTACGACCCCGGCATAGTGCAGCCCTGATTTTGTAAACTCAATCATTTTCTGTTATTTCCACATACCAGCAAACCGACAGCACGTTATTTGCGTTACAGTCTCCTCACGGCAGCATACTTCGTTTAAATCAAAAGCAATTTCAAGAATTATTTCTAACCGGCAGCGACTTTTTCATCATCTCCGTCCGGTCACCTAATGACGTGGTTCTGTCGGAAAATTTTTGATGATTACTCACAAAGCTCGGCCACTATTTCAGGAATATAAATATCAGTCGTAATAACTGTCTGTTACCAAATGGCCAGGGTGTCAAACAAAATCTATGAAAGACAAGCTGAGTTTCATAAGTAATCAGCAAATTTTTTGTGTGAAAAAACGGCTGCTAAAATATCCGGGGAAACATAAACCTGAGATTTTTTTAAAACCCTTGTTTATATTGTCTCATGACCCTGGCCTGTACAATTTACTCAAAAATGGGAAATATGACTCGACCGGCACAGCAGCCAAACATTTTATTGAAGTTGCGGTCCGAGCCTGTACTGTCACCCGATTCATATCGAATCCAACACCAGTTACAATGGATTGTCCACAATGACTAATCAAAAACAGTATCGACTGACGGCCAACTGCGGCGCAGGCCTGGAATCGCTCGTGGAGGGTGAGCTGAAAAGTTTCGGGGTATCCCAAATCGAACGCGGAAAGGGCCTCGTCCGCTGGCAGGGGACGCTGGAAAGCGGCTACCGGGCCTGCCTCTGGTCCCGTTTTGCCTCAAGGATCTTCCTTGAAATCGGTGAATTTACGGTGAGCAACGAGGACGAGCTCTATGAGCATTGTCTTGGCATCGACTGGGGACGTCATCTCGATCTTGAAACCAGCTTTGCCATCGACTGCAGCCTCAACCGCTCGCCGATCACCCACAGCCAGTACGCTGCCCTGCGAGTAAAAGACGCTCTTGTCGACAGTTTTCGAAAACGTCTTGGCGAGAGGCCGTCCGTGGAACTGGAGCGGCCCGGCCTGCGGATCAAGCTCCACATCCAGGAGAAGCGGGCCACGCTTTCCATCGACCTCTCGGGAGAACCGCTCCACCGCCGCGGCTACCGGGAGGCCAGCGGCATTGCCCCGCTAAAAGAGAATCTGGCCGCTGCCATCGTCACCCTTGCGGGCTGGAACGCCAGCGTCGATAAAAAAGAGGTGCTTCTTGATCCGCTCTGCGGTTCTGCCACCCTGCTCATCGAGGGTGCTCTCATCTACGGTGACTCGGCGCCCGGCCTGGGACGAAGCTACTTTGGTTTTTCCGGCTGGCTGGGCCATAACGAGAAGCTGTGGCAACGCCTGATCGACGAGGCCATGGAGCGTGAGGATAAGGGCCTGGCCAAAGACTGGCCGACGATTCTGGGCTATGACAGTGACCCGCTGGCGGTTGCCGCGGCAAGAAAGAACATCTCCCGCGCCGGCCTCGATGAAAAGATCATCGTCAAGCAGAGCCAGCTCGCCTCGGTCAATGCCCCGGCCGACCACGGTTTTTTCATCTGCAACCCGCCCTACGGTGACCGATTGGCTGAAGAGGAGGAGGCGCTGCAGACCCACCGGGCCATCGGCCGGATTCTCACAGAACGTTTTGGTGGCTGGCGGGCGGCGGTTTTCACCGGTCACCCCGATTTCAGCGACCGGATGGGCCCCGGCTGGCAGCAGCGTTTCAAGCTTTACAACGGCCCCATAGCCTGCCGTCTGCTCTGCACCGAGGTGGAGCCGAATCAGATCGCCGCAAATTTCAAGTGGCAACTTTCAACTGAGGCGATCGAGGGTCCGGGATCGGAGTTTGGCAACCGTCTCAGAAAAAACCTCAAGAAACTGCTCAAGTGGGCCGCCAAAGAGGATATAAGCTGTCTGCGGGTCTACGACCGTGACCTGCCGGAATTCAACATCAGTGTGGATCTTTACGACAAGTGGGTTCATGTCCGGGAGAACAGGCCTCCGGCGACAGTGGACGAAAAAAAGGCAGCCGAACGGTTTCAACTTGCGCTGGCCATGATTCGCAAAGTCCTTGGAGTCAACCGGGAGCGCGTCTACATCAAGACCCGCTCCCGCCACCAAAAAGGCAAGACCAAACACCGGAAGCAGGGGGTCCGGCAGAAGATGATGGTTGTCAGGGAGGACAACTGTCACTTGCTGGTCAACTTCACCGACTATCCCGACAGCGGCCTCTTCCTCGATCATCGGCCGATACGAAAAAAAATCCATGCACTGGCCAGGGGCAAACGTTTTCTCAACCTGTTTTCCCACACCGGTGCAGCCACGGTCCATGCTGCGGTCGGCGGGGCTGCATCCACCACCAGTGTTGACCTGTCAAAGCGCTACAGTTCCTGGTGCCGGATGAACCTGGCCCTCAACGGTTTTTCAGGCCCCTCCCATAAAGTTGTCCAGGGCGACTGTCTGAAGTGGCTGGCTGAAGAGCGGGGTCTTTACGATCTGATCTTTGTCGATCCCCCCACCTTTTCCAACACCAGGGGGGAGAAGAACAACTTTGACATTCAGCGGGACCATGTCCGCCTCCTTCACCAGATCATGGCCCGGGTTGCACCCGGCGGTGAGCTTTTCTTTTCAACCGGTTTTCGCCGCTTTAAACTGGCGAAAGAGTTCACTGAAAAATTCGGATTTGTGGAGATCAGCAGGCAGACCATCCCCAGGGATTTTGAGCGCAACAGCCGAGTCCACCACTGTTATCACTGGAGAAAAGACGGGAACGCTACTTCGTAGAGTCGCTTTTTTCGGGAAACTGAAGGACCTTGCCCTTCTTTTTAGACGGGGTCGGGCCGCACTTTGCGCAGCCCTCACAACCGCTGCTCTTCAGCATTGAACCGATCTGCTGGAGCAGTTTGACCCTGCAGTCGGGGCAGAGAACCAGGATGAGCTCCTGGTAGATGTCATCGAGGAGATCCTGCTCTTCGCGTCCCGCTTCAATCTCAATGAGGGCCTGGGCAATGATCTTGTCCGGGTTGTGGACATCGGGCAGATGCTCATCTTTGCCGGCCACGATTTCCGTACGGCAGTGGTAGAACAGTTCGCCGTTGGGAAGCGGTTTGGCACAGGAGTCGCAGGTTCGCTTTGAAATAGATGAGATATCGGTCATAACAGCCTGGCCCCGTTTCGGCCAAGGATCTTTTTTAAGAGGTTTTCGGTTAAACCGAGCCCTTTAAGCTGATTGACTGCTGCCAGCTGGTCCTCCCAGGGGGAGTCTGAACCAAAGAGCAGATAGTCGGCAGGATGTTTTCCGATCATATCAACAGCCTTCTCCCTGGAAAGGTAACTGAGGGCAAAAGAGATTTCCATATAAATCTCTCTGCCGAGAAGACTTTCTTCCACTTCATCCCAGATATCCCAACCACCGAAATGGGTGGTGATCAGCTTCAAATCCGGGAAACGGGCCATCACCGTTAGAATCCGGGCCGGATCCGCCCGCCGCTCCCTGGGAAAGGCGATGTCATAGCCGCAGTGGCTGACCAGCAGCAGGCCATGGTCGCTCAGGCTCTGGTAGAGCGGATCAAGACGATCTTCATCCAGATAGAAGTCCTGGTAGTAAGGGTGCAGCTTGATACCGGCAAAACCGTGGTCTGCCACCACCTGCACCTTTTCAGCAGGGTTGGGATCCTCGGGATGAATGGACAGCAGCGGCGTCAACCGTTTGGAGCGAATCTTTTTTGACCAGTCGAAAATTGCTGAAAACTGCTCCGGCCGGGTGGCAATGGAACAGATTACGCTCTTCTCAATACCGGCCATATCCATTGACCGCAGGAGACCGTCAACGGTGCCGTCGGTATGGGCGGGGATTTTACCCTCTTCGGCCAGTGCTGGTACAGCCCTCTCGGCTATCCTGTCGGGAAAGGCGTGGGTATGAAAGTCGATAATCATAACGTAACAGAAAGGTATAGGGTGAAAGGTTTAAGGTGTAAGGAGTAGAAAAAAGGTCCAGGGTGAAAGGTTGAGGGTTTAAGGAGTAGAAAAAAGGTACAGGGTGGAAGGTTGAGGGTGCAGGGTTAAAGCAACATAAGGTATCCGTTCACCCTTTTCCTGTAAACCACTTTTGTCTTTTATCTGCACATGGTGTAAAGTAGTTGACCAGCTCATTTATTTTCAAGCAACATATTGATATATAATAGAAATTTATGTTTGGTAAAAAACATACGAACTCAGAGAACATCCTCATCCTCGGTCTTGGCGGCATCGGCCTTTACCTGGCTAAACGGCTGGTTCACGAGGGCCACGCCCTGACCATTATCGAAGAGGACCCGGACCTGATCCGCCGTGCCGACGAGAGCCTCGACGCCCGCTTTATCATCGGCTCCGCCATGTCCATCAAATGCTGGAAGGATGCCGGGGCAAAGGAGATGGACACCATGATCGCGGTGACCGACAATGACGCGGTCAACATGATGTCAGCGATGATCGCAGACCGCTTCGGTATCGAGCAGAAGATTGCCCGGGTCCGCTCCACGGAATTTGGCCATGACGACTCCCTGCTCAAGGGTGAAGATCTCAAGGTTGATCTCTTTATCCACCCCGAGGAGCTGGCTGCCCAGGAAATCGTCCGCCTGATCAAACGGACCGCGGGTGACGAGATCATTGAAATCGCTCTGGGCAAGATGCAGGCACTCGGCACCCGCATCGACGAAAAGTCACCGCTGGCCAACAAGACATTAATTGAGATCGGTCAGCAATATTCGGACCTGTCGTTTCGGGTGGTGGCCATTGCCCGTGGCATCCAGACCATCATTCCCACCGGCAAGAACCAGATTCTGCCCCAGGACCATGTCCTGATCATGGGCGATACCGAGGAACTGCCCCGCCTCATGGAACTGACCGGGGTCAAGAGGGAGCGACGGCTGCGGGTGATGATCGTTGGCGGCGGCATGGTCGGCAGCCGGATTGCCGAGCTGCTCGGCAAGACAATGCGCGTCAAACTCCTTGAAAAAAATGAAAAACGGGCCGAAATCCTCTCGGACATGCTGCCCGATACCGAAGTTCTGGTGGGTGACGGTTCGGACAAGGACGTCCTCGATGCTGCGGGACTTGCCGACATCGACACCTTTATCGCCACTACCAGTGAGAACGAGATCAACATCATGACCTGCATGCTGGTCAAGCATCTGGCCGATACCAGGGGCTATCAGCAGAGCCGGACCAAGACCATCTCCCTGGTCAACAAGGAGGAGTATGTGGTGCTGGCCTCAACCTCGGGCTCAGACATCGCCATCAATAAAAAGATACTTGCCGGTAACGAGATATTTACCTTTATCAGGCGCAGTGAACTGCTTTCAGTTTCCCACATGCACGGTTTCGAGGCTGAAGTAATTGACCTGATCGCAGCCCAGAATTCGCCCATCACCAGAAAACCGCTGGCCAAACTTGACAACCTGCTGTCCGGTCACATCATTATCGGTTCGGTCTTCCGTGACGGTGAGTGGGAAACCGCCATGGGCGAGACCCATATCCATGCCGGCGACCGGGCCATCGTCGTCAGCGACTCCCTCCACCATAAAGAGGTGAGAGATCTCTTTTCCGCCTGACAGCGACCACAGACTCAGGCAAGATCCAAACCGTATTTCTTTATAAGCCCCCACTGTTCGCTGGGAATTTTCCTGGAAAACTCGACGCCCATCTGGAACGGAGTGAGCTCCTCATCCGGGATACGGTCGAACCAGACCGGCTGTCCCTCCAGAACGATGGTGGTCGACTGGCCCGGATCACTGGCCACACTGACCTCCAGGCCGAGGAAAACCTCTTCAGAACCCAGAGCATCAAAAAAGAAGTGCTGATTGTCGACAAAGATCCTGTTGGTCATGATGCCCGCGCCCATGCGGGACAAATTGAAAACCCGGCAGTCCAGGGAATTGGAGATCCGGCTGCCGCTCTTTGTATTATAAAGATACAGCGCGCCGTTGAACTTTGACCTGTAACGCGCAGGTTTACGTCTTTCTTCTTTACCCATATTCAGACTCTTTGACTCATTTATTTCTTCCAGAACGAGGGGTAGAAAATGACCAGGGCGGAAAACATCTCCAGCCTGCCCACCAGCATATTCCAGGACAGAAACCACTTGCCTGTATCGGAGATAAAGGCGTAGTTTTCAGTGGGGCCGACATCGCCGAAGCCGGGCCCGATATTCATCAGTGCGGCAATCACTGAACTCATGGCTGTCACATAATCCATGTCATCAACAAGCGTCATGACACAGCCGCCGATGAGGATCATAAAAATATTAATAATAAAATAACACAACGCAAGTGTAATGATATTATTATCTACGGTCCGCTTATTGATTCTTACCGAGATTACGGCCATGGGCTGAAAAAAGATCTTGCGCACCGCCGAAGAGATGAACTTGGTGATGATCGTATAGTGGATCACCTTGATGCCGCTGGTGGTTGAACCGGCACAGGCACCGATAAAGCAGACCATGAAGAGAAACATCTGGGCGGCCTGGGGCCACAGCTCGTAATCAGCAGTGCCAAAACCGGTTGTGGTCAAAAGAGAGACGACCTGAAATGTCCCGTAGCGCAGGGAATCAGCAAAGCTTTCATAGCTGCCGTTGTGATAGAGAATCAGGCTCACCGCAATACAGAAAAAACCGGTAAAGGCCAGATACCAGCGGAACTCGGTATTGATCCGCAGTGCCTTGATATCACCGCGCAGGAACTGGTAAAGCAGAACAAAACTGACCCCGCCGAGGAACATGAAGCAGATGATGACCCAGTCGAAATAGGCGGAGTTATAGTGGCCGATGGAAGCATTTTTCGGTGAATAGCCCGCCGTCGACACGGTGCCGAAGGCGGTGCAGAGGGCGTCGAAGAGTTCCATGCCGCCAAGGACCAGGAGGATGGTCTGAAGCAGGTTGAGACCGATATAGATCCACCACAGCATGACCATGGTATCACGGTTGCGCGGCTTGAATTTTTCCTTGGTGATCACCTGGCCCGGACTGGACTCGGCACGAAACAGCCTCAGGCCGCCCATACCGTGGGGCAGGAAAATAATGGCCAGGGTGAGAAAGCCCATACCGCCGAGAAGATGAGTCTGGCTGCGCCAGAACAGCAGACCGTGGGGCAGCGCTTCAATATCGGTGAGAATGGTGGCACCGGTGGTGGTGTAACCGGAGATCATCTCAAAAAAGGCATCGGTAAAGGAAGGGATGGAGCCGTGAATCATGTAGGGCAGGGCGGAAAAAGTCGAGACGATGATCCAGCCGATCACGGCGATGAAAAAACCGTCCTTGATCGCCAGGTCATTGGCCTTGCGAAAGAGCCAGACAAGTGTCAGGCCCGGAACCAGGCAGATCAATGCCGAGTAGAGCAGCGGATAGAGGTCGGACTCACTGAAATAAAGTGAGCAGCCGACAGGCAGAAACATCGAGCAGCCGGTGACGACCAGCAGCACACCGATGACATGAGCGATGGAGGAAAAATGCATTGAGTTTTATGAAATCAACACGTTATCAATTTGTGTTCCTTGCAGGGGCGTAGCCTTCGGGTCAGTCGGCTTCCGACATCACGCTTCACTTGCCAACAAGAGATATAAATAACATAATATCGGATAATACCAGTTAAATATTCTCAACTGACCCCATAACGGCTGCCAATTACCCGCAATGACAGGGTTTGAGGGCGGGCCTGCCGTCTCCGGCTTGTGTTTGCAGCCGATACCTGTTACATTCTCGGCCTCATCAGCTCTTTCAATCGTCAACAGATGATGGACTCGTAAAAAGTCCATCACTGACTCAAAGATGGCTAAGTAAAATGTTTGACATACAAGGCGTGGGTTTTCAACAGGACTTCGGCAATACATATGGTATGTCGAAGGTCTGTTGAAAACCCACAACACAGTAGATCGGACTTTTTACGACGCCATCAACAGATCACAACCATGCATTACACACACGCCTGCCTCCACAGCTTTGGCTATGCCCTGCCGCCTCACCGGCTGAGTTCGGAAGAAATTGAGCTCCGGCTGGCCCCACTCTACGAACGCCTCAAGCTGCCTGTCGGCCGCCTGGAACTGATGAGCGGTATTTCCGAACGGCGCTTCTGGGACAGGGGCACACGGCCCAGCCAGGGGGCAAGCCTTGCCGGACAAGACGCCCTCAAGCGTGGTGATATTGATCCCGCTACGATACAATGCCTGATCTTCACCTCCGTCTCCAGAGACATGATGGAGCCGGCCACCGCCTCATTTGTCCACAACAGCCTCGGCCTCGCCCCTGACTGCCTCATCTTTGATATCTCAAACGCCTGTCTCGGTTTCCTTGACGGCATGGTCATGCTCGCCAATATGATTGAGCTGGGCCAGGTGGAAAACGGGCTGGTGGTTGCCGGTGAAACCGCAGAGGAGCTTGTCGAATCAACCATCTCCTCCATGCTGGCCGATACAACCCTGACCCGTAAATCCATCAAGCCCGCCTTTGCCTCGCTGACCATCGGTTCCGGTGCGGTTGCCCTCTATATGACGAGAGCCGAAGAGAGCGAACAACGCCCCATGCTCCGCCACGGTGCCTGGCTGGCCAACACTGCTCACTCAAACCTCTGCCAGGGCGACCATTGCGGCAGTGAAACCACCCTCATGGAGACCAATTCAGAGGAGCTCCTGGTCCAGGGAGTGGAAACCGCCAACCGTGCCTGGCAGCGCTTTACTGCCAAATCCGGCTGGCAGGATGATGATATTGACTGTTTCTGCTGCCACCAGGTGGGTACGGCCCATGCCAAACTGCTCTTTGAGACCCTGGGCCTGAACCATGAAAAAAACTTCCAAACCTTGAGCGTGCTTGGTAATGTGGGATCGGTATCCGCCCCCATCACCTTGGCCATGGCCATGGACCAGGGGGCCTTTGCGCCGGGAATGAAGGCGGCGCTGCTCGGTATCGGCTCCGGCATCAACTGTCTGATGCTGGGTGTGAAATGGCCCAAGGGGTAAAACAGGGGAGTAGAGATGACCGATTTTCTCAGTGACGAGCAGGGTAAACAGCTGTTGCGACTGGCTCGGGAGACCATTGACACACAGCTCAGCGGCCGGCAACCGGTGCAGCAACAGGGAGACTCAGGGCTTGACTCTGAGCGGGGTACCTTTGTCACCCTCAAGATTGGCGGCCAGCTGCGTGGCTGTATCGGCAACCTGCTGCCCAGCGGCTCTGTTCTTGAATCGGTACAGCGTAATGCCCTCAACGCCGCCTTTAACGATCACCGCTTTTCACCGCTGACAGGCGATGAGCTCGCCAGGGTCCATATCGACATATCCATTCTCACCGAACCGGTTGCACTGGAATACGATGACGGCGACGACCTCATCCACAAACTTCGACCCGGAGTCGACGGCGTCATCCTCAGCCACGGCCGCCACTCGGCCACCTTCCTTCCCCAGGTGTGGGATCAACTGCCCGCCGCCGAACTGTTCCTCGGCCACCTCTGCCGCAAGGCCGGCCTGAACGACCATGCCTGGCGTGATCACCACCCGCAGATAAAGATCTACCAGGTTCAGTGTTTTGAAGAGGAGACAACATGAAAGAGGTGGAACTCAACCTCAACCTGAACCGCCGCATGGCTGAAATCTACAGGAAAATGGAGGAAGACTACGACCGGGTGGCGCAAAAACTCAACTTCACCTGCCAGGGGTGTCCGGACAACTGCTGCGACTCCTATTTTCAGCATCACACCTATGCGGAGTGGGCCTATCTCTGGCTCGGGTTCAAAGCCCGGGATGAAGAAAAACAGGAAGAGATCCTTGAACGCTGCCGCAGCTACCAGCAGGGCTGCGCCGAGGCCCTGGCCAGGGACGAACGCCCCCGTGAAATGTGCCCCCTTAACGAAGGCGGTCTCTGTATCCTTTACAAACACCGGCTGATGGTCTGCCGAACCCACGGCGTACCGGCCTCCATGCTTCGTCCGGACGGACAACGGATGAACTTCCCCGGCTGCTTCCGCTGCCAGGAGATCGTTGAAACAAAATTTCTCCACAACTCGGAGGCCCCCCATGTGGAACGCACCCCGCTGCTCAGGGAGCTGGCCCTCCTTGAAAACGAACTGATGGATGGCAAACGCCACCTCTATCCGCGAATCAAGATGACCATCGCCGAGATGCTTCTCACAGGCCCTCCCGCCATCACCACACCCCACTGTGAACGAACATAACCATGCACTCAACTGATGAAATCGTCCAGGTCGTTGACAGGGACAACAAGGAAACCGGGGCGGTCAGCCGCAAGGTGATGCGGGCCCAGGCGCTGATCCACCGGGCCTGCTACATCCTGGTCTTCAACGATGCCGGGGAACTCTATCTCCAGAAACGTACCGAGACCAAGGACCTTTACCCTGGCTGCTGGGATGTGGCCGCCGGCGGAGTGGTGCTGGCCGGAGAATCCTATGAGAAATCGGCCGTACGGGAACTTGCCGAGGAGCTGGGTGTTGACGGCGTGAGCTTCACCACCCTGTTTGACTCCTTTTTTGAAGAGGAGGACAACCGGGTCTGGGGGCGGATCTTCACCTGCACCCACAACGGCCCCTTCACTCTCCAGAAGGAAGAGGTCCAGTACGGCCAGTTCATGACAGTCGATGATATCCTGGAACTCAGCAACCGGGAGCCCTTCACTCCGGACGGGGTTGATATCCTCAAACGGGTCAGGGCTCAACAGAATACGGGGAACTAATGGCAGCACAACGCATCGCCTATCTAGACTGTTTCTCCGGGATCAGCGGTGATATGTTTCTCTCTGCCCTGCTCCACCTTGGCCTTGACGAGAAACATCTGCGAACCGGTCTCGATCGCCTCAACCTCGGCGATGTCCGGCTGAAAATCACCCGTATCACCCGCTGCGGAATCTCCGCCCAAAAACTCACCGTTAAAGATCACAGCAAAAAACAGTTCCGTACCCTGCCGGTCATCCTTGAAGTTCTTCAAGGTTCCGGGCTCGACCAATGGGTCGTTGACAAGGCCGCAGACGTCTTTCGCACCCTGGCAGCAGCCGAGGCCAAGGTCCACGACACCGCTATCAACCAGGTCCACTTCCATGAGGTGGGCGCGGTTGACACTCTCATCGACGTGGTCGGCGTACTCATCGGGTTACGCTACTTCAATATTGAAAGACTGGTCTGCTCGCCGCTGCCCCTGGGCTCAGGTACAGTCGACTGCGAACATGGCCGGCTGCCGCTGCCGGCCCCTGCTGTCTGCGAACTGCTGCAGGGGGTCCCGACCTATGGGATCGAAGCTGTGCGGGAAATGATCACCCCCACCGGTGCAGCTCTCGTCAAGGTGATCGCTGAACGGTTCGGTTCAATGGAAAAAATGGTGATCAGCGGAACCGGATACGGATCCGGCAGCCGGGAGATGACAGGTAAACTGCCCAACCTGTGCCGCATCATCATTGGTGAGAGCTACCAGGCCAGTGAGGTGGACCAGGTGGAGGTCATCGAGACCAACCTTGACGACTGGAACCCGGAGACCTTCCCCCATCTCTGTGAACTCCTCATGGAGCAGGGTGCACTCGACGTCAGCCTCAGCCCGCTGGTCATGAAAAAGGGGAGACCCGGCCAGCTGCTGCGGATCATCTGTGACCTGAACCGCGGCCACCGCCTGAAGAAAATCGTTCTTTCCGAGACCAGCGCCATCGGCCTTCGCTTCCACCAGGCCTCACGGCTGACCCTGGCCAGGCGCGAAGTCACACTCGACACCCGCTGGGGACCGCTGCAGGCCAAGGAGGTCCAAACTCCCACAGGTACTGTAATCTATCCGGAATATGAAGCCTGCAGAAAGCTGGCTCTTGAAAAAGATCTCTCCCTCGACGCCGTCTATCGGGAGGTTTACGCAGTTTCGACCAATAAGGAATAGAAATGGACCGTCTGATCATCGCCCTGGCAACCGGTTTTTACTCCGGACTTCTGCCGAAAATCCCGGGAACCTGGGGCTCGCTGGCAGCCCTCATCCCCTGGTACTTCCTGCGGGGCCTGCCCCTGCCCAGCTACCTGGTGATGCTCTGCGGAACACTGGCGGCCGGAACACTCATCAGCGGATCTGCTGAAAAGATATTTGACCGGGCCGATGCCGGCCCCATCGTTATCGACGAGTTCCTCGGCATGTTCATCACCCTGACCCTTGCCCCCAATCACCCTGCAGCCTGGGTCCTCGGCTTCCTCCTGTTCCGCTTCTTCGACATCCTCAAACCCTTCCCGGTGTCATTTTTTGACCAGAAAATCCACGGCGGTTTCGGTATCATGATGGACGACGTCGTGGCCGGACTCTACGCCCTGGCCTGCCTGCAGCTCATCTGGAAGGTGCTGGAAAAAACCGGCACGGTCTAACTTATCAGACTGGTACAGCTCACGTTTTAAAAAGGCCTGCAGATCTTCTCTGTGGCAATGGTAATGGCTGGGATCAGGGGCGGGCGGGCCTTATGCAAACCCTTTGCAGATCTTTGCTCTTAATAAATCGGCTGAACCGGCGGCCAACGTCCAGCCCAGCATACCATGACCACAATTCAGGAATAAATTAGATGACTGAAACTGTTGAATAATAGGCCGACCATCAGGGGTCATTGGTCTCACTCCAGCCAAAGGCTGACTTGGGTGGCTGTATTTGCCTGCTAAAGGAAAACGATGTTTCAGAGTTGTCTCCAGGGTTTGAATACGTTTCTCCGGTGGATTCTTCGCGACTTGTCCCATATCAGCCATTCCGGCAGCACGCATGCTGGAACCAACACGGCAGACAACCATTCTATTTGCTGTATCTGTTACGCTTATCTCTGGAGTATCGGCTGCGGCAGGGTAAGACAAAACATAGCCGGCCATTGGGGTAATTGGCACAGATAGAGCCAATTTTTTAGTAATTACGTTTGTTTGATAACCGGCACACAGTACAATATAATCCGCTTCAATCTCCCCGTTATTTGTTTTTATGCCACGATATAAATGACCATCGACAATAAAACCCTGGAAATCTGTTCCTAAAAGGACCTGCCCGCCACTCAGTTCCATGGCTTTATCCAGCGAGGCCCGGGTAAACTTCCCGGCATCACCAACTTCATCGTCGGGTGAATACACTGCTCCTGCAAGATCAGCATTCATATGATGCAGGGATGGTTCCAGATCAAGCAGCTTTTCCTTTAAAATAATTGACTGATTGGCACCGAGCCGGTTCTTCAGTTCTATACGGGGCTTCAGATTCGCCAGCACATCACCATTCTCATATACGTGTAATTTTTGCGCAACATTATGGTCAAAATCAAAGTCATATTTATCCCGCCATTCATTCATAACGGCACAGGATCTGAGAGCTATTTCAAGAACAGCCAGGGTATTTTTATCTGCTCTTGATGATGTGCAATTTCTGAGAAATCTGATCCCCCATTTCATGAAATCAGGGTCCATATTTTTTGTCAACCTGAACGCCGGGTCAAGACCAAGTAAGAGTTTTGGTAGTGTTTTCAGAGTAGCAGGAGAGGCCAGCGTATCGGTATAACTGTAACTTAATTGCGCACCATTTGCATTTGATGCACCTGACGCCACCTTCTTTTCCTTATCAATGACCGTGACATGAAATCCCTGCTCAGCCAGCGCCAATGCAACAGATCCACCGACAACGCCAGCCCCGACAATAATGACTTTAGAATTCATACTGTTGCCATTGATTACTTTTCAAATAGAGTGGTGCCGGGATCACCGACAGCTGCAAAGGTTTGCGAGGTTCTGATTATGTTCCATCCAAACCCAGAAATATCCACCAAGGTTATTGCTACAACACAAACCTATTGTTTAGTTTTAAACTACAAAATGAAATACTATTAAACAAAGATTCAGCAAGCGAATCTGCAAGTTTTTCTCACTTTTCCCCTGAATGTATCATTAAAAAGAATTTGTACAATAGCTGAAATATCATTCTGGCCTGCACTTTGAAGATTTATAGCAATTTCCTGTTATCAACCTGAGTATTGACAGAGAATGATTATTAAGTTAACTATTTGAAGTCACAGATTACTTTAATTATAGGAGGGAATTATGAGTAAGAGAAAAATTCTGGCGTGTCTCTTGGTTTTTGGATTGTTGTTTGGTATCGGAACAGCGAATGCAGCAGATAAGATGAGTTTTTTCAGGATAGGCACCGGTGGAACCGGTGGTACCTATTATCCCATTGGGGGGTTGCTGGCCCACTGTATTTCTAACCCGCCCGGTTCACGGCCTTGCGAGAAAGGAGGCAGCTGTGGTGTTCCCGGGCTTGTTGCCATTGCCCAATCTGCCAATGGTTCCGTAGCCAATATTAATTCCATTAAATCGGGAGTGCTGGAATCAGGATTTTCTCAGTCCGATGTTGCTTACTGGGCTTACACCGGAACCGGAATTTATGAAGGCAAAGGTGCTGTGAAGGATCTCCGTGCACTTGCAAACCTTTACCCTGAAACTATTCATCTGGTTGCCCGCAAAGGCTCCGGAATAAAGTCGGTGAAAGATCTTAAGGGAAAACGCGTATCCCTGGATGAGCCCGGATCAGGAACCCTGGTTGATGCCAGAATTATCCTTGAAGCCTACGGACTCACGGAAAAAGATATTAAGGCAGACTATATCAAGCCTAATCCTGCCATCGACAAGATCAAAGATAATCAGATGGACGCCTTTTTTATTGTCGCAGGCTTTCCTACAGGTGCCGTGGTTGAATTGGCCTCAAGCGTTGGTGCTGAGATCGTACCCATTAATGGCCCAGAGGCTGAAGCCGTTATAAAGAAATACGGGTTTTTCTCAAAAAATATTATTCCAGCCGGTACCTATGAAGGAATAGGAGAAACCGAATCAATCTCAGTTGGCGCCCAATGGGTTGTGTCTGCAAATGTAGATGCAGATCTCGTGTATAAGATCACCAAAGCTGTCTGGAATGAAAAATCGAGAAAACTGCTGGATAAAGGTCACGCCAAAGGCAAAGCAATTACTGCCGAAACAGCGCTTGACGGCGTTGGTATCCCTCTCCATCCTGGTGCAGAACGCTATTACAAGGAAGCAGGATTACTTAAATAATCTTACCCTTATGGTATAGATCGGGAGATGTTTCTGACATCTCCCGTTTTTTTTTATTACCGGGCAGTGATTCCCCGCTACCCCAACTCCTAACAACAGCATGCGGTGATTATGCAGAAACTCGATCAAGAACTGGCACAGGAGCTTGAAGAGAAATACGATCCGGAGATGCATGTGCGGCCCATGAAGGCCCCTGCCACATATATAGTCGGGTTTCTGCTTGCTGCCCTGTCATGCTTTCACTACTATACCGCCGGATTTGGACTGCTTAGGGAATCTACTCACCGTGGCGTCCACCTGGCGTTTGTTTTAGGGCTTATCTTCCTTGTATTCAGTCTCCGAAAAAAGGCTAAAGTTTCTACCACCTTCTGCATCGGACTTATTTCAATTGGCGACTGGCTGCTGGCAATCATTGCCGCTGTGACCAGTTTCTACGTGCCCTTTGTTTTTGATGATCTGGCATTTCGTGTCGGAGATCCCCTGGCCATAGATGTTTTTTTCGGAACCGTGATGATTCTGCTGACCCTCGAGGCTACCAGGAGATCCATGGGTAACGCCTTACCGATCATTGCCATCGGCTTTATTATCTACGCCCTTGCCGGACAATATGCTCCGGGTGCCCTTGTCCATCCCGGTACCAGCTGGAAAGGACTGGTTAATCATTTATACCTGACCAGCCAGGGCATCTATGGTATCGCTGTTGGCGTTGTCGCAACCTATGTTTTTCATTTTGTTTTATTCGGGGTCCTGGCCAATCGCGTTGGCGCAGGGCAACTCTTTATCGACCTGGCATCCTGTGTTGCCGGGCGGTATGTTGGAGGACCGGCCAAGGTAAGTGTTTTTTCGTCAGCACTTTTCGGCATGATCTCCGGTTCCTCCATCGCCAATACGGTAACAACCGGTGCACTTACCATTCCGGCAATGAAACGTGTTGGATACCGTGCCCATTTTGCTGCTGCAGTTGAGGCGACCTCCAGTACCGGCGGCCAGATCACCCCCCCGATTATGGGGGCAGCCGCATTCATAATGATCGAATTTTTAGAACTGCCCTACCGGACGATTCTCCTGGCAGCAATGATTCCAGCGATGATGCATTATCTTGGAATTTTCACCATGGTTCACCTGGAGGCCAAACGGTTGGGTTTAAGAGGGCTGCGACCGGATGAGATGCCTAGTTTTACCAAGGTAATCCGTGAAGGATGGCCCTCACTGATCCCATTAGTCCTTTTAGTTGGTATCATCACCTCCGGTCGAACACCTTACAATGCTGCCTTCTGGGGAATCACAGCCTGCATTGCAGTCGGATTTCTCTCCCCCCACAACCGATTGACCCTCACTGATCTGTACGATGCCTTCAAATTGGGATCTAAGTACGCCTTAGCCGTTGGTGCATCCGCTGCCGCTGTCGGGATAATCGTTGGTGTCGTCAGCCTGACCGGAATGGGGTTCAAAGTCTCTTTCATGGTCACCAGTGCAGCCCAGCAATTAGCCGATGTAATCCTTCCGTTAATACCTTTCGACTTGTTAAGCCAGCACGATATCATTCTCTTTCTGACCCTCGTTTTCACTGCCATCGCCTGTATATTTCTCGGTGCCGGTATCCCGACCACGGCAACATATATTGTTCTGGTTTCCATTGCCGCACCCGCTTTAGGCCTTCTCGGCATAACCCCTATCGTCGCCCACTTCTTTGTCTTCTACTATGGAGTACTGGCCGACATTACTCCTCCAGTGGCCCTGGCGGCATATGCTGGTGCCGGAATCGCCGGCGCAAACCCCTTTCAGGCCGGCAATACGGCATTTCGACTGGCAACCGCCAAAGCCCTGGTACCCTTTGTATTTGTCTATTCCCCTGCCATGCTGATTGTGACGGATGAGTTTACGTGGCAGGCGTTTGTAATTACGGTGGTCGGTTGCAGCACTGGAATCATCTTCATTGGAGCAGCATTGACTGGATTTCTGATAACCCACATGTCCAAAATAGAAAGGGGCGTTACCTTTGTTGCCGCACTGCTGCTGGTGGCACCGGGAATCAAAAGCGGATTGGTGGGTATGGGATTGATGATTCCCGTTCTTGCCAATCAGGTTTATGGCCACATCGCAGCAAAAAAGGCAGGAGACGAAAAAAGCCTGGCATGACAATTGATCAGACAGTTTCGGTATATGGTTATGGTCGTTTTGGGAAATTATGGGCAGATATCCTGGCCGAAAACTTTCATGTCCAGGTTTTTTCAAGGCGCGGCTTACAGCCGGAAGAAGTCAGCCCGGGAACCACAATCTGCGATCAGAGAACCATTTTTGATTGCGATGCCCTCTTTTTCTGTGTTGCTATTTCTTCATTTGAAGAGGTACTGAAACAGTCTGCTCCTTACTGTAAAAAAGAGACTGTTTTTTTTGACACCTGCTCAGTAAAGGTTTTTCCTGCCGGCTGGATGAAAAAATATCTGCCCGAAGAGAGCAGTATTATTGCCACTCACCCGATGTTTGGCCCGGACTCATACAGGAAGACGACCAGGAAGCTTCCCATGGTGATGTGTAATATCAGTACCGCTCCCACCATCTTTGCTGACTGGAATGATTATTTCACATCCAGATCGATGCAGGTCGAAGTGATGACCCCTGAAAAGCATGATGAAACAATCGCGTACTCCCAAGGAATTACACACTATATAGGACGCGTACTGGCTGAGTTACAGCTCAGGCCATCATCCATCGACACCCATGGATATAGACACCTGCTTGAAATAATCGAACAGACCTGCAACGACAGCAGGCAATTATTTTTTGACCTTCTTCATTTCAACCCCTACACAAAGCAAATGTTGAAAAGTCTGAACCACAGCCTGGATAGAATCAGTACGGATCTTGCGAAAAATGAGAAAGATATGGCTGCAAGATAATTAACTGACAACCATAAAGAAAAAATGAACGGAAACTATAAATCAATTGCCTTTCAGGGGATGACCGGCGCTTACTCCGACCTGGCCTGCAGGATGGCCTATCCAAATCTTAAAACTGTGCCCTGTGATTCCTTTGATGCAGCGTTCCAGGCTGTCAGGGAAAAACGGTCAGACCTTGCTATGATTCCGGTGGATAACACCCTGGCCGGAAGAGTTGCTGATGTGCACCACCTCATACCCCAGGGAGATCTCTTTATCATTGGTGAACATTTTCAATTGATCCGCCATTGTCTACTCGGACTGGAAACGGCAGCAATTGACGATTTCACAGACGTTCACACCCATATTCATGCTATCTCCCAGTGTAGAAACTTAATCCGCGACCTCAATTTAAACAGCCATAACAGCGGTGACACTGCAAAGGGGGCCGCCGATATTAAAAAGATGAATGACAGTAGCCAGGCAGCAATCGCATCTG
>JBDLID010000050.1:0-20480 GCA_039715055.1 Thermodesulfobacteriota bacterium | reverse complement strand
TGGGAGCGGCTCTTGTCAACCATCTGGGCATCAATCTTTCCGAGCCCATGGCATTTGGTATGGGCGGCGGTCTGTTTTTCGGCTATTTCCCCTTCATCCGCCTCAACTCCCTGCCGCTGACCACCTACCGAAGCGCCACCGGCAACATCATCAAGCGGCTGACCCGCAACCTGAACCTGACCATTACCCACCACTCCTTCCGTCGGCCGGAAGCGGCCATGGACAAGCTTGACGACTACCTGGCCGAGGGGATACCTGTGGGGCTGCAGACCTCTGTTTTCTGGCTGCCCTATTTTCCCAAGGCCTACCGTTTTCACTTCAATGGCCACAACCTGGTGGTGTATGGAAAACAGGGAAATGATTATCTGATCTCCGATCCGGTCTTTCCCATGACCGTAACCTGTCCCCGCGAAGATCTGATAAGGGCCCGCTTTGCCCCTGGCGCCCTTGCCCCAAAGGGCAAGATGTATGTGCTGGCAGGAGGTGCTCAGGCCCCTGATTTTGAAGCGGCGGTGATCGATGGTATTCGCTACTCAATGGGGTATATGGTCTCCAAGCCCTTTTTTCTGATCGGTGTGCGGGGCATTCGCTTTCTCGCCTCGCGGCTGCAGAAATGGCCGACCCGGCTGGGCCGGGAAAATGCGGAACAGCATCTCGGCCATGTGGTCCGCATGCAGGAAGAAATCGGCACCGGCGGCGGCGGTTTTCGTTTTTTATTTGCCGACTTCCTGCGTGAATCTGCAGAATTTCTCAAACTCCCCGAATTAACAGGCTGTGCGGCCTCCTTTACTGAGACCGGAGACCGCTGGCGTGATTTTGCCGTGATGGCAGCCAGAATCTGTAAAGGACGTCCTGCTCCGGACGATAATTATAAGGCACTCTCAGAGATCATGCTCGACTGTGCCGATCGTGAAGAAGAAGCCTCGGGCAAACTTCTCCAGATTGTAAAGGAGTTTTGATGTCGGCTGAGGCGGTGATTATCAGCGGACTGGAAAAGTCCTATCCCGGCAGTGAGCAGCCGGCAGTAAAGGGGATTGACCTCACCATCTCCCAGGGCGAGTTCTTCGGACTCCTGGGCCCCAACGGTGCCGGAAAATCGACCACCATCGCCATGCTCTCCGGCCTGATGGATCCCGACAGTGGAACCATTGAGATTTTAGAGCAGGCCATGGGGCGGAACAGAAAAAAAGTTAAGGCATTATTTGGCCTTGTACCCCAGGAGATTGCCCTCTACGAGACCCTCTCCGGCCGCGAGAATCTCCGTTTTTTCGGCCGTCTCTACAATATCAAAAATGATCTGCTTAAAGACCGCATCGAATTCTGCCTCGACTTTAGTGGTCTGAACAAGCGTGCCGACAAGCAGGCCTCCACCTACTCAGGGGGCATGAAGCGACGCCTCAACCTGGCCATTGCCCTGCTCCACGAGCCGAGGATTCTTTTTCTCGATGAACCCACCGTAGGCATTGATGCCCAGTCACGTCAGCTCATCCACAGCAGGCTTCAAGAGCTTGTAGACGGCGGTGTTACGATTATTTATACCACCCACTATATGGAGGAGGCGGAGCATCTCTGCAGCCGGGTGGCGATCATCGATCAGGGGCGTATTCTTGACTCGGGAAGCCCAGGCAGCCTCAATGAAAACCATCAGTCCAGCAACCTCGAAGAGACTTTTTTTCAACTCACCGGCAAGGGGCTTCGCGATTGATGTTGCATCTGCTGCGCCGCATTACAGTTCAGTTTTGATATGAATAACATGCTCACCATTGCAGCCAAGGAGCTGCTCCTGCTCAGACGTGACCCCGGCGGCCTGCTCGTCCTTTTTCTGATGCCTGCGGTCCTGGTCCTGATTATTACCATGGTCCAGAAGAATGTCATGGAACTCACAGGTGAGCAACAGGCCAGGCTGCTTTTCATCGATGAGAGTAAGAGTGAGTTTGGCCAATCGCTTACTAAAATTTTTGCTGATGACGATTCTTTTGTCCTGTTTCCACGGGAATCTTCAGAGCGGGATCAAGCCCTTGCTGAGGTAAAAGAGGGCGAGTATACAGCGTGTGTCATCGTCTCAAAAGGAATTGACCAGACACTTACCAAAAAGCTTGCCGCTCTCTTTGCAGGCAATGCGGATGAGTCTGGTTCACAAGGAACTTCAGCCGCTTTCTCAGTCAGCTTTGATCCGGCCCTTCTCCCTGCCTTTCGCGGGGGGGTGATCGGCAAGCTGAAAGTCGCGGCGGCCCAGGTGGAGATGAAGAAGAAAATCAATCACCTGGAGGCGGAACTTACAAAAAAAATGGAAGAGGCCGGCATGCCTCCTGAGGCCATCGCCGGTGAGGCTGTAGCCCTTGGCGGATTGGCCGACCAGTTGGTGGAGGTCCGTGAGGAAGAGGACTCGGACGAGCAGGATCGACCCGGAGTTGTCCAGCAGAATGTTCCGGCCTGGGCCCTTTTTGGTATGTTCTTCACTGTTCTTCCACTTGGCGGGGCCTTACTGCGCGAGCGTCGCTCCGGGGTATGGGACCGATTTCTCAGTATGCCGCTGTCGCCGATGAGTGTCCTCATGGGCAAGGTGACAGCCTACAGCCTGGTCTGCCTTCTCCAGTTTGCACTCATTGGCGGGATCGGATACAAGGTTTTTCCAATGCTCGGTCTGCCCGCGTTTTCCATTGCCGGGGCTGAGATTGAAATTTTTGTGACCGTTGTAGCGGTCAGTCTTGCAGCCTGCGGTTATGGACTGCTGCTGGGAATGATCTGTTCCAGTTTTGAGCAGGTTTCCATGTTCGGTTCCATCTCGATCGTCATCAGCGCCGCAATCGGCGGAATCATGGTGCCGGTCTATGCCATGCCCGAGAAACTCCAGCAGCTCAGCGTCGTCTCACCGTTGAACTGGGGACTGACTTCGTTTCATGATGTCCTGATACGGGATACTTCACTGTGGCGGCTTGACAGCGGTGTACTGTTCCTTATTCTATTTTCAGCAGTCTGCATAACCCTTTCCTGGAGGCTTGCCGCAGGCGGCCGCTGAATAGTCACTTTTGTATTTTAGTTTTGAGTAATAGTGTTTTGTACGGAAAAGATATATGGAAACAATAGAGCTTCAGAAGAAAGATGAACTCCTCGCCCTGGTGAGGGACACCTGCAGACTGCCGGAAAGTGAATACCGGCCGGACGAGATTATGGATCAGCCCCTTATCGGGCCGGAGTCGCCCCTGGGGATCGATTCGCTGGACGCCATAGAGATCGTGGTGGCGGTGCAGAATCGTTACGGTGTGAGAATTGAGTCAATGGAGTCAAGCCGCCTTGTCCTGGCAACCTTTGGCACCCTGTACGCCTTTATTGAGGAGAACCGGACGGAATAATATCCGGCTCAAACCGCTTCAAGCAGGACATAGCCCACCGCAAAACGGCCGCTTTCAGGGATAAAGCAGAGAATCCGGTCGCCCTTTTTCAACCTGCCCGAGTTGAACAGTTCATCAAGCATGATGTAGAAAGAGGCTGATCCGGTATTGCCCCTGGTGGAGAGGTTTGTGAACCACCTGGAGTAGTCGATGGCGAAGTCAATACCCGCCAGGTGATCATAGACCGGCTTGCGAAAGTAGTCGGAAGAGTAGTGCGGCAGGAACCAGTCGATCTCGTCTGGGCGCAGGTTGTACTTTTCAATGAGTTCGGGCAGGCTCTCCCTGACAAGGGTCCTGATGACGTTGTCATTGAGCAGTTTCGCGTCCTGTTTCACCGGAAACGCGCCTCTGCTTTCTGCATCATCGAGGGTGTTGAGAGCCCGCCAGCCGGTGATGCTGCCATCATCATTTTTTATACTACCCGCATACATGCAGGTTTCCATGCGATGGGCCTGAGAGATAATCTCGATCCACTCCACCTTCAGACTGAGCCCGTTATCCCTGGGCTTGTTCTCCAGCACCATTGCGCCTGCCCCATCGGAGAGCATCCAGCGGAGAAATTCGGCCTCAAAGGCAAAGGCAGGATGCCTTTTCTTCGGGGCGTCTTCAGCAGAATCCACCTCGTTTTTGAAATATGAGGGGCGTAGAAAGCTCGACGCCAGCTCGGAACCGGTGACCACCGCGTTATGGCTGAGGCCGGCAGCAACAGACATGGCACCATATTTCATCGACATTATCCCGGATAGGCAGATACCAGAGCTACTGTTGATTTCGCAGGATGAGGCCGCCAGTTCTGCCTGAACCATGGAACCATGGCCGGGCATAAGCTGGTCAGGGCTTGAACTGCCGCAGGAGAGGCACTCGATCCCATCAAGAGAGAGACCTGCGCTGTCGCACGCCTTGCGTACCGCTTCGGCGGTGAGCTCGGCATTGGTGTGGGTCAAACGGCCGCTTCCCTTTTCCAGGGCGTAATAACGGGTGTCAATACCGTTGTTTTTGAGGATGATGCGTCTGGTGCGGGCGGCCACCCGGTCGATACCGATCATGTAGTCATCAAGCTCTTCATTGGTGACCGGGGCGCCCGGCAGGTAGATCCCGGTGGCGGTGATAAATGTGTTCATGATTATAGCTTGGCCTCCCTGTGGCCGGAATCAAGCAGGTCGGCGTAAAGAGCGTAAAAAGTCTCTTCCGGAAGGCGTGTCCTGGTGACGGCATTGGTGAGTGTGTAGTAATCGAGATCGTGGTTGGTGATCTCATGTTGGACCTGTTGATGGAACTCGGTGCCGGGCAGGGGGGTGAGCACGGTGTGCATGGGCAGGTCGATTTGGCTTGTCTCCACGTAGTCTGCAAGGCGCTGAAAATCGTTTTCGCTGTAGTCGGGCGAGATAATAAAATCGCCGATAATGGTCACTCCAAGATCGTGGAGAATTCGGATCGATTCCAGATTGATTGCAGCCTTGTTGGCCTTGTTCATATCTGACAGTCTCCTGTCATCGATTTCTTCGAAACCGATGATCACCGCGCGCAGCCCGGCTTCTTTCCAGAGTGCCATCAGTTCCGGGTGGTTGACCACCGTATCAGAGCGGACATCGGCGAGAAACTGTTTGCCCAGGCCGCTGTCTCTCAGCAGTGTTCCCAGCTCTCTGGCCTGTTTAAGGTTGCCAAAGGTGTTGGCGTCAATGAGCCTGATCACTGGAATATCGGCCAGCAGACTGATGTCCCGAAGGACTTGATCATGGGCTTTGGTGAGGTGGCGGCCGCCGGCCTGGCCCTTGATGCAGCAGAATGAACAGCGAAACGGACACCCCACAGCCGTGGAGACAAAACCCATGTTGAGCTGCAGCTTTTCAAGGATGTAGTGGCTGCGGTATCTGGCCACCAGCTCATAGGCAGGCGGTTGTTCTCCTGCAAGGTCGTCGAGTGCGTAATCACGTTTGACCAGTTGAAGTTTATGGCCGGGACGTGTCCTGCAGACACCGTCTATCTGACACTGGTCGTCGCTCATCTCCAACTTCTCAACCAGCTGCCTGAACGAAAGCTTGCCCAGTCCGACAACGATGAAGTCTATTTCCTCCCGGTTGAAAAATTCCGGATCATTTGAGGCGTGAATACCTCCGACTACCACTGTTTTGACCCCGGCGGCTTTGACTTCTGCACCAATCTTGACCATGGTCTGGGCCTCGCAGGTGACCCCGGTGATCCCTACCAGGTCTGGAAGACGATTATTCAACTCATCCGCCAGCGCGTCCGGTTCCACCTTGAGATCAAGGATCCGCACATCATGATCACGCAGGTTGCCGGCCAGCTCTTCAAGGGCCAGCGGCTCGCCGCGAAAGATCTGCTTCACCGAAGTGATCCCGAAATGATCTTCGGGAATACTGCGACCGCTGTTGGGCGGATTGATCAGGAGGATATCCATGGAGTGAGTGACAGTTGCGCTTTTCAGAAATTTTGCTTTTTACTTAAGGGTACCTTGAAAAATTAGCGATTTTGCTCGAGTTCGAGGAATGATGGAAATAAAAAGCGCAGCATATTAGTTATATGTGAGTATTTTTCTTTTCGTCATGACGAAGAAATCGAGTAAAAGAGCAATTTCTCAAGATGGCCTTAAATACGGCGGCCACTATACCATATTTTTTTCCCCCGTCACTGAACAAAATGATCTTTGTGAAACCTGGTCAGGCGGATATGGCGGCGAGGGGATGGTGTACCTGTTTCAAGCGTATTAACTCGGAAGCCGCTGCGGCGATGAGCCTTGAGTGAAGCCCGGTTTGAGGCGACGATGAATGAGTTGATCTGTCTGGCACCTTTGAACTCTTCGAGAAGCCTGCAGCCAATGACAAGAAGACGCGTGGCCAGGCCGCAATTCCGGTCGCCGGTTTTGACATGGAGGCCGCGAATGCGAAAACTCTCCTGCAGCCTGGG
The DNA here is from genome assembly GCA_039715055.1 of Thermodesulfobacteriota bacterium. GTDB lineage: Bacteria > Desulfobacterota > Desulfobulbia > Desulfobulbales > Desulfocapsaceae > JBDLID01. The sequence continues at coordinate 14,163 of JBDLID010000050.1, read as the reverse complement.
GGCTCTGGAAAACAAACAGTAACCCCTGATCCGGCCTTTTTTTCTGGCGACCATGAAGAAGAGATTGTGAGCCTCTGGTGAACGCAGTCTTTTTTCGATTCGGCGCAGCCTGAATGGTTGATCAGACCCTTGAAAAAGATCGGAAAAATCTTCTTTTCGGCAGGCCGCGGCCTTGAGCAGGCGGAAATTGAGACGGGCAGCGTCGATGGCGATGGGAATTTTGCAGATGGAGTGGTTCAGCCGCCGCCGACCACCGGAAAGATGGCCAGGATGTCGCCCTCCTTGAGAGCGGCATCCTGGTCGCAGTGCCTTGAGTTGATCATGGTGATACCGATTTCGTCGGCAACGATGCCAAGCTCGTTGACCACATCGGTCACCGTCGTGTTTTTCGGGTACTCTCTGCCTTCTTCCTTGAAACGGTTGTCGCGGAAGTAGGCAAAGAGTTTGACAGTTACCTGCATCTGTTTTTAGAAATCCCAGAAGGTATCAATTTCCTCACCACTGAAATCCCACACCATATTGTGCGGCGGCAGCGGTTCGAGATTGAAGAACTCGGGGAGCCGGTCTTCACCATTTGAAAAGCCGGCTGCCTGGTTGAACTTATGCTCGGTCTTGAGAATGGTCTTGCCGAGGTTGGTGACATCGTCTGCAGTAAGGCCGATGCCGAAACGGGCGTTGATCATGTCAATGAGCGCCGGCAGGCAGGTCTCGTCATCAAGTGCGGCAAAGGCGATGAACAGGCACATGCCTGTGGAGTCAATGGCTGCGGTGGCAATCTGCAGGTTCCTCGACAGTTCCACCTGGCCCTCTTTGGTCAACGGATCAACAGAGCCGCCCACATTGAGGATGTTGGTGGCAATGGTGTAGCCCATGGTATGATCTGCGCCCTGGGTGGAGGTGGCGTAGGTGATGCCGATTCCCTTGATCGCCCTCGGGTCGTAGGCCGGGATGGCCTGATTCTTGACCACCGGCACCCGGGTGACACCGTAGGTGCGGCCGACATTTCCGGCGCCGTTGCCGATGATTCGTCCCAGCGCGGTTCCGTTAGTGATTTCGTCTTTGGTGATGCGGATCATGCCTTCACCGTCACCAAATTCAAGGACGCCTGCCTCCATTGCCACACCAAAGGCGACCGCTGTCTCAATGGTGTCGAGGCCGATATCGTCAAGCAGGTGATCCATCTCGGCAATGTTGTCCAGGTTATCCACGCCGCAGTCGGCGCCAAGGGCCCAGATTGACTCATACTCAAAGCCTGAGGTCTTGTGCTCTTTTTTTAAGTCATTGTAAATCTGGGAACATTGGATGACGCAGCCCTTGTGACAGTTATGCTTGGGCTTGCCGCCGCGTTCGACAATGACGTCGTGCATGGTCTCACCGGAGATCTGCTCGTGGCCTTCAAACTGACCGGAGGTGAAGTTGCGGGTGGGCAGACCGCCAGCCTCGTTGATGACATTGACCAGAACATTGGTACCGTATTGGCCAAGTGCCTGGCTCACCGGGTGGTCGACCAGCGCCTTGGTGAAAGTCTTATTGGCCTCCCTGAATTTGTCTGTGTCGGCAATATCGACTTTTTGACCGCCTGAGTCCAGAGAGATGAACTTGACCTTTTTGGAGCCCATTACAGCGCCGAGGCCGCCGCGGCCGCAGGAGCGGACCTTGCCGTCCGGATCCTTGATGGAGATGTTGGCGGCGGCCATCTGCATCTCACCGCCCTGGCCGATGGATATAACCCCGGTGGACTCCGACAGACGACCACCAACCGTGTCGACAACCGCAAAGTTACCTTTGCCGATAAGTTCGGTTTCTTCGGAGATGGTTGCCCCCTCGGGATTCAGGTGAATGGAGTACCACTTGTCATCTTTGGGCTGGCCCTCGATGATGACCGCCTTGCAGCCCATCCTGGCAAGGATCTGGGCAGAGGTACCGCCGGAGTTGGATTCCTTGATGGTTCCTGTCAGCGGGCTTTTGGCTCCGCAGGAGATTCGGCCGGAGTTGGCGGCAGCAGTACCCGAGAGCAGACCGGGAGCAACGACCAGCTTGTTATTAGGTCCCAGCGGGTGGCAGGTGGGCTCAACTTCTGCAGCAACGATGGTGGATGTCAATCCCCGACCGCCGTGTCCGGCCCAGTCTGCCGGCACATCTTCAAGGGAGGTGGAAAGGTCACTCATGTTGATCCGATAGATTTTGTCTGCCATGACGACTCCTCTGGTTGAGTTGGTGAAATGTTTGTTCTTGAGAATATGATCAGTTGGAATTTTACAATTCGAATGAAAAGGACATTTATTACTAAGTATTAATTACAGTTTCTCTCTTGTGAGAGCAAGATTTTTCGTAACTATTCAGCTTAAAACTGGATTCGTCCCTAAGCAGGGAACTGTAACTGTTTAGCAGGGCCCGCAGTGTGGTCAGGCAGGCTGACGAAGCGTACTTGTGCTACTCGAGGCGGCCTGATCGGCCACAATGTGGGTGCTGCTGAACAGTTACGATTTTTCATGATTTTATTGCTCATGGAAAACTTTTCCGCAGTCACGCAGGTCATAGCCGCCAAGGCTGAGTACCTTATCCTGAAAGGATTGGTCTTCCTCCATCAGTGCAAGCAGCCGTACAACTTTTTCATCGCCAATAAATTTTTCAGGGATGATCAGGTCATACCGTTCTTCGGCCACCTCAACAAAGTCAAGGTCCAGCGCCCGGGCCGCGGCAAGGATTCCCATGCCGGAATCAACGCTTCCACCGGCAACGGCTGCGGCAACGGACATGTGGGTGTACTCTTCATGATCATAACCACTGATATCCTGCGGGGAAATACCAAGGTCGGCCAGCACCTTGTCGGTGAGCAGCCGGGTGCCGGCGCCGCGCTGGCGGTTGATAAAGCTTAGTCCTTTTTCAGCAATCTCTTCAAAGCCTTTAATGTTTAAGGGGTTGCCTTTGGCGACGATGAGTCCCTGCTTGCGGTAGCAGAGATTGATGAGGCGGAGTTTTGTGTCGGGCAGGAGCCTCTTGATGAATGAGATGTTGTACTCGCCGCTCTCTTCGTCAAGCAGGTGGCTGCCGGCAAGGTGGGCCTCGCCGCGACGAATGGCCATGATGCCACCCATGGAACCCACGTGTGAGGAGGTGATATGAACCAGCGGCGGGCTGCGGTGCAGCTCGTTGGCCAGTATATCGAGGATGTTGTCGTGGCTGCCGATAAAGACCAGGGTCGATTCAATATCGTTTCGGCTGCGGATCAGTTCGATCTCCACCTTCTCTCCCGCTCCCAGTCCTTCACTGGCAGCGGGAATTGTCAGAATACCGTCGGCCCGCACCAGAGACATGACAGCACCAGCGCCTTTGCCGGCAGGAGTGGCCATCAGATTGTCATCCACCTTGCCGAGGCTGACCCTTACAAACTGGTCAACACCCATGGATGAGTGGATCGGCCTGGACATTATGGCAGTTACCTTCGGATTTTCCGGCACGGACAGCCCTGAAAAGCGGTAGATCAGCTCCCGGACAAAGAGCTGCAGGGTGAGGGTGGCGGAAACCGGGTAACCGGGCAAACCAATGACAGGCGTCCTGTCAATCACGGCAAGAATCACCGGTTTGCCGGGTTTGATCGCCACACCGTGTACTACAACTTCACCAAGCTCGGCCAGTACCTGGGCGCTGAAATCTTTTGTTCCGGCAGATGCCCCGGCATTGAGTACCACTATATCATGGTCTGCAACGGCCTTGATGATTGTTTCTTTCAGGGCCTTGCGGTCATCGCCTGTGGGCAGACAGCGATGGGCAGAGGCGCCCCACTGGTTCAGGTAACCACCAAGAATTCGTGAGTTGAATTCGATGATCTGGCCGGGGCACCCTTTTTCTCCAGGCTGAATAAGTTCACTGCCGGTGGGCAGTACGGCGACCTGCGGAATACCCCGGACAGTGACCTCGGTGATTCCTGCAGCCAGCATGGCACCCTGATCGATGGGGCGGATGGCGTGGCCCTGGGGCAGGATGAGCTCGGTGGCAACGATATCCTCACCAATGGTGCGGACATGCTGCCAGGGTGTGGCCGGAGCAGCGAGCTCCACCGTATTTTCATCGATGGTGTTGACATCTTCGATCATCACCACCGCGTCATACTCGGGCGGCAGGTGGTTGCCGGTATTAAGCGGTGTGAACTGTTCGCCAACCAGTCTGACCGGTGCGGCCTCGCTGGCTCCGGCAAGATCTGCAAAGCGGACCCCGATGCCGTCCATGGCTGATGCATTGTAGGGTGGTGATGAGTGGTGGGCAAAGACCGGTGCGGCGGTGACCCTGTCCAGGCTGTCATCCACAGCAATGGTCTCCCTCTGGTTACCACTGAAAAAATCTATGGCATCAAGGGCGCTTCGCCACTTTTTCCGGGCCTCGTCAAGGGGCTGATTTTTGATGTAGATGTTTCTGGAGGTCATGGCGATATGAAATTAATTGGAGGGATAAATTCGAAGCACGATATTCGAATTTCATATTTTTTTACTTAAATAAATGGACCTCAACGCAATCGTCTTGACTCAGCCCCTGCAGGGGTTCTTCAATGAAGAAAAAGCCGTCCGCCCTGGCAAGAGTAGACATGGCGCCGGATTTGCCAAGCACCGGTTCGGCAACAATGTATCCCTCAAGCTTTTTGAGCCGGACCCGGATAAGATCGAGACGGCCGGCGGCAGAGTTGATGTTACGGCTCAACCGCGCTGTCACCGTTGGCGCGGGAAGTCCGCTTACGGCGAGACCAGAGAGTTTTTTGATCGCCTGTTTTACAAAGAGTTCAAAGCAGACCATGGCCGACACCGGATGACCGGGCAGACCAAACAGCACTGTTTTGTCATGGAGCCCGATGATGATCGGCTTGCCGGGTTTTAATGCCACCCCGTGAACCAGAATACCGGGGTTGCCCATGGTCTCAATGACGCGTTCACCAAGATCTCGCATTCCCACCGAACTGCCCCCGGAAAAGAGGACCACATCGTTTTCCGCGGTGGCCTTTTCCATGACGCTGAGGAATCCATCAAAGGAGTCCGGGGCAATGCCATAGTCTTTGACAACTGTATGCTCACGGGTAGCAAGTGCAGCCAGGGTGATACTGTTAATGTCGCGGATCTTGCCGGCAGGCGGATCCTCGTGCCATGGAACAATTTCGTCACCGGTGGACAGGATTCCGACCCTGACGGGACAGAACAGCTCAAGCTCTTTGATACCGAGTCCTGCCAGAAGGCCGAGGTCCTGGGGGCGCAGCCGGTGACCGGGATCAAAGATCTTCTGCCCCCTGGCAACATCTTCGCCGCGAGCAATCAAATTCTGGCCGCTGCCCACTCCCTTGACCACCTCGATCATCTTTTCATCCACTGCCACGGTGTGTTCCAGCATCACCACCGCATCACTTCCGTCAGGCGCCAGACCACCGGTGGGAATCTTCATGCAGCATCCCTTGTCGACCGTGCCCTGCGGCATACCACCCATGAGGACCTCGCCCTTGATATCGAGATAGCCGGGCATGGAGCTCGACGCGCCAAAGGTGTCAGCGGCCCTGACCGCATATCCATCCATGGTCGAGCGTGGCCAGGGCGGCAGGTCTTCCAGGGAGGTAATCTCTCTGGCAACAACCCGGTCCAGGCAGGTTGCCAGCGCTGTAATTTCTGAGCCGGGACGAAAATCGGCAAGTTTTGCCATGAGGATGGAGCTGGCCTCAGCCACCGGGGTCAAACCCTGACGGCCAAGCATATCGCGAGGGGAACGTCCGGCCATATCAGTCGTTGATGGTGAGGTTGAGTTCCGGCATGGAACTGAGTGTTTCGGCAAGAGATTGTATTTCCACCTGTTGATCAGCCAGTTGGGCCGAGATGATCTTGGCAAGGAGCTCAGGCCGGTTACGGAAAAATGCGGCCAGTTTCTTGCTGTTCATCCGTGCTCCGCCATTAAGGATTTCAGCTCCTCTTTCTTTGGCTACAATACCGAAAAGTTTGATCCGTACCAGGCCGGGCTCATTGCTCTCATCCGGGGAAGACGAATCGGCAACTGACACCTGGGAACGAAGGGGGGCATGGACAGAGCCGCGTTTGAGGATGGCCCCGGCAAGTCCCGGCATATGGCCGGCAAGGGCCAGCACAGATTTACCGCTGCCCACAGGAGAGGAGACATCATCAAGGGGCATGCCGTTGAGAAAAATGGTCTGCAGCCGTTCGTCAACATAGTCTTCGGTGAAGCCGGGTAATTCGAGAAGCAACTCGGAAATAGTTTTCTGCGGCTCGGTTTCGATGGTAAAGCCTGACTGCAGCAGAGTGGTAAATGATGGTACAGTCCCTTTATTTACCTTGAGCAGAAGCGGTGTGTCGGGCGGGAGTTGATCAGTCATATCAGGATTTCTGCAAGGCTGTTGGGCTTCATTATGCAAGGTGTTGAACAACCTTGCTCAGACGGAAAAGACCGTTTACTATTGAAATGGGAAATTTCATTTGATGAATTAATTTCCTAATAATTCCATCTTCATCAATAGCATATCCAAAGAAAAAGGGTAGGGTAAAAATAGAAACCATCATCAAAACCCTCCATGACCCTGCAGCAAAGGAGTATCAATGAAAGATCTGCATCTGAATCCCCTGTTAAATTATAAGCCGTTCTCAGGCCCGGTGGTTACTGTGGTCCTTGACGGGGTCGGTGTCGGCCCGGGTGATGAAAGTGACGGTGTCGAAATGTCATACACCCCCAACCTTGACCGGCTGATGAAAGGGGAACTGGTCACCCGGCTCAAGGCCCATGGTCTTGCCGTTGGGCTGCCGTCCGATGGCGATATGGGGAACTCCGAGGTGGGGCACAACGCGCTGGGAGGGGGAAGGGTCTTTTCCCAGGGTGCCAAGCTGGTGGATGAGGCGTTGGAGAGCGGCAAGGCCTTTGACGGGGAGGTGTGGCAGACCCTACTTGGTCGAGCTGAAAAGGGTGGTACCGTCCATTTTATCGGGCTGGTTTCAGATGGTAATGTCCACAGCCATATCAAGCAGCTTTATGCCTTCCTGGACCGTTGCCGGGATGACAATGTGGGGCGGGTCAGGGTTCATGGGTTGCTCGATGGCCGTGACGTCGGTGCCAGAACCGGGCTTGAATATTTCGGCCCCCTTGAAGAAAAGCTCACAGAGCTGTCAACAGATGACCATGATTACAGGATGGGGTCCGGCGGAGGGAGGATGATTACTACAATGGACCGCTACAATGCCGACTGGTCGGTGGTGGAGCGGGGCTGGAAGGCCCATGTGCTGGGAGAGGGGAGACAGTTTTCCTCGGCCTGCGAGGCGATCCGCACCTACTACAATGAAGATCCGGACATCACTGACCAGTATATGGAGTCCTTTGTCATAGCTGAAAACGGTGTGCCGGTTGGGACCATCGAAGACGGTGACTCGGTGATCCTCTTCAATTTTCGCGGCGACCGGGCCATTGAACTGTCGCGGGCCTTTGATGAGGTCGATTTTGACGAGTTCGACCGCAAGAGATACCCGGATGTCTTTTATGGAGGCATAATGCAGTATGATGGTGATGCCCTGATTCCAAAACATTACCTGGTTGATCCACCGCTCATCGACAACACCCTTGGCGAGTATCTCTGCAGTTCTGGAGTCACGTCGTATGCCATCTCCGAAACCCAGAAATTCGGCCATGTCACCTATTTCTGGAACGGCAACAAGTCCGGTTACCTTGATGAAACCCTGGAAAAGTATGTTGAGGTTCCCTCGGACAAGATACCTTTTGACCTCAAGCCATGGATGAAAGCGGTGGAGATCACCGATCTTCTCATTGAGGCCATCGAATCCGGTCAGCACAAGTTCCTGCGAGTCAACTATGCAAACGGTGACATGGTCGGCCATACCGGGAGAGAGAGTTCTGTACGAATCGCTGTTGAGACCGTTGACATGGTGCTTGGCCGCCTGTTGAAAAGTGTTGAAAAAGCCGGTGGTGTACTGCTCGTCACCGCTGATCACGGCAACGCAGACTGCATGTGGACCGAGAAAAATGGTGTCCGTGCCCCCATGGTGGCCCACACCAAAAATCCGGTACCATTGATACTCCAGGATTTTTCAGAAAAGAATCAACTGAGTTTCAATTCTGTGGAGCAGCCAGGTCTCGCCAATGTTGCCGCCACAATTTGCAATCTTCTCGGCTTCGAGGCGCCTGCGGATTATGAACCTTCCCTGATAGAAATATGAGTTCTGGCTATGTGTTTTTTAACTGATTGATTCTGTTTGGTTAATTTCCTGCTCAACCATTGTGGCATTTGCTGCAGGTGCTATGATTGTCTTGACAAACAGCAGGATGCGGAGGAAAATATTTTCAGCACCGTTCAATTTTTTACCTGATTACCCACAAGTCAAACATCTATCACTCCGGGGCTAAGACAAGGTATCCCTCAGGAGAAGATAGTTTTGGTTAATCCGTTGAAAAGACAAAAATTGTAGGTTGCCTGGTCCGCTGAAGTTGCAGGGTTCTTTTGTAAAATAACGATAAAGCAAATAATTAACTGGAGATCCTGATGAAGATTGTTACAAAACGTTGTGTTCTTGCACTGATTGCGGTTGCCGTTCTTTTGGCCGGTTGTCCGCCACCGCCACCGCCGGTACCGCCGTCAAAAAGCTCTCTTGCTCCACAGGTCAAGGAGTTGAAGGCAGAGGGTGTAACGAATACAAAAGAGAGTAGTGTGCATAACGGCTAAGGCCCAAAAAAGGTGGACGGGGTGAGTGATCTGCACACTGAAATCACAGGGCGCTCTCATCCTTATATATTGCCCTCAACTGTGAACTGATCGATGCGTTTAACTGTGCAATCCATCGGCGTGATACACTCGCCGTTCCACTCCATTGAGGAGATGCCCATTCAGCCGCTGGGAGCATCGGGCGTTGAGGGGACAGTGGAGGTTGACCCGGTATTTAGCGAAGGGCTTGAAGATCTTTCCGGTTTCAGCCACATTTATCTGTTTTACTATTTTCACCTGGCCGTCCGGACCGAGCTGCGTGTGACGCCGTTTATGGATACGAGCAGCAGGGGGGTATTTTCGACACGCTCCCCTCTACGGCCCAACCATATCGGCCTGTCCATTGTGAAGCTGCTTGAAATTAATGAAAACCGGCTGAGGATTGAAGGTGTTGATATTGTCGACAAAACACCGCTGCTGGATATCAAACCATATATAGTAGAATTTGACGGGGTGGAGGGAAGTAGTTCGGGCTGGTTCAAGGCAGACCGCTCCGCTGTCGGTGAAAAACGTTCCGACAGCCGGTTTGGTTAGGCCGGGCAGCCTGTTTGTAAAAGTGAGTATGAGTGGTAAGAGCAAGCATGGAAGCAGAGTGGCTTTAAACCATATTCCAAAAAAACATTGGAGACGCTGACATGAATAGACGATTATTGTGTATCTTTTTACTGCTCCTTTTTGCAGCTTTTTGCGGAGAAGTTGCTGCAGGTACAGAAAAAAAGGCGTCCATCATGAGTTCCATCAATGTCGATGTTCTTTACCTGGAACGGATTATGCTCCCTCCCGGAGCTGAAGTTATTGTAACCATGGAAGACACGGCACGAATGGACGTTGCCGCAGAGATGATCGCCGAGAACCGTATGTTCACCAGAGGCGGTCCTCCCTTTCATGTCACACTCGAGTATGACTCGGCCCGAATTCAGGACAAGGGAATTTACACCCTGCGGGCAGTCATCAGGGTCCAGGGCCAGTTGTTGTATACCAGTACTGAATCCATTGGCGCATTTGATAACAGTCCCGGAGAGGCGGTGGAGATTGTAGTCTCAAGAGTCGCCCGCAGCAACCCGTCTGGACCGAAACCGGATTCCAGCCTGATCAATACCTACTGGAAGGTCATCTCCATTCACGGCAAGCCAGTCTCCATCGGAGCCGGAGGAACAGAATTGCATATGATCCTCAGACGGGATAAAAATTCGGTCAAAGGGTTTTCCGGCTGTAATAATTTCATCGGCACCTATGAGCAGACCGACACAGGGTTGCTCTTTAAACAGATGATCTCGACGATGAAAGCCTGCCTGAAGTCCATGGAGCAGGAACGTCTATTCCTCGACGCCCTGGACAAAGTCCGCAGCTACCTGATCAAAGGTGAGACGATGACTCTGCAGGGGGAGAAGGGAAAACCTCTCATTCGTCTGCATGCTGTTTATCTTCAGTAGAAAGCTTAGAGGTGATCGGGAATCAGTTTCCATAAGACAGCCGCTACCTGAAACAATCTCCACCGGTTTCGCCTTTTTTTCCTCAATGATGTCCTCTCTTTTTCTGCCGCTAAGTCTCCTTCGTCTGCATTTTCCATCCATTCCTTCCGGGTGAACTTAAACCCAGCCGGCCGCAGGAATTTTGCCGGGCTTTAACACTAAGAAGTTGAAGCGGGTACCGGGAAACTCCTTTCCGTCTAAGGGTACCTTGAAAGGCAATTTTTCAAGGTACCCTTAATTCTTATCACATAACTTCCGATAAATGTTCTGAGCATAGTCTGATTATTTCAACCCGTTGCAGGGGACCCATTGCATAAACAGAACAGTATATCCAATGGCTTGACGCGGCCCGCCTCCAAGCTGACCAAACGGGATCTTGCCTTCCATAATGAGATCCTGCACCTCTTTCTCACCGTTGAAAGTGAAGAAATATATCACCATGTTCTCCGTGTTATCACCAGGGCACTCTGCAGTCAGTACGGGGTGTTTGGGTATCTGGATAAAGAGCGCAATCTGATTTGTCTGGACCTGGTCTCGGGCCGGGACAGGAGAGCCTCCGGTTTTATGCCACCTGTTATCATAGGCGAAAATCAGTGGGAGGGACTCTGGGGCCGGGCCTTGGCGCACGGTCAGATGCTGACATCCAATAGCCAGTGTTCACTGTCATTTTTCCAGACTGAACTGGAAAACTGTCTCGTTGTACCCATTATCCATGATGGTGAGGTGGCAGGCATTTTTTGTGTTGCTGAGTGTGAAGGGGGATACACCAGATCCCTTAAAAATTGTGCAAAAGGGCTTGCCACCTGCATTGCTATGCCATTGAAAAACAGGCTGTTGAGCACTTGTCAGCAAGAAAAGAATTTGCACTCAAAGGCGGAACTTTCCGGAAAGACAGAGGTCCCTTGTCAGGGTGCTGAAATGGTTGGTCACACCCAATGGGATTTTGATCATCTTAACAGGATTGCCGCCGCCATCTGCCACTGTTCTGATGCGGTGATTATCACAGACTCCCACGGGAAAATTCAATACGTTAATCCAGCCTTTGAGGCCTCAACAGGTTATACAAAGGACGAGGCCATAGGACAAAGTCCAGGTCTGCTGAAGAGTGAAGAACACTCAAGAGATTTTTATCGTCACCTCTGGCAGACAATCAGCAACGGAAAAGTCTGGAAGGGGCAGTTCATTAATCGAACAAAGGATGGACGTCGTTTGGTTGAAGAGGCCGCCATATCACCTGTCATCGACGGCAACGGCACCATCTGTAACTATGTTGCGGTAAAAAAAAATATTACCAGGGAATTGGAGTTGAAGAAGCAGATTCGTCAGGCAGCCAAAATGGAGGCTGTTGGCACACTTGCAGGAGGTATTGCCCACGACTTCAACAATATCCTTGGAGCGATGATTGGCTATACCAGGCTGGCAATGGAGGAAATAGCTGAGAATTCTCAGCCGTACCTGGACCTGACAGAAGTGCTGAGTGCAAGTGAGCGGGCCACTGAACTTGTTCGCCAGATGCTTCTTTTTGGCCGCAGCCGTGAGGAACGTTTTGTTCATGTGCAGCTTTCCTCTCTTATAAAAGAGACATGCAAGATGCTGCGGGCTTCACTGCCGGTGACTATCTCGCTGCAGGTGGCCATAGCCAGGGACTGTCCGCCGGTTATGGCAGACCCCACCCAGATGCAGCAGGTCCTGATGAACCTGGCAACTAATGCCAAGCAGGCCATGGAAAGTAATGAGGGTTGTATTGAAATCAGCCTTTCTCAGGAGGAGGTGTCCACTGAACATCAGGTGGCTGGTCTCAAGACAGGAAATTATCTGGTTCTGAAGGTCTGTGATACAGGTTCCGGAATGACCGAAGAGGAACAGGGCCGTATCTTTGATCCTTTCTATACGACCAAGCCGGCCGGAGAGGGGACAGGGCTGGGACTGTCAGTTGTGCACGGTATTGTCAAAAGCCACAGGGGTGTAATTATTGTCTCCAGTGAATCGTCTTTCGGTTCGACTTTTTCCGTGTATCTCCCGTCAATTGAGCGGCGAAGAAAGTCAAGAGTCTCACAGGATATCACCCAGCCAACCGGAGATGAACATATCCTCCTGGTGGATGATGAGAAACACATTCTCACTCTTCAGAAACGAATTCTTACCAGGCTTGGCTATCATGTTACTGCCTGTAAAAGCAGCCTGGAGGCCATTGAGCTTTTTCGCATTGACCCCAATCAGTACGACCTGCTGCTGACCGACATGACCTTGCCCGACCTGGACGGACGAAAACTTATGCAAAAGATGCTGACCAGTCGTCCCGATTTACCTTCTGTGCTTTGTACCGGTTTCAGTGAAGTAATCGATGAGCAGCAGGCATTGTCAGAGGGGTTTCGGGCCTTTCTCTTTAAACCGGTGAAAAGCTGGCAGCTGGCACAGACAATTCGCAGGGTATTGGATAATGGCTAGAGTACTTGTAATTGATGATGACTGTCGTCTCTGCACTATGATGCAGAAGCAGCTCAAGCGCCGTGGGCATCAGGCCGAGACCGTTAATACTCTCCGTGAAGGAATTGAGGCGGCAAGGCAGGGTGACTGGGATGTGATCCTTCTTGATGTTCAGCTGCCCGACGGTGACGGCCTGGAATATCTACCTGATTTTGTCGATTGCCCCTGCCGGCCCGAGGTGATTATTGTCACCGGTTACGGCGCTGCAGATGGGGCTGAAAAAGCTATTCGCGGCGGGGCATGGAGTTATATCGAAAAACCTCACGTGGTCAGGGATCTACCCCTTCACCTGACCCGGGCCCTACAGTATCGCAAGGAAAAACAGCGGGCCGAGGTCAGGCCCGTGGCCCTGAAGAGAAAAAATATCATCGGCGAATCAAGGGCAATACATGATTGTCTCAACCTTGTGGCACGTGCCGGTGGAAGTGATGTCAATGTCCTGATTACCGGTGAAACAGGGGCTGGAAAAGAAGTCATTGCCAGGGCTATCCATGAAAATTCATCGCGGGCTGCTCAGCCGTTTGTTGTTGTGGACTGTGCATCGCTTCCAGAGAGTCTGATTGAGAGTGCCCTGTTTGGTCATGTCCGCGGGTCCTTCACCGGGGCGGACCGTGGTAAGAAGGGGCTGATCAGGCATGCCGACGGAGGTACGCTCTTCCTTGATGAAGTAGGTGAGCTGCCGCTGAGGATGCAGAAGACTTTTTTAAGGGTTCTTCAGGAGCACTCTTACCGACCGATTGGTGCCAATGAAGAGATTCATAGTAATTTCAGGTTGCTTGCCGCTACAAATCGAGACCTTGAAGAGATGACAAGGGCAGGAGCGTTTCGTTCTGACCTGCTCTTTCGCCTCAAGGGTTTGACTTTGCCTCTGCCTCCTTTAAGGGATAGGAAAGAGGATATTCGGGAATTGGTTTTGTACTGTATCAATCGGCTCTGTGATCGTTACGGTCAGGAAACAAAAGGGGTGTCGCCGGATTTTCTCGAGGCTCTTGCCGCCTATGACTGGCCGGGTAATGTGCGTGAACTGTTTCAGACCATAGAGCAGGTTTTTGCCGGTGCTGTGGCTGCACCAACTCTTTTCGGTGTTCATCTTCCTGAATCTTTCAGGGTACGCAAGGCCCGGGCCGAGATCATTAATGAGAGCGTTTCGCAAATCCCTGCTCCAGCGAGTGCAATAGCTGAAAAAATTATCCCCTGGCGCGCCTACAAGAGTGCAATTGAAGAAGGCTATATGCGGGAACTGCTGTCTGAGGCAGGAGGTGACATGCGACGCTGCTGCAGACTCTCCGGACTGTCACGGGCCAGATTGTACCAGTTGATCAACAAGTACCACCTTTCCGGTCGAGCCTAGTATCACGTCAATGATGAAATGTCATATGTTGCGCAGAATCTCTTTGCGCAGGCAAGGAGCAGTTTGATGAGCATAGCAGCGCTATGTGATTCAAGCTTTAAACACATTAA
>JBDLID010000049.1:0-20531 GCA_039715055.1 Thermodesulfobacteriota bacterium | reverse complement strand
TTTTCAGGCAGAAACGAACTGATAATATTGGATAAATTTGTTAAGAAAGTGCACCTTCAGGCCGGACCATGCAGGAAAAACTAAAAGGAAGGGTTCTTATTAATATGCTAACTCTTCAAAATTATAAAAAATCTACCAATCTATCTCCAAGTACAGAGAAGTTCTCATATTGTTTTCTATCACACTCATCATTATTTCCTTAGAAATAGTCACGTAATACCCTTTATATACCTTTATATACCCTGCAAATCACCCACCTGAACATGGCGCACAGCCAGTGCACAAATCGCACACCCCAAAGCTGAACTTGACAGAATTGTGCGCTTTTTTCTTGACACCACCATCGGCGAGTGCTTCCATAAGAGGGAGGCATGCACAAATCGCACAACAGGTTGAACTTATGCAATCGTCAGTGATATTTGGATGTGGAAATCTGTTAATGGGTGATGACGGCTTTGGTCCAACGGTCATTGAACGTTTGACGACAGAGCATGAACTCCCTGAGTGGGTCGGCGCCATAGACGCCATGACAGGGATACGGGAATACCTTTTTGACTATCTCCTGAGCCCCGAAGACAGGCCCGAGCATATCATTATTCTTGATGCAGTGGATTTTCCCGATCGTGAGCCCGGGGAGGTCTTCCTCATCGAATCCTCTGCAATCCCTGCAAAAAAAATTCATGATTTTTCCCTTCACCAGTTCCCAACGGTGAATCTGCTGCAGGAACTGGAGCAGCATACCGGAATAAAAGTAACAATTATTGCAGCCCAGGCTGAATATATTCCCACCGAGATAGAGGTGGGGCTGACTTCTTCAATGACTGGTGCTGTTCAAAAAGCATGTGAGATGATAACCCAGATGCTTCCAGACAACTGCTCAATGAGGTGACCTGAGATGATGTATGAGTTTAGAGTCAACGAAATGGCAGAGGAGTTTGGTGTCCATCGAAACACCATAAGAAACTGGATTACCGCAGGTACCTTGCCGGCCAAGGAAGGACCTGGGAAGAAGTATCTTGTGAAGTTTGAGGACTATCAGGCTCTTTGCAAAAAATTTGGTCGTGAACCGCTGATCAGATGGACCTCAAATGTGGATCCGGAACTTATCGAGCGGGAAGAGGCAACCAGAGAGCAGCCAGAGCCCCTTGATATCGGGTACGTTGAAAAAAGCATCTACTCAGAACCGCAGTGGGCCGACGCCTGTCTGACCTGTGGAACCTGTGCCAGCGCCTGCCCAATTTCAGGGGTGGATGGGCTGGATCCGAGGAAAATTGTACGGATGGCTGTCCTTGGCCTGGAAGAGGATCTTCTTGCAACCAACTGGCCGTGGAAATGCACCATGTGTGCAAAATGTGAAAATGTGTGCCCGGCGGGTGTTGAGATCCTTGCTCTCATCAGGAGGCTGCGCGGCATGCGCGAACGCGACCAGGTGCCAGGCCCCATACATAAAGGCGTGGTAACCTGCCTTGAGCGGGGAAATAATTTGGGAATTCCGCGGGACGACTTCATCTTCCTCTGCCAGGAGCTGGGTGAAGAACTTGTTGAAGAAGGCTTGGCAGGTTTTGAGACACCCCTTGATGTGGTTGGCTCCAGGGTTTTGGTGACAGTGAACTCCAAGGAACCTTTTGGCGAACCCGATGATATGAAGTACTGGTGGCGGATTTTTTATGCTGCTGATGAGTCATGGACCATTTCAACGGACAACTGGGAAGGAGTGAACTGGGGGCTGTTTTCAGGAGATGATGACGCCATGAAGACCATTGTCGGTCGAATTGTGGACAACATGCGGAGGCTGAAATGTGAAATACTCCTCCTGCCGGAGTGAGGCCACGCTTACTTTGCAACCCGGTCCGGGTTGAACAGATGGTATCCTGAAGCACTGAACGAATTTAAAATAATGTCCGTTTTCGATCTGCTCAAAGAGTACCTCGACGAGGGAAGGATCACACTCAGTCAAGATATCCACACCATGCGCACCACGTATCATGATCCCTGCAACTACGGCAGGAAATCCGAAAAAGCATTCGGTCATGGCTATTACGAGGAAGGCAGGATGATTACCCAGGCTGCATGCCCGGATTTTAAGGATATGGAGCCCGGCGGGGAAACAAACTACTGCTGTGGCGGCGGTGGAGGGGCCTGGGCCATGCCCTTTGCTCCCGAACGAGTGTACTACGGACGCATCAAGGCCAGGCAGATCAAGGAGGCGGCCGCCAAACTGGTTATCGCCCCCTGCCATAACTGCCGCGATCAGCTCATGAAATCACTGAACAAAGAGTATGATCTCGGCATTGAAGTAAAGTATCTGTGGGAGTTGGTTGCCGACAGTCTGGTCATGCCGGATAAGGAAAAAGAAGAAGCCGCAAACGTTACTGAAGCAAATAGTTAAAGGAGAGATCTGTCATGCTGGAAACCAAAAAAGTTGGATCGGTGATGATAGTGGGTGGCGGAATTACAGGTATGCAGACAGCCCTGGATCTGGCCAATTCCGGATTCTATGTATACCTGGTCGAGAAATCCGGCGCCATTGGCGGTGCCATGGCTCAGCTGGATAAGACCTTCCCCACTAACGACTGCTCGATGTGAATTATTGCGCCAAAATTGGTTGAGTGCGGTCGGCACTTAAATATACAACTGATGACACTTAGCGAAGTTACCGACATTTCAGGTCAGGTCGGCGACTTCCAGGTAACTGTAAAAGAACATCCACGCTACGTGGATATGGAAAAATGTATCGCCTGTGGAGAGTGTGCCGCAAAGTGCCCCAAAAAGGTGGCCAGCGAGTACGATGCCGCAACTGGTAAACGCAAGGCGGTTTATGTCAAGTATGCCCAGGCGGTGCCCCTGAAATACCAGATCGATGCAGACAGCTGTATCCGTTTTAAGAAGGCCGGGGCCTGTGGTTTTTGCGAAAAAGTGTGCCCTTCCGGGGCAATCAACTTTGATGACGCTGAGAAGATACACACCGTCAATGTGGGCGCACTGGTTATGGCACCGGGTTTTGAGCCGTTTGATCCGGCAACGGTTGGTGTCTGGGGATATGGCCTCTATCCAAACGTCATCACCTCCATGCAGTTTGAGCGGTATTTGTCAGCTTCCGGGCCAACCGCTGGTCATCTGATCAGACCATCTGATGGTAAACAGATAACCAAAGTCGCTTTTCTCCAGTGTGTCGGTTCCCGCGATGAACATAAGTGCGGCAAGGGCTACTGTTCCTCGGTCTGCTGTATGTATGCCATCAAGGAAGCGGTGATGGCAAAGGACCACGTTCCCGACCTGCAGACCTCCATATTCATGATGGATATGCGGACCCACGGAAAAGATTTTGACCGGTACTACCAGCGGGCAAAAGAGGAGTCCAACGTTCGTTTTGTCCGTTGCCGGACCCATGGTGTGGAGCCCCACGGCGAAAACGGTGATTTGCGCCTTCGTTATGTCAACGAGGAAGGCAGGCAGGTGGAGGAGTATTTCGACCTTGTGGTCCTCTCCGTCGGCCTGCAGATTCCGGGTCACGTGAAAGAGTTGAGCAGACTTGCGGGAGTGAAACTCACCGGTCATGACTTTGCGGCAACCTCTGATTTCACGCCGGTCTCTACCTCAAAGCAGGGCGTTTTTGCCTGCGGTGTTTTTGCAGGTCCCAAGGATATTCCGCAGTCGGTCGTGGAAGGGTCTGCCGCAGCTGGCGCTGTTGCTGATATTCTTGCTCCGGCCCGTAATGAATTGGCCCGCGAGAAAAGTTTTCCCGTTGAGCGGGTGGTCGAAGATGAAGAGCCGAAAACCGGTGTCTTTGTCTGTCACTGCGGATCCAACATTGCAGGTGTGGTGAATGTGGAAGAGGTGGAAGAGTATGCAGCTTCTCTGCCCACTGTCCACCATGTTGAGCGGAACCTGTTCAGCTGCTCTCAGGATACGCAGGATCAGCTGGTGCAGACCATCAGGGAAAAAGGGCTGAACAGAGTGGTGATTGCCGCCTGTACACCCCGTACCCATGAACCTCTTTTCAGGGAAACGCTGAAATCAGCAGGGCTTAACGAGTATCTGGTTGAGATGGCAAACATTCGAAACCAGAATTCCTGGGTCCATGCCTCCATTCCAGCGATAGCAACCGCCAAAGCCAAAGATCTTGTTCGTATGGCCGTTGCCAAGGTGAGCAGGCAGATATCACTGCACCCGATCTCTGTGAGTATTGAGCAGACCGGACTGGTCATTGGCGGCGGTATCGCAGGTATGACGGCTGCATTGAACATGGCCAACCAGGGCTTTTCCGTTCATCTTCTGGAAAAAACAGACAGTCTTGGCGGTAATGCACGGTTTCTTGGATACACATGGTCAGGGGAATCCATACGCGACAAAACTGCTGCACTTATCGCTCATGTTGAGCAGAATGAGAAGATAACCATCCATAAAGAGGTTGAGGTGACGGGCGCCAAAGGGTTTGTCGGTAATTTCACCACAACTATTACAACAAAGGATGGCCGAAAGGAATCCATTGACCACGGTATCGGAATTGTCGCCACAGGCGCAAGCCCACTCAGGCCGACGGAGTATGGCTATGGACGCTTTTCACCGGTGGTGACCGCACTGGAGTTTGATCGCCTGTTTAACCTGAAGGAACAGCACGTTGCCAGGGCCAAATCAATAGTTTTCATCCAGTGTGTAGGTTCCAGGGAAGGTGACAGGATGTACTGCTCCAAGGTGTGCTGCACCCACTCGGTACAGTCTGCCATTGAACTGAAACAGGAGAGTCCCGACCGTATGGTATATATCCTCTACCGCGATATAAGGACATACGGGCAACGGGAAACACTGTATAAAAAAGCCCGCAACCTGGGCGTCATCTTTATCAATTACGAACTGCATGGAAAACCGGTGGTCAACCAGGAAAATAAAGACACCTTTGTGGAGGTCTGGGATCACGTTCTGCACCGCCCCTTGCGAATCAAAGCGGACATGGTTGTTCTGGCCACGGCCATTGTGCCCAATCCGGACGCTGAAAAACTCAATAAACTGTACAAGGTTTCTCTTGACGGGGATGGTTTTTTCCAGGAGGCCCATGCCAAACTGCGGCCAGTCGATTTTGCCACAGACGGGATGTTCGTGGCAGGACTTGCCCATTACCCCAAACCGGTTGAGGAGTCGGTGGCCCAGGCCCTTGGTTCTTCGGCCCGTGCCGTTACCCTGCTTTCCAAAACGCATGTCGATCTCGATGCAGTAAAAGCGGAGCCGGATCTGGAGAAATGTGACGGCTGTGCCCTCTGCCTTGATGTCTGCCCATTTAATGCCATCACCCTTGTTGAGCAGCAATCTGCTGATGAGGATGGTGTTATTCATAAATATATCACGGTGAACAAGGCCCAGTGCAAGGGATGCGGACTCTGTCAGGGTACATGCCCGAAACGGGGTGTTGCGGTTCAAGGGTTTACTATGGAGCAGATCAGCAGCCAGATTGAAGCAGCACTTGCTGTCTGAGTGAAACAATATGGTATCCATTGTTGGAATAACTAATACAAGAGGAGTGGGGCAATGAGTTATGAACCGAAAATTATAGCGTTCTGCTGCAACTGGTGCTCATACGCAGCGGCCGACCTTGCCGGTACTGCCAGGATGCAGTATCCACCCAATGTGAGGATTATCCGGGTGATGTGCTCAGGGATGGTTCACCCGGAATTTGTTCTGGACGCCTTCAACCAGGGGGCCGATGGCGTAATGGTCCTTGGCTGACACCTCGGCGAATGTCATTACCTGGATGGTAATTATAAAGCACAGACCCGTTCCGCCATGATCTCCGAACTCCTTGATGATTTTGGGTACGATGAACAGAGGTTCTCCATCACCTGGGTCTCTTCGGCCGAACCGGACAAATTTGTAGGAGCAGTCAATACAATGACGGACAGGGTCAGAAAGCTCGGCCCTGTCCATGACCAAGAAGAGGCGGCTTAAAGGAGACTGATATGGGTGTAACAACAGCTTTAGAATGGTTAAGCTCCTGTTCCGGATGTGAAATCGCTATCCTGAATATCGGTGAAGCCCTGGTACCCATCTTGACAGAGCATCTCGATATTGTGCATGCGCCTGTGATTATGGATCATAAATACTTTGGGCAATGCGGTGACGATGGAAATGAGCTGAAGATTCCGGAAGCGGTGGTGGGTATTGTTACCGGCGGAGTCGCCAATGAGGAGCATCTTGAAGTCCTTAGGGAGATGCGCAAAAAATGCAAGGTGCTGGTTGCCCTTGGATCCTGTGCAACACAAGGCGGCATCCCCGCCCTCATGAATGGTCAGGATTCCAGGGCGAGCTTCAATGCGGTATTTCAGACACCCTCAACAGACCCTGGGGCCACTTTGCCCGATCAGGGTGTCCCAAAACTGCTTGATCGCGTATATGCACTGGATGAAAAGGTTGAGGTGGACCTGCAACTGGCAGGATGTCCGCCAAATCCTGCTCACATTGCCGAAGTGATCATGTCCCTTCTGGAAAATCGAGACCCGGTTCTTCCCACAAAAAGTGTCTGCGACACCTGCCCCACCCGTAGAGAGGGAAAAGGGGAGGTGAAAACGGTGAAACGATTCACTGAAAACGCTGACTTTGATCCGGAAAAACCTGTCAGTGAAATGCGTTGCCTGCTTGAACAGGGTTTCATGTGCATGGGACCGGTAACGGCAGCCGGTTGCTCAAAACGGGGTGTACCAACCTGCGTCGAGGCACGCGTTCCCTGCCGTGGCTGTTTTGGCTCGGTACGCCCCAAAGGCAGTCAATTGCTGGATATGATGAATGCTCTTGCCAGTAACGGCATAGACTTCACTTCCGTTGTCGACCGAAGATCCATTCAGCGATTCTGCGGAGCCCACGGCAACCTGAGGCCAAAGAAACGTTCGAAAGTGAAGGAGGAGTCATAAGATGAGCAAGGTATTAAATATTCAACCGGTCACCCGTATTGAGGGCCATGCTCGGATCTCAGTGCATCTGAACGATGACGGAAACGTTGAAGATGCATACATGAGCCTGATGTCGCTGCGCGGTTTTGAAAAGTTCATTGAAGGGCGGCCGGCAGAGGAAGTGCCGCGTATCGTGACACGTATCTGCGGTATCTGTCCCTGGATGCATCATACAGCGTCGAACAAGGCTGTTGACGGCTGTTTCGGCGTTACCCCTACGCCCACAGGCCACAGACTTCGCGAACTGCTGCAGGTCATGGCCCACATCAACGACAAAATCCTCCACTTCTTTTTTCTGGCGGCACCCGATTTTGTTTTAGGGCCAGATGCCGACTATTCGGTGCGTAATGTTATCGGTGTTGTCAATGCTGCTCCGGAGCTTGCAACCCGAGTGGTGAAGATGCGCCAGCTTGGTCAGATGATGCTTGACCGGTTTGCGGGCAAGGCAATTCATCCCATTGCAGCAGTCACTGGGGGATTCTCCAAACCGATGATGGAAGCTGAGCGGGTGGAGCTCTTGAAAGACAGTCAGACATTACTGGACTTTGCCCTGTTCAGCCTTGATTTTGCAAAGGAAAATGTGTTCAGCAAGTATCTGGATGTCATTGGAGAGCTGGGCGTCATCAAAACCGGCTTTCTGGGAACAGTTGATCGTGCTGACGGCTCTTTCAGAATCTATGACGGCAAGCAGCGGTTGATGAAACCGGACGGCAGCTATGTGGATTTTGAGGGAGAGGACTACCTCGATTACCTTGGAGAACATGTGGAGCCCTGGAGCTACGGAAAAATGCCGTATGCCAAGGTATGGGATGAAGGATTCTCCCTTGACCTGGATGAGCCGAAGGGAATCTACAGGGCAAACACCCTCGCACGAATTAACGTCTGCGACCAGATGGCTACGCCAAGAGCCCAGGAAGCGCTGGAAGAATTTCGTAACGCGTTTGGAAAGCCGGCCCAGGCAACGCTTCTCTATCACTATGCCCGCCTGATCGAGCTGATATACGCCTGCGAAAGAACCATTGAGCTCTTGAACTGGGAAGGTATTACCGATACCGATGTCCGTGCGAAGGTTGAACCAAAAGGAGGCCGGGGAGTAGGTGTTGTTGAAGCACCGCGCGGTACCCTTATTCATGACTACACGACGGATGACAACGGCTGCATTAAAGATGCCAACCTGATTGTTGGAACAACCCACAATATCGGGCCGATGAACATGAGCGTCAAGCAGGCCGCCACATCACTCATAAAAGACGGCAATTACGATGAGGAGATTCTAAACAAGGTGGAGATGGCTGTCAGGGCCTACGACCCCTGAATGTCCTGTGCCACTCACCGCCTGGATGGCGGTATCCCACTTGCACTGGACATTGTTGATGCAGAAGGAAAGCTTCTCCACTCAATCAAAAACTGACGGTTTCTCTGAAAAAAGCACTTGATTCAGACAGTGAACCCTATGGAGAGAGAAGATGACTGACAATGTGAAAAAACAGGGGCGCAGGCAGGTAAGGGCGGAAAATCCGCGAGGAGCCTGCGGAAACATCGACCATATGACCATAGATGAGTTGAAAGCGCGCGCTGTTGGGGAAAATTTTGACGGCAGATGTCCCTCGTGTGGATTTTTTCATCTTACAAGAGGGGATATTGAGCTAATGGAGTCGGAAAAAATTCGTGACACCAGCCAGTTCTCCGTGATGAAAAAAGAGGCTGAAAAGGGCTGAGTTGTCTGCGGGTTTCTGATATCCTGACAACCTTCCACCCTTTATGGTGACTTGTTCATTTTTGCACTTCGGGACGGGACATTCCGAAGTGTAAAAATGAACAAAGATCATAGAGGACAACCCGTAAAACAACAGCGACTTACCGAAGAAGTCGACCAGGAGGAAGCAAAGGGGCTGGAGGTCATCGACGTATCACAATACAAACCTAAAAAGATCCCGCCACCGTTATGGCGGGAATGCATCAGGAAAACCTGGGAGGCGGATCCTCAGATCTGTCCACACTGTCGATTCGAGATGAAGATAATCAGCTTTATCACCGCGCGTGATGGCTCTGTGGAACTGATGCCCTCCCTCAGGGAACAGTTTTCAAAATTCCCGTCAGTAAAGTACACCAGCAACAAACGAGGTCAGAGTAAACTTAAAACCTGTCGCATACAGCCAATCTACCTGCGTTGGCCTGAATACGAACCATCCCGGCCATTTGCGTAACTGTAACTGCAACTTACACTGTTCCCGGAATGGTTGCAGTTGATGTTGAACTCACCGCAGCCAGACGAGTCAGTAGTACCGTTTCCATGCAGCGCCCCGCCATCACGGCTGGTAAACGACCCTGCAATTAAGACCCTGTGACTGGAACTGCCGCTGAACGAGCATTCGGCATCAACCGAGACGGTCATTTCACCGGACACATATGATCCACCGGCGCAGTTATCTTTAAAAGAACCATAATATTGGCCGGCGATATCGTCACAGGAAACAGAAGACCCTCCTCCATCTGATCCGCCACTGTCGCATCCTGAAAGTATTGAAGAAGCACTGATCAATAGACCTGAAAGCAGTAACAATTTAAATGATTTCATCTCCCCCTCCCCTCCTGATAAATGACAAAATGACTGGCTGGGCCCTGTAAAGATATCATCACCAACGAGACCTCTCTCACTGCCGCAACGAAAATTTCATCACTGTTAATTGATCCTATTCACAAGGAGTTAACCATATTAATCAGTATATACCTATCACACTCCTGTGTCAAAGAATGTTGTCATTTGTTCATAATGACTGTTCCAGGTGGTACTTCTCATCTCAACGAAAGGAAAATAAATGAAATAGATGACCCCATTTATTCTCTGGTTTTGAAGATTTTACGCCGGTGGAACTCTGCCAGATCATCCACCTCTTTGCCCAAAAATCCCGCAACAGTTCAATGATACCAAAATCGACACCTCGGACCTGCCCCTGCCGCAGTCACTCACTCTCTGTGATCACTGCGACAACCCGTTTCCTGACTGCCCCAGCCGGCCCGAAACAACAGATTCACAACCGGATCAAACGAGGCGGGCAACGACTGAGAGTTCTTCAGAACAGTAACGCTTGACCAGTGACATCAAGCACTATGATCCTGCCTGTACCATAAAGCTTATGGGTAAGGTCGGCGGCACAGATAACATTCATCTGGTTATGCCTCTCTATTATACCGGCAAAATAAACAAATTTTGTGAGGTTACTGAAAAGAGAAAGTAACAAAACAAAAAGGCAGGATCTGTGCTTGCTGACAGATCCTGCCCCTGATGGATTACTTCGAATTGACCAATTACGGAAACTTCAGTGTATCCTCCTACTTGAACTTCATTTCAAGTGTCTCAACATGAAAGAGATGATTGATCTGTGAATTATCAAACACAGCCACTCCGAACGGATAGCTCCTGGCCATATCACTGAACTGCACATCCTGTGTCTGCGAATTTTCACCTTCGGTTTTCAAGGGTCGCATGAATTCCAGGGTCCACATACCGTTTTCGTAATGGTTGCGGGCGAGGATGTCCGCACGACCGCCCTGCATCGGTGCGATAAAGATGCCGGGCACGACATCACCTTTGTTGAAGGTATCCACAAAGGGAATCTTCTTGCTGGGAATGACGAAGTACTTTTCGGCGTCGGTGCCGTTTAAGTTCATGAACGCCGGAGCAGATTTGGCTGCATTGTCATTGTTCTTGTATCCGCCTTTGCCGGTATCTCCCTTGCGTCCCCAGTTTTTATTTTTCTTGGGATCGGTGTTGCTGTTGACATACTGGTCATCAAACATGCCCATTGGCAGTGAACGTACATATTTGGCATGCCACATGTCGATGGTTTCATCGGCGGCACCGGTATATTTACGCCCGGCTGATTTGTCTCCGGGTTGATCCATGTGACAGGCGATCATACACCCTTCCTCCCTGAAACCCTTGGCGCTGATGTCCCAGAACATGGCAAACTTGTCTTCATAGTAGGTGTTGTCATGGCCGGTGTCGTCCTTGTTGGCCAGCTTCTTCCAGGAGGCATCAGCCTGTTTGACCCACGGAAAACGCTCAAGGCTTTTGGTGGGATCTTTGTAGGTGACCAGGAAGTAGACATTTTTGTCATCGTAGAGTGATTTGATTTTGACATCTGTGCCATCCATCCCCTTATAGCCGTTGTTCGGCTCATAGGGGGTTTCATCAACGGTCACCGTGATTGGTTTGGCCGCTCCCCATGCCTTGTCGACCATACCGTCGAGAATGACTGGTGCCTTGGTTCTGCTGCTGATAAGAGTCTGGTCCACGCCATAAGCTGCCGCGCTGAAGCCAAAAACAGCTGCCATGGTTAGAATAGTTATCTTTTTCATACACACTCCTCCGTCTAAAGGGTTTTGTTGTGCTGGAACCTGACATGGCCTCTACTCTTACAGTGTAGGAGTCATGGTGGAATGCTTCCAGATAAAGGTTCCTCACAAAAGACGGATTTCTGTGAAGTAAACTTCACAAGACTGCAGCAGCTGATTGTATTTACGGGGAAATTTTTTTTGAAAGCAGGTGCAGGTAGTCGACCATTTTTGCACCATGCTGAGTGAGGCTGTAGACTTTTTCCCCATCCTGGGAAATCAGGTTGTTGACTTTGAGATTTTTCAGGTGGAAATTCACCTTGGTGTGATCACTGACTCCGAGGTGCCGGGTGATATCCATAAAACGCATTTTCCTCTTCTTCGACAGGGCAGCCAGAACCTGCCTTCTGATCCGGTTCGACAGGCAGGACAGGGTCTCATCCATGCCGGATTCAGACAACTGCTCTTCAAATTTCAACTCCTCCAGGTTCCGTTTTACGGCAACGAGGAGTTCATCCCGCTTGAACGGTTTGGCGAGATAATCATCAGCACCGATTTTCATTGCCTCCACCGCATTATCAACGGTTGAAAAGGCCGTGATCATGATGATTCTGATCCCGGGATAGTCTTTTTTAAAAAGCGGTATGAGAACCATCCCTCCCATACCGGGCATCATGTTGTCTACAATGACAAGACGCGGAACCTGGAATTTGATTTTCTGCAGGGCGGTTTCCGCTGAATCACAGCCGGTTACCGTAAAATCGTTATCCTCAAGAATTTCGACAATACTCTCACGCAGATCCCGGTCATCGTCAATGACCATGATTGTTTCAGTTTTCATCTGTTGGGTACCTTGCAAAATTAGAATTTTCGTTCAGAATCGAGGAATGATGAAAATTTCACCACAGACATATAGTTGATATTTCGAGGATAAAATTTTTATCATAACGAAGAGTCTGGGCGAAAAGGCAATTTTTCAAGGTGGCCTGTTATCCCCGGCAAAGATATGGTGACAATAGTTCCTCCATGCTCACTGCTGACAAGGGAGATCTCCCCTTTATGCTGTTTGATTATATTATAAGACACAGACAGACCGAGTCCTGTGCCCTTCCCGATTTCCTTGGTTGTATAAAACGGGTCGAACACCTTGAAGATATCTTTTTCAATAATACCATGGCCGGTATCAGTGATCACCACCACAGCACGGCCGTTGTCCGGAAATGTTTCGATCTCGATAGTGTCCTCTTCACTACAGGCATCGATGCTGTTCATCAGCAGGTTGATAAAGACTTCTTCAAGTTTCCAGGAGATCCCCATGATTTCAGGAATATCCCGCAACTTCAACTGGATGATCGAGCTGAGTTTTTGGTTTTTCAAGAGATTTTTCGTGCTTGTAAGAACCTTGTTGATGTCGATGCGCTGAAGTGCGGTTTCCTCATCTCTTGAGAAATGGAGCAGTTCCCCGGCAATTCGGGAAGCACGCGTATTATTCCGCTCAATTGCCTCAAGTTTTCTGATCACCCTGTCGTTGTCACCAACCAGGTCTTTGAGCATCTCCACATTGAGCGAGACATTGGTCAGGGGGTTGTTGATCTCATGGGCGATGCCGGCGGCGAGAATGCCCATGGACGTCAGTTTTTCCGACTGAGAGAAACGAAGCAGCTGTTCATTGATTAATTCCCGCTGTTCAAGGCTGAATACCGAAAGGCCTCTGATGGTGAAGAACATGATGAAAAAAGCGCACAAGCCCCGCAACAGAATAATCTTAAAGCCCAGAATCGGTAAGACGACATCTGAGGCGATTACCCCGGTAAAGATGGCGTAGCATATCATGAAACTGCCGGCAAAGATGAAATTGACCGCCACCTTGCGGGAAAAAGCACGCACGATCCTTGAATAGAGCACCAGACCGATTCCGGACAGCATCCCTCCCGGCAACGCGACAAAAAGACGGGTGTTGATGGCTTTGCCGCTGCCAAGATCAAGATATGCCGCAAAAAGAAGTAGAGACAGGGCGGATATACCGATCAGCGCCTTGACAGCCCGAGGGGTAGTCTTCAGGGCCTGGTCGCCGTAAACGGTGATGATGTTGAGAAACAGCCCGAAATAGAGGAGAAACAGGAAAGAGAGGCTGACAATAGCCAGCCGAAACAGAGAAAAGACGGAATTCTTGATTTCCGGATTGAGTTGTTCCAGTAACTCAAACCATTCGTGAAAGCCGTGAACGATACCAAAGAGTGCCAGCAACCAGATAATTCTGGCAATTCCAAGTTCACTGAGCCGGATATCCCTTGAAAGGATGGCCACTCCCAACGTGAAGAAGGCCAAACCGTAAAATAAATAAAGGATGAAATTCCAAACCATTCAATCACCTTCGGGAGGGGTTGAAAAATTTGAGTTTCGGACTCTACGCTGACCTCGTTCAGGAGTATGAAAAAAGCAACTCTCGTTGAGATTTATCGTCAACCCGAAAGAACAGTCCTGTCTTATTCTAGTTGATAGGAAGAGGGCGGTCAAACAGAGGGCTGAACAACACCTGCTCACTGGAGCGGCAAGTGGCTTCAATGGTTTTTTTTGTCCTGCCCGAACCTGACCATGTGGTTATTTTCATTCTGATCGGTACAGTAGAGAAGCTCGACAATATTTCTGACATACTGCTCGCTGCTGGAGGTGCGGACCGCCTCCTCCGGGAAGGTGGTTTTGGACTTGAAATGATCCCTTAGTCGGTCAAACAGCTCGGTTCGTTCCCGGTGGTCAAGGGTGTCACGTCTGCGCAGGGCCTGCAGAGCGATATCCGCCTCGGCCGGTGTCACCGCCTTGCGCAGGCGGCCGATCAGGTGTGGATAGCTGCGCAGGGAGTTGAACTTCTGTTCTCCGATTCCGGTCAGGTCAGGAACTTTGAACCTGGGCAGCTTGATGACGATGGTGTTTGCCACCTGGTCGCCGAACCGCTGGTAGAGCGGTGAAAAGCAGGAGGCAAGACCACCCACCAGATAAAAAAGCGGCAGGGAGTCGATCACCCGCAACAGGTTTCGTATGACCACCTGGCTGGGCTGGAGATGCAGCCCCTGCCTGTCCATCACCCTGAGGCGAAAGAGTCGTTTGCCCAGAGTCCGGCCGTTCCAGATCCACTCCAGCCACATGGCATAACAGAGGTAAAGTGCTGACGTCATGAAAAGATACAGGGCGTTTGACAGATCCGGCGCAGCAGCCACAATATGGTTGAAGACAAACTGCTGTAAAAAGAGGCTGACCCCAATGATGACAAGGAAATCGATGCTCCAGGCAAAAAAACGCATGAGGGGGCTGGCCGGCTCAAGCGTGAAACAGATGCCTTCCGGGGTTCGAATTCGTAACTGTGTTTTCTTCTGATACATGGTTAGCGGGTTACAACCTGAGTTACCGTCCCGACTGCAGGAGGATGAGACGGGCTGTGCGACCGGGAGCTGCTGCCGACTGTGGTGAGATAGAATACAAGGAGAAGCAGCTCACTCGCCCCGAAACTGATCTTCAGCCAGTAGGGAATGACCGGTTCATGGTACTGGGAGAAGAATGATTCGATCAGACCGGCCCAGATCAGCATTATTGCCACACCGCCAATGAGCACCATGAGATCGGGCAAAATTGCCCTCAGCCTTTGAGCTAAAGGGGTACGGTCGCCATGGCCGATCATTGCTCCGGCCAGAACCAGGCCTGCCTGGCCGGCTATCAGAAACGCCGGAATTTCGATTGACCCATGGGGCAGCAGCCAGCCGGTGAGAAAGGCCCCCTGGTCTGCCATGAGGTAATCCAGTGAGACCGCGCCCAGGATTACACCGTTATAAAACAGTGAGATCAGTGTTCCTATGCCAAAGGTGATTCCCAGTCCCATGGCAAAAATCGCCACCTTTATGTTATGGGTCATCAGGGAACTGGCAAACTGGGCCTGATGGCCACTCAGTTGTTCCCCTTTGTCCTCCATCTCTCTGGCTATCCGTTCGTCAGGGCTGGTGTGAAGGTGGGAGAAAGGCAGGATTGTGGTCTTTGATTCCGGGTTATTGGCAACGGTCAGGCCGCCAAAACCGGCACCGATAAGGGTGACGACAAGCACAAGATAAAACGAACGGATATGGCGTCGGAAGGTTTGCGGAAATGACTTGAAAATCAGTCGGCCCAGTCCCTTGCCCAGTCGTGCTTTTCGTGGCTCATGAATTTCCGCATAAGAACGACCGACCAGATTTTCCAGGTACCCCCTTGTTTCCGGTTCAGCGCTAAAGGTCATTAGACGCCCGAGATCAGCAGATGTGCGCTGGTAGAGGTAATGAAAACGCTGGATCTCCTCCAGGTCAAAATGTGCCTTCTTTCCCTTTTCCAGCCTCACCAGAAACGCTTCCAACTCATTCCAGTTCGGTCGTTCTTCTGCAATAAATTTATCTATATTCAAAATCATAACGGCTACAGCATTTGTCTTGTTTTGACGGTGAGGTACTGCTGCACCACCTGGCTGGACAGGGCCCCGTTATCACTGCGTACCATAATGATGCCCCGGTGGTGAAACTCCCGTTCCAAGGTGCGCAGGGCCTGATCCTGCAGATGGCCAACCAGGTTGCGCCGGATGTCATCACCACTTGTCACCTGTTCATCGGAAAATAGCGGCCTGGCAGTTTTGGGGGCCATAACCATAACGACCACCAGGTGATGGCGGGTGATCAGTTCAAGGCTTTTAAGCAGTTCTTCGGCAAGCACCGGGTCATCAAGGCTGGTCATGAATACCAGCAGAGCCCGTTTTTTCAACTTCTGCCGAATAAATATGGTCAGCTCTCTATAGTCAGGGCTGACAGTCCGCATTTCCAGCATGCAGAGATGATCACGGCAGACATTGAAATGACCTGCTCCACCCTTTGCCCGGAGAAAGGAATCGACCCGGTGGCTGAAGGTGAGCAGCCCAAAGAGATCTCCCTGGTGCCTGGCGGCTGTCCCCATGACCAGAGACGCTCGAATAAACGCCTCCAACCGCTGCTCATTTTCGGCTCCGGGCAGAGATTGACCGGAGAGCCTTGCAGCGTCAACAACCGCGTAGACCTCCTGTACCCGTTCCACCTGGTACAGTTTGGACATGGGGATCTGCCGCTTGGCGGTGGCCTTCCAGTGGATCATATCCATGGAGTCACCCGGCAGGTATTCGCGAAGTTTTTCAAACTCCCTTCCCTGACCAACCTGCCTCCTGATATGAATACCCGCGGCTGCTCTTGGAAGAAAAAGTGGAGCCAGACTTTTTTGTTCCATCTGGAGGTTCGGATAAACCCTGATTTCGGTGGACAGGGATTCGGCTTGACGCACTTCCCAGAATCCAAATCGGGATCGTGCGGCGAACATGGCAAGAGAAAGGGGAAACAAGCCTCGCCTGGTCGGTACTACAGCCAGAGGGAAGGCGAAGCGTTCATAACCGGTGGTCAATGGAACAGTGACTATTTCGCTGTCAGTTTCAATTGAGGGCGGCAGGTCAACCCCGACTGAGATCTGTGGGAGGCTGTTTCCCTGCTGTGTCACAGTCACGGTGATCTCACCGGGGCGGTTGCAGCATAGCCTGATCACCGGCTGCAGCTGGATTGCAACACCTACCAGAAGTTTCTGTGCCCGTACCCCGTCGGCCACTACCGGCAGGAGCGCCAGGCAGCCCAGGATCACGGCCACCGGCGTGAGGGCAGGATTCACGGCCGGCAGCACTCCCAGGGGCAGCAAAGAAGCGACGTAGATAAGCAGTCGCTTTGAGGGAACCAGGCTGGCCACTACCTGGGTACCGCTACCTGTTGGAGGATATCATCAACCACTTCACCAGTGCTCAGTCCTTCAATTTCAAACTCGGGCCGCAGTACAAGGCGGTGCTCCATGACCGGTGCGGCAAAATCCTTGATATCGTCAGGGACGACAAAATCCCGGCCGTCAATGGCTGCAGCAGCTCTCGCTGCAAGAAGCAGTGCCTGGGTGGCCCGGGGACCGGCGCCGACCATAACACTCTCATGCTCACGGGTTGCCCTGACAAGGTCAACCACATAACCAACCAGCTCCTCCTTGAGGATAACTTGCTCGAACAGCTGCTTGCACTGCGGCAGCATGGGTTCGGAAAGTACAGACTGCACGTCGCCGCTGTCAAGCACCCGCTCGGGACTGTCCACACCAAGGGTACGACCGGCAAGCTGCAGCTCATCATCCCGATTGGGTTCGGTCATGACAAT
Source organism: Thermodesulfobacteriota bacterium (assembly GCA_039715055.1). Lineage (GTDB taxonomy): Bacteria > Desulfobacterota > Desulfobulbia > Desulfobulbales > Desulfocapsaceae > JBDLID01. The sequence continues at coordinate 3,040 of JBDLID010000049.1, read as the reverse complement.
TTTGAGCATGAAGCGGTCCTTCTGGGCTTCGGGCAGGGGGTAGGTCCCCTCGTACTCAATGGGGTTCTGGGTTGCAAATACGGTAAAGTGGGGGGAGAGGGAGTGGGTATCCCGATCTATACTCACCCGGTGCTCCTGCATGGCCTGTAAAAGGGCGGACTGTGTTTTGGCCGGAGCCCGGTTGATCTCATCAGCGAGGAGAAAGGTGGTGAAGACCGGTCCCTTGACAAGGTCGAAACTCTGTTGCTGAAGATTGTACACATTGGTGCCGGTAATATCGGTGGGCATAAGATCCGGGGTGAACTGAATCCGGTTGGTTTCACACCCCAGTACCCGGCCAATGGTCCTGACCAGCAGAGTTTTACCCACACCGGGCACTCCTTCAATCAGGGCATGGTTGGTGGTAAAAACTGCAACCAGAGCCTTGTCAATGACATCTTCCTGACCGATGATCACCTTGCCTATTTCCTGCCTGATCTTTTTCAGGGTTTCTTTCAACTGTTCCAATGCGGCTTCACTCATAACTGTTCATCTCTTTTTTGATAACCTTTTTGTAACTATTCAGCAGGGCCCGCAGTGTGGTCAATCAGGCTGACGCAGTGTACTTGTGCTACTCGAGGCAGCCTGATCGGTCACAATGTGGGTGCTGCTGAATAGTTACACCTTTTTATCCTGGTTCAGAACACGACAGATGGACCGATACCGGGCCACCTGCTGCTCTTCTGTTTCCTTTTGACCACTGGGCGACCCGGCCAGTTCACGCATCTTCCTGATTTGATCCGGATGACCCCGGCACCACTTTCGCTGCCCTTTTTCCCACTGGCTGAGGACGACACCGACCAGGTTGCCCGGTGGGTGGAGACGGAGAATATTGACCAGCCCCTCAAATTGATCCCGGCCGCTGTGAAGGCGGACAACGCCTGAACCTCTGCTGTGTCGGGGCAGGAGCGAGGAGCTGTTTTTCCATAGAAAAAGAGCGGCCAGCAGGAAAAGAAGGATCATCACCCCATGCAGATTCTGGTTGCGGGCCAGACCGATGATCGACCCCTGTGAACGGAGGCCATGATGGTACTCATCAAAGATCAGCCGCTGCGGACCGCCGACCAGCCACCTCAGCAGGGTCACCTGCCGGTCACGCAGCATGGCCTCGTTGGAGAGAAAAAACGATGAGGTGGAGAGCACAATAGTCCCTTTGCCAAACGACCGTTCAATCAACACCGGTTCATTGTCATGGGTGAGCACGATATTCCACTGAGGATCAGGATCTTCAAAGACCATGTTGCCCGGCCAGGCCATCACCAGTCGCTTCCCCTCAAAGGAACCGACCGCCAATGGGTCTGACGGAAAATCGCTGTCTTCCTTTTCAGCGGTCCGTTTCATGGATACCGCCCAGGGAGAAACTGTTTCCTCAGCCTTGTCACTCTCCGGCTCACCCGTATCATCCATTAGTTTTTCAACATCATCGGCTATTGTTTCAGTTGATGTCTGGTCGTTTTCCTGCCCTGGCTCCCTGCAGTCTTGATTTTCTGTTGATGATTCCTCCTCGTCCTTATCACGCTTACGAGAGAAAAATTGACTGGAGGTAATGACCAGCCGCCCTCCCTGCTCGACAAATTCAGTCACAGCCTGGCGGGTGGCCTCACCGGCCAGGGCGTTGGTCAGGCTACCCCTGTAGCCTCCAATGAACAGGGTCTCTCCCGGATCTGGCGAGGCCTGGGACAGTGGTGCATGGTTACGTTCCACCGCCAGGCCGCTTTTCTGCAGGCTTTCATAAAGCACGGCCGTACCCATGGGGTCTTTGCGCAGGCTTGAATAGGCCGGCAGGAAATCACCGTTTTCAAAGCGCAGCCCAAAAAGATAGGCCATGGCCGCTAAAAACAGGAGAGCCAGCCCAAACAGCAGGGACCAGCTGCGATTTCCTCTGGTTGAATGGTCAGCCACAACAACTCCTCATCAACTTCGAATTCTCATCAACACGGGTCAAAGTATCGTTGCTGAGGTGGTGATTGCCATACCAGCTCTTTTCAAAAAGAGTGATATTTTCACTAAAGGGCTTGCGCAAATCACCAATGGCATGACTGTTTCTCGACAACTCCCTCAGGTAGTCACGGTTGGTTTTAAAGGGGGTGATGACAATCAGTCTCTGCCTCTCAAGGAAGGCGAGGCTGGAGAAAAAGAGGGCACGCAGGGCCAGTCGAAGCTCGTTTTTTTCCAGCATTTCACTGGCCAGAGCCAGCCACTGGTCTTCTGCTAACTGATCGGCTGTAGTTTCCTCGGCGCTCAGATCAGGAACGGTCTGCACTGGCTCCGGAGTGACCTCCACCACGTTGCGCCTCCTGAGAAGCGACTTGACCAGCAACACTAAAAGGAGAACAGAAATCCCACCAATCAGGACATATGCCATTGGCCTGGAAATATCTTTAAAATCAAACTCCGAAGATTCATCTTTTTCTCTGTCGAAAAGCAGTTCCAGCCAGTCAAACAGCGATCCGAGATTTTTAGAAAGGGAGTCAATCGTTGCTTTCACAATGTCACCCAGCCAGGTCCCTATACCTGAAAAGAATCCTGCCAGAGGTGAAAACAACCTGGCCAGCAGGCCTGAACTATTCCCTTTGTTGTCCTTTGTCACCTTTTCCCGGGGGAGACGCCAGGCAAACTCAGGCTGCTGCAGAACCTCGCTGATGGCCTGATCAAGCACCGGCCCGGAGACAGCAGATCTTTTACCGGAGACAGGTTCAGCGCCAAGGGGCAGGGGAGCAAATGTCCCAAAGAAGAGGACAACCGCCAGCAGTGTTGTTGTATGAAGCTATCGGGCAAATGGAAATGACCTAGCACATCAGCATGCCCTTTAAGATCAAAAGCCACGGTTGTTTTGACGAGTTTATCGAAGACAGATTTATACGCTATCCCAAGGGAAGCTATAGAAGCCAGGAAATACCAGTAAAATCGGGTTAGCTGGTTGCTTATTTCATTCAGGTTTCCAATCATTTGAGTGTGATCTGAAACCATGAATTCATTATTAATGTGTTCTCTGCTCATG
>JBDLID010000048.1:0-20776 GCA_039715055.1 Thermodesulfobacteriota bacterium | reverse complement strand
GGTGCCGAGACCAGGAATCGAACCAGGGACACACGGATTTTCAGTCCGTTGCTCTACCGACTGAGCTATCTCGGCACCTCATGTGAAGACGATTATCTACACAATAACCCTACTGGTGTCAACACCTTTCTGGTTGTGATAATGCAATCAAACCAAAAGGAAGACAGGGCATCAGAGGGAAAGATCGAGATCGTCAAGATCCAAATCAGCCGGTGCCGTTTTCTTGGGAGTGGGCTTTGGCGGTGGTGCCGGCTTCTCTGCCTCCACATCCCCCAGCCCGTCCAGGCTGAGATCAAAATTCAGGTCTCCATCCAGTGAGAGGTCATCCTTGGTGGGTGAGACATCGACACCGCCGGTGAGATCGATATCATCAAGGGAGATATCGGCGAGGTCGCCTCCGCCTCCTGCCGGGGAATCTGAACCGAGGTCGAGGGCAATATCATCAAGACTCAGATCGTCACCCAGGTCAAAATCATCATTGAGGCTTGCCGGCTTAGCTGCGGCCGGCGGGGTATCACTGAGGGCAGGAGCAGGCTCATTTCCGGGAGGAGCCAGGTCGGACATATCGGACAATTCATCCGGCATATCAATATCCAGTGTTTCGGACTCGGCCGAAACTCCTGAGTCGTCGTCAAGAGTCTCTTCAAATTCACCGAGATCAACTTCCAGAATCTCTCCCTCATCATCGTCAGCCTCAATGTCGTCACCCATTGCCGCATCAAAACTGATCTCGTCATCCTCTTCCTCGTCAAAGCTCAGCTCATCGTCATCCTCGCCACTGAGCATGGCCAGGTCACTGTCAGCAGCCTCCAGGATCTCATCAGCCGATTCTTCAAACTCCTCATCGTCCTCCAGCTCAAACTCAATCTCATCGGAAGGAGCCTCTTTTTCGGCGGAACTCAGTTTAAGGAAGCTGGGAGCTGCCGCATGAAAGGTCGTTCCCTTGACCTCGGTGGCATTGGCAACGTTCTTGCCGCACTTGAGGCAGGAATCAATATGGTCAAACGAGATGTAACCACACTTTGGACAACGCATATTCTTTTCCTTTCTTTCAAATAAAAACAAGTGGATAAGACATCAACAAACAGCGGCCGGACGATAGACGCAATTCACCCAGCTGCATAAGTCAGTATGGCACACTTAATGTTAAAGAATCAAGAAATATTCTTTAAACAGGTGAAGTTATTATACAAGATAGGAATTTGAGCCCAGGAACCTGTCGAAGGATTACAATCCTACAGCCAGTCCATGCCGATATCACAGGACGGGGCCGAATGGGTCAGGGCGCCGATGGAGATGATATCAACACCGCAGGCGGCAATCCCGCGGACTGTCTCAAGGGTGACACCGCCGGAGGCCTCGATCAGGGCGCGGCTGTCGATGAGTGACACCGCTTCTTTCATCAGGACGGGTGTCATGTTGTCGAGCATGATAATATCAACACCGCACTCAACGCACTCCCTGACCTGATCCAGGGTATCGGTCTCCACTTCGATACGGATGGTGTGGGGAACAGTTTCCCGCAGCTGTCCCACTGCCTTTGAAATCGAGCCGCAGGCAGCAATATGATTGTCTTTGACCATAACTCCATCATCAAGACCAAAACGGTGATTGTAGCCACCGCCTGCCCTTACACCATACTTTTCCAGAAGCCTCAGCCCAGGAGTGGTTTTTCTCGTGTCGGTGATCCGTACAGGATAAAGTTTAACCTGTTCGACAAAGGCGGCGGTGAGAGTGGCGATCCCGGAAAGACGCTGCAGGAGATTGAGCGCCACCCGCTCCCCCTTGAGAAGATCAACCACCGGTCCTTCCAGGTGGCAGAGGAGGTCGCCTTTTCTCACCTGGTGGCCATCTTTAAGCCGGTCGCTGACCACGATTGCCGGATTCTGGACATGGAACACCTCAGCAGCGATATCAAGTCCGGCGAGGATACAGTCCTGTCGTGAGCGGAGTGCAGCGGTGCCCATGACAGTCGGCGGAAAAATCGTCTCGCTGGTCAGATCCCCCCTGCCGATATCCTCATCGAGAAAGGTACGGATCAGGCTGCACAATTTATTTTTGTCCATAACAACCGTTGGTTGGAACAGCTCAGCCCAGCTCTTTCAAGCGGGCCTCCGCCTCCTCGATCTTGGTAAAAGTCGCGTCAAGCTCGTCTTTTTTGGCTTTTTCCTTGGCGACCACTGCATCCGGTGCATTGGCCAGAAACTTCTCGTTGCCCAGCTTACCGTTGACCTGCCTGAGTTTGTCCTCGACCTTCTTCTTCTCCCTGGCAAGTTTGGCCCCTTCACGGGCCACATCGACCAAGCCTTTCAACGGAACATAAATTTCAATATCGCCAAAGATATAGACTCCGGCGTCAGCCGGTTTGTCGCCCTCGGTTTCAACCGTCAGTGCCGAAAGCCTGGTCATCTCCGTCAGGGCAGGCTGGTAGTTTCTGATCAGCTCAGCCTTGTGCGGATCAGCACAGAGGACAACAGCTTCAATGGTTGCTGAAGGGTGGACATCAGCCTCGGAGCGGATGTTACGGATACCGGTGATGACCCCCATGAGTATTGCAATGGCATTCTCAGCCTCTTCATCCCGCCACGACTCCTCAACCTCCGGATAATCCGAGGTCACCAGCATCTCACGCTCGCCGGGCAGCACCGACCAGATCTCTTCGGTCACAAAGGGGGTCACCGGGTGAAGTAGCTTGAGGATTGTTTCCAGAACAGTGAGCAGTACGCCGCGGGCATGGTCGCGCACCGTTTCATCCTTGGAAAACAGGTCCGATTTGATCCACTCCAGGTACCAGTCACAGAACTCATGCCAGACAAACTGGTAGAGCGACGAGGCGGTCTCGTTGAAGTGGTACTCATCCAGGCTTGTTCGCACCTCGGAGACGGTGGTGGCGGTTCTTGATAAGATCCATCGATGGACAAGCGGCAGTGCTGCCGGGTCTCTGACCGCATCCCGAACAGACTCATCACAGTCATCCACATGCATGAGGGCAAAACGGGCCGCGTTCCAGATCTTGTTGATAAAGTACCTGTATCCCTCGATCCGCTCCTCGTCCAGCTTGATCTCCCGTCCCTGGGCGGCAAAGGCGGTAAGGGTGAAACGCATGGCGTCGGTGCCGTATTGATCCATCACCTCCAGGGGATCGATCACGTTGCCGGTGGACTTGGACATTTTTTTGCCATGCTTGTCACGAACGAGAGCATGGAGGTAGACATCCTTGAAGGGCACCTCATCCATAAAATGGATGCCCATCATCATCATCCGGGCCACCCAGAAGAAGAGGATATCAAAGCTGGTGATCAGCACCGAGGTGGGGTAAAAGGTGGCCAGCTCCTTTGTATCTTCCGGCCAGCCCATGGTGGAAAAAGGCCACAGGGCGGACGAAAACCAGGTATCGAGCACATCAGACTCCTGGGCGAGCTTCTCTGAACCGCACTTAGGGCAGCTGGTCGGGTCGTCTGATTCAACGATCAGCTCTCCGCAGTCATCACAGTTCCAGGCCGGGATACGGTGTCCCCACCAGATCTGGCGGGAAATGCACCAGTCACGGATATTGTCCATCCAGGAGTAAAAGGTGTTGTACCAGTTTTTGGGGTAGATGTTGATCCGGCCTTCTTTGACGGCGTCCACTGCCTTGTCCGCCAGGGGGCGCACCGAGACGAACCACTGCAGGGACGTGGTCGGCTCAACCACTGTTGCGCAGCGGTAACACTGGCCCACGGCATGATCGTAATCCTCAATTTTAACGAGAAATCCCTGTTCCTCAAGATCGGCAACAATTTTCCTGCGGCAGTCAAAACGGTCGAGCCCGGCATATGTTCCGGCCGCCTCGTTCATGACGCCGGAGTCATCCATCACCTTGCACAGTTCAAGGTTGTGGCGCATGCCGATTTCGTAGTCATCCCGGTCATGGGACGGGGTGACCTTGAGCGCGCCGGTACCGAAATCCTTCTCTACGTGATGGTCAAAGACCACCGGGATGGTGCGGTCGGTAAGGGGCAGTTTTATGCCCACGTCTGCCAGGTGGCTGTAGCGTTCATCATCGGGGTGAACGGCAACACCCGTATCACCGAGCATGGTCTCCGGCCGGGTGGTGGCCACCACCACGTGTCCGGAACCGTCGGCAAAGGGGTATCGGAGGTGGTAGAGCTTGCCCTTTGTGTCCTCGTGTTCGACCTCGTCATCGGCTAAAGCGGTATGACAGCGGGGGCACCAGTTGACAATATAGTCGCCCTTGTAAATCAGCCCTTCCTTATAGAGACGGACAAAAACCTCGCGCACCGCAGTACTCAGCCCCTCATCCATGGTGAACCGTTCCCGCTCCCAGTCACATGAGGCACCAAGCCGCTTGAGCTGCTTGATGATGGTACCGCCCTTTTCCTTGCGCCACTCCCACACCTTTTCAATAAAAGCATCACGTCCCACATCATGACGGGACTTACCCTCGGTTGCCAACTGACGCTCAACCACGTTCTGGGTGGCGATTCCGGCATGATCGGTTCCCGGTACCCACAGAGTGTTGTCGCCCCGCATCCGGTGATAGCGGACCAGAACATCCTGCATGGTGTTGTTCAGGGCGTGACCGACGTGGAGCACACCGGTGACATTTGGAGGTGGGATGACAATGGAAAAAGAGTCTTTCCCATCTTCCATGACACCCTGAAAACTTTTTGCTTCACTCCAGCGATCAAGCCATTTACTCTCAACATCGCTGAACTCATAGGCCTTGGAAAGACCGTTTGTCTTTGCTGTAGTCATGCTTCTATTCTTCGAATTTATCTATTTATTGGTTTACAATTTTGTGGTGCCGGATGGCGGCCAGGTTTCCACAATCATTTTTTCTCAACCCCTGGCCCTCCACGGCTTTGGCAGAAATATCTGTTCCCAGAGACCCAGGGCGTACCGGTCTGTCATGCCGGCGATAAAATCCGTCACCGCCCGGTGAGCCTCTTTTGGGTCGGCCCAGTCACCTGGATCAACAAGACTTTCCAGGGTGAAATTATTCTGACGCTGCAGGCCGTGCTCCAGAAAATGGGCATAGAGGTCCCGGATGATCCGCTGGGCCTTTTCAAACTCATTGTGCACCCTGTAATAGCGGTAAACATTCTCGTAGAGAAAGGCCCGCAGGTCGGTGATGGCCTGCATCATTTCCGGACTGAGGTGAAGTTTACCGTCCGCTGCGGCCAGTGATTCGACGATCAAATCACGAACCATTGCACCGGTCCGCTTGGAATGACGTTCGCCGACAACTGCCCGGATATCGGCAGGCAGGTCATCCTCGCCAATGATCCCGGCACGCAGGGCGTCATCCATATCGTGGTTGACATAGGCAATGATATCGGCCACCCGTACCACCTGGCCCTCCAGTGTGGCGGGCAGTTCGCCAGTATCCTCGGGCAGAATATCGTTTCGCCCTTTGGAGTGCTTGGCGATACCGTTGCGGACCTCGAAGGTCAGGTTCAAGCCCTTGCCGCGATTCTCAAGAAAATCGATCACTCGCAGACTATGTACATTGTGGCGAAATCCGCGGGGGTGAAGTTCGTTGAGTGTCGCCTCCCCGGCATGACCAAAGGGGGTGTGGCCGAGATCGTGACCCAGGGCAATGGCTTCCACCAGGGGTTCATTGAGGCAGAGGGCCGAAGCGATGGTCCGGGCAATCTGGGAAACCTCAAGGACGTGGGTCAGGCGGGTACGGTAATGGTCACCGGTGGGGGCCAGAAACACTTGAGTCTTGTGCTTGAGGCGGCGAAAAGTCTTGGAGTGGGTGATCCGGTCACGGTCCCGCTGAAAGGGTGTCCGGATATCACATTCGTCATCCGGCTCCTCCACCCGTCGTCCTATGGAATTCCTGTTCAGGGTAGCAAACGGGGAAAGAATTTCCTCCTCCCGCTGCTCCAACTGCCTGCGGATCGATTTTCCGACCACCGGGACAAATGACATTTCCCCAACCCTCTTTGCGGTTTCAGCCGTGAAAGGCTGATTTTGACGATAGGGAAAAACTTTTTTTCCGTATACGTCAGCATTTTCACTGTTTTCTTTACACAGAGTCCACCGTTAGTGCAAGGAAGAAAGGAGATAAAGACGGAAGGAACCAAGGGCAGCCAGGTCGAAACCGCCCCATGGCTCTCTTTGGAAAAAAGCTGCAAGAAAGGGCGCTCGGTAAAGTGCTCCTGAAATACAGCAAAACAAAACGGACGAGACCTGCAGCACCCCGTCCGAAAAATATTGCAGTCGCTTCAGGGTACCTTGAAAAATTGCTTTTCAAGGTACCCTGAAGACTATCAGCCTTGAGATGCCCCTTGAATACAATGGGGAGGAAGCTTGGCAGGCGGTGGCTCCAATTCGATTCTCTGGATATTATTGACCGGCAGAATCAGGAGTTTGCTTCCAAGATCAACCGCCAGACTCGTTGCATCGATCCGCTCCTGAAGCTGGCTGGCCAGAGTGTACTTGTCTTCTTCAGTCATCTGCCGCTCGAACGAGTAACTCTCCTGGCTGCCATCCACGAATTTGATCGTCATTTTAACCATGCCTTCACCACTCATATTTCACCTCATTTTAATCATAAGAATCATTATAGATTTGATTCTAGCACCTCAGCGCCGCCCCTGGAAATAAAAAACGGGTCATATCAGAAAAATATGTCGAATTCGTGCAGTCTCAATCTTCGCCGACACCCATTAGCCTTTCTCCGCCGCGCTGGCGCAGTCGATACAGGTCAGCAGACTGGGATCAAAGCCGAGCCTTTTTTCGGCAATCTCATCATCACAGAGGATGCAGTAGCCATATTCTTCAGAATCCATACGGCTCAGGGCAGTCCGGATTCGCTCCCGCTCCTGGCCGAGAAGACGGCTGGCCGCCTGTCCCATAGCCTGCTGCTGCATGGCATCCATGCGCGACAGGCGACCGACACAGGCCTGGTCAAGTTCTCGCGGGGCAGTATCCTTTTTCTGGGCTGCAAGCTCCTCCTTAAGAACCTCCAGCCTTTCCTCCAGTCGTTTTCTCAACGATTCCTGATCAATATCGTTACGCATATTCGTCAGTCCAATATCTTTAAATACCCACAGTTTCGCCTCGGCCGCTGCTTCCAATACTATTAAAAAATCAACCTCTGTCAACAAGGGGCCTTTATCACTGCACCCTTAAAGGGACAGAAATGACCGATGCAGGGCCCTGTTATGACCCGGCAACCATCGACTTTCTTCTTACTTTCCCGGACAAAATCGGGCATACTTTTTCCATGGGCGATTTTCTGAAAAAAAAGCTGGTTCCCATCAAGACTCTGCAGGATATCAAAGGGGTCAAACTTCCTGCCGGGCTGAGCTTTGTCCAGCTCATCGTCACCGGTCCGCCCGGTGCCGGCAAATCCTTTTACATCAAAAAAATTCATGGCTGGCCCAACGAAGGTTACATTGACCTGACCAGAAAAAGATGGTGGAAAGACAAGACACTGGTTTACCGCCCAAGAGAGACCCACCTGGGTCTGCCGTTCAAAGGGATATCTAAAGCCCTCACCGTATTTGACGATGAATGGCTTGAGGCCGCAAGCCCTCTGGAACTGGACCTCGACAGAATCCAGATACCACCGGACAGTTCAACTATCATCTTCGGCAACTGGCGCAAACGATATATCTTCGAGTTTCTTCTGCCAAAGGCGAGAACGGTTTTTTCATATCGCAAATCCCGCCACTCGGCCGGCCATATCATGGTTGATGAAGACATCTCCCTGAAAATTGTCCGGCGGCAGCTGGCCGTTTACCAGGAGGTCGCTCTCTATCTGCACCGGCAGGGGATACAGATATACATCAGGCAGAGCCTTGAAAAACCACCCTACCGTATCTCGGAAAAAGAGGAAACAGAGATTCCGCAATGGGCTACCGGGGGGTCGGGACTGAAGCCTAACCTGGCGACACTGAGCGGCTGGAAATGGCTCCTCCTGCGCCATGACCCGATCAACTGGATTACCCTGGACGACAAGTGGCAGTCGCTGCCCGGTGAAAGCAGGGTCGCCTATGACGCTATGCCGTTCACTATCAGGTTCGGCGGCCGAACTCTTCTCTTTTCACCGGAAATCACCCTTGGTGAAAAAAAACCGAGCCGCTCCAAAAACTGGCTCATCAGCGACCCCAATGCGGACAAGCGGGCCACCTGTGCCAGCTCACGGATCAAACAGGACGATACGTTGGTCATCGGCCGAATGAACAGTGAGTTAAAATCCATGTTTGATCTGAAAAAAAAGATTGCCAAACGTCACTTTCAACTGAAAAATGATCGCGGCGACCTCATCATCACTCCTCTGGACAATCAAAAAAGTGTCGAGTTAAGGCGTACGGATTTTTCGGATTATCATCGTGAAACCAGAAAAGAGCGACTTCTGACAGTTCGCCGCCTGGGTCGTTTTTATAACGGTTCCATCAAGCCTTTGTCACCGAAGAGGGCACTTGCCCAGATCAGGGCAGTCAACACAATCCTCTTAAATGAGCCCTTCCGCCCGAAAAGCCAAGAGGTAACAGTGGGAGGACTTATTGAAATCCCGGACAATGTGCAGCCCTTCATCGTTGGCGACCTCCATGCCCGGATAGACAATCTGCTGAAGATACTCAGTGAAAATGACCTGCTTGACAATATGAAAAAAGGCAGAGTCTGCCTGATCATTCTCGGAGACGCTATTCACTCTGAATTAGCAGGAGAGATGGACCAGATGGAAAGCTCCATGCTCATCATGGACCTTATTTTCAAACTGAAAATTCGTTTTCCAAGAAACTTTTTCTACATGCGGGGCAACCATGACAGTTTTAATCAGCATATCAGCAAACGGGGCATCCCGCAGGCCCTGCTCATGAAAGAACTCCTGCTCAAAGCCCGGGGCCTGGCCTATGTCGAAGAGATGGAAAATTTCTACAGCCTTCTGCCCTTTGTCATCAAATCCAGTGAGTTTGTCGCCTGTCACGCCGCTCCGCCGTGGCACAAAACCTCCAAGAAAGAGCTGATCAATCTCAAAGCCGGCTCAGAGATTGCCACGGAACTGATCACCGGCCGCCTCAAACGGGGCAATCAGCTGACCGGCTACGACAAGAGTGATGTCAAACGTTTTCGTAAATGCCTCAATCTTGCCAAGGCAACACCTTTCATTGTCGGACACACGCCGCTTGACTCATTCAGCAGTGTCTGGGTCAATGTCAATGACATAAAAGGACACCACATCATCTACAGCGGCCGACAGGAGGAAACAAGCCTCTTTGTTCTGATCAACAGGAAAATGACCCCCCTCCACTACCCGGTCGAGCCTCTACAGCGGATCATCAACAAAATGAAATAGAGCCGGCCCGGGTTATTCATTAAAGGGTACCTTGAAAAATTAGTATTTCAATGCGGGGAAGCATTGCGGCCACCGAGGCCTGATGAATCAAGTTGGTGTTGCCGGAATCTCTGAAATCAACAGTCAATTTTACCTTTTTTAACCATAGGTTTTACTTCTGTGATTCATAATGGTATACAGGGGCAGACTATCAATTATAATAATTATTACACACGGTATCCTTGTCTTTTTTCTTTAAATCCGCTTCCTTTGCTGCTGTGACTGTATATCACCACAATCACTGATGACACATCACATGGTCTCTTTTGTTGACATCCGCACACTCCTTTTTGTCCTCAGCACAACCACATTGGCACTCGGTCTCTGTATGGCCGCCTACTCCAGTACCCGAAAAACATACCCGGGGTTCAACAGCTGGACCAGGGCATCCATGCTCCATGCAGCTGCTTTTTTTCTTTTCAGTTTACGGGGTATTATTCCGAATTTTTTAAGTATAATTGCTGGAAACCTCATTTTTATTACGGCAATGTCTCTTTTCTATTTTGGTTTCAAGTTATTTGTCGGGGAAAAACCAAATGTCAGGCTCCATACCGCATTGATCCTCAGTTACTCACTTGGCTTCATTCCATATTTCACCTATATTAATCCGGACCCTTCCGGACGAATCGCAACCGCCTGCTTTTTTGCCGTATTTTACATTCTACTGTCCTGCAAATCCTACATGCAGACAAAAAAATACAATATCGCCGGCAACAACCACCCGCTCATTGTCTCACTGGTATCATTAATCATCACCTTTGCAGTATGCGGAATGGCCTACACCCTCTCCACAGCCCAGCCCCAGTCATTGCTGTCTGCGGGAGTTTTTTTCGAAGCAGCCCTTATAGCAACAACCATGCTGCTCATCCTGCTCACTGTCGGCTTCATGCAGCTCAACACCTTAAAGCTTGAGCAGGAGTTGATAGAGGAGCGAGACCACCTTGAAAAAAGCAGGACAAAATTTGAAAGCCTGTCCGAGGCGGCATTTGAAGGAATCATCATTACTGAAAACGGTATTATCCATGAGGCCAACACCATGGCCTGCTCAATATTTGGTTACGACCGCTCCGACTATATCGGCATGGAGGCCATCAACTGTGTCATGCCGGGCCACAGGGACACCGTAAGAAACAACATCGAATCAGGCTTTGAGGACCACTACGAAGTCACCGGTCAAAGAAAGGACGGTTCAAAATTCCCCCTGGAGCTTCAGTGCAAGACCTTCATCCACGAAGGAGAAGAGACACGGGTGACTGCCATGCGTGACAACACCGCCCGCAAACAGACAGAAAAGACGCTGCACAATCTCAACCTTGCCGTACAGCAGAGCCCCATTTCAATTGTCATCACATCCCGTGACGGCACCCTTGAATATGTCAATCGCAAATTCTGCAAACTCACGGGATATTCCATGGGTGAAGTGCTGGGAAAAAACCCGTCATTTCTTCAAAGCGGTGCCGTCAAGACTGAAACCTATAAAGATCTGTGGAAAACAATCACCGCTAAAAACGAATGGCACGGAGAGTTGTGCAACAGGAAGAAGAACGGTGAACTTTACTGGGAAAGCGCTACTATCACCCCGATTCTGGACGGTGAGAACAACATAACTCACTTCCTGGGAATCAAGGAAGACATCACCGAGAAAAGACAGATGGCGGAGGCACTGAGACAGAGCGAAACAAAATTCAGAAACCTTGTTGAATATTCAGGTGATTTTGTCTGGGAAGTAAACACCAAAGGTGTCTACACCTACGCCAGCCCGCTTGTTGAAAAAATACTTGGCTATACGCCGGAAGAAGTCCTTGGCAAGACGCCTTTTGAACTCATGCCGCAGACGGAGGCTGCCAAGGTCGCAGAAGAGTTTAATCAGGCCTTTGAACAGGGAAAGCCACTTGTCCAGCTAGAGAACATCAACCTGCACAGGGATGGCCGCCACATCACCCTGGAGACAAGCGGTGTTCCGGTTTTTGATGGTGATGGGAAAATCACCCATTACAGGGGTGTTGACCGGGATATCACAATGCGCAAACAGCGGGAGGTGGAACGGGAGCAGTTGATTGACGGGCTGCAGAAAGCCCTGGAGGAAATCAAAACCCTGGGCGGCCTGATTCCCATCTGCTCAAGCTGTAAAAAAATCCGTGATGACCAGGGGTACTGGAATATCCTCGAGTCATACATCCAGAAACACACCAACGCCCTGTTCAGTCACTCCATGTGCCCGGACTGCAGTGATACGCTGTACGGCAAAGAAGACTGGTACCAGAAGATGAAGGAAAAAAATCGGCAAAGGACTCCTGACTCTGCCGGTTGATCATAAGGCTACCTTGAAAAATTAGTGTTTCAAGGTACCCATAAACAGGTCAGGCCTCCGGATTGAAAAACTGACAGGAACAGGACATCGCTTCCATGTCCCGATTCAGCTCCTGGAACAAAGAAAATCCCTGACCAACTCCAGAGGGTGTTTCACCGCAATTGGTGCGCCCCTGTGATGGACAGCCCCAATCCACTGCATCAGGCAGCCTGAGCAGGATGTGGTGATAATCTCCGGCTCAAGCGAAAAAACACGGGTACTGAGACTGGTGCGTATCCTGGCGGACAGTTCCGGCTCACCAATGTGAAACAGCCCTCCCTGCCCGCAGCAGGCCGGGTCACCGTCGGGCTTGACCATCTCCATACCCAGCTGTTCGGACAGCAGTTCAACCGGTGGTGGTGTGGCAGCCGCACCAAAGCGCAGGTGACAGGGGTGGTGATAGTAGACCTTTTTCCTGCGACTCTTCTTCCGAGAGCTGCGACACTCGGCCAGGCAGGATGAGAGGAAACTGTTGACCTCCAGCAGACGGCTGGTGAGCTGCACGGCCCGCTGGTGCCATTGCGGTTCGTCTGCAAAAAGGTTCGGGTAGTTGACAAGAGCGGAATAACAGGAAGCACAGGGGACCAGAATCGGACCCTGCTCTTCTTCCAAAGCAGTGATATTTTGCCTGGCCAGCTTTGCTGCCGTCTGCCGGTCACCTGCCGAATCGGCGGCCAAGCCGCAGCATCGGAGCTTATCGGGCGCAGCAAGCTCATAGCCAAACCGTTCACACACCTCCTGGGTGGACTTGCTGATTTCGGGATAGAGATGGGTGAAACTGCAGCCGTTGAAACAGAGCAGCCTCCCGGCTCCTTCTCCGGCCGTTTTTTCAACAGTCGGACCATCCGTTTCCGTCACCCCGCGCTCAAAGATGCCAAGACGCAGGCGAAGGCCTGAATCCGCCGGCAATGAAACAGCAATCCGCGGCCCTGTCAAACGGGCCACTTTTGCCAGCCCTTTCAACAGTCGTGGTGATTCGAGGACTTTACGGGCAAGATACTTTTCATAGCCGTGCCCCCCATGGACCGCAGGAAAAGCCCCCCGTGCCGAACGGATAAGCTCAGTAATGTCAATCCCCCGCGGACACCTCTCTGAGCATGCTCCACAGAGCAGACAACCGGTAAAAATCTCCTCAAAAACCGGACCATGACCATCAAGACCGAGCACATCAAGAAGATGGAGCTTTCCGCGTGCGCTATGAATCTCGTTACGACTCTGCCGGTAAACCGGACAGACCACCAGACAGGCCCCGCACTTGGCACATGCGGTGGCAGATTTTTGATCTTGGGCCGGACTCATTTAAATAATTCAAAAAATTCCAAAATAAAAAAAGGTCTAAAATGGTTCAGATGTGGTCCAGATTGGGACAAGCAGGAATGCGAGGTATAGTTTTACCTATCCGAGCAATCCTGATCGTACAAAGATGGGCCACAGCTGGATCATTTTAGACCTTTTTACCGTTGCCAGAGGAGGTATGCCTTGATAAACGGATCCAGATTACCGTCAAGCACCGCATCGACATTGCCCATTTCGTGATCGGTACGATGATCCTTGATCATTCGGTAGGGCTGGAGCACATAAGAGCGGATCTGGCTGCCCCAGGAGATCTCCTTCTTATCGCCGTGAAGCCCCTCCTGGGCCTCGGCCTGCTTTTCCTTCTCCAGTTCGTAGAGCCGGGCGGCAAGCATTTTCATGGCCATGTCCTTGTTGCGATGCTGGGAGCGTTCGTTCTGACACTGAACCACGATGCCGGTGGGCAGGTGGGTGATACGGATAGCTGAGTCGGTCTTGTTGACGTGCTGACCACCGGCGCCGCTGGCCCGGTAGGTGTCGATCCTGAGATCCTTATCAGCGATATCGACCTCGATGGAGTCGTCGAGCTCGGGCATGACCATCACCGAGGCAAAAGAGGTGTGACGGCGACCGCTGGTATCAAAGGGTGAAATTCTCACCAGCCGATGAATGCCGACCTCGGAGCGCAGATAGCCGTACGCCCAGTGACCGGACACCATGATGGTTACCGACTTGGTACCGGCCTCGTCTCCGGCCAGATGATCGAGGATATCGGCCTTGAACCCCTTATCCTCAGCCCAGCGCAGATACATGCGCAGCAGAATGTCCACCCAGTCCTGGGCCTCGGTTCCTCCGGCCCCTGCGTGGATGGCGATCATGGCATTGGCCGGATCGTGTTCGCCGGAAAACATGCATTCCAGCTCAGCGGTGCCGATTGTTTCTTCAAGGTCAATAAGGCTTGCCGCCACCTCGGCCTCGGTGTCGGAATCTCTTTCCTCCATGGCCATCTCCAGCAGGAGACCTGTTTCTTCAAGCTCATCCCAACCTGATTCCCAGCCCTTGATGGCGTCCTGGAGCCGACCATGCTCTTTTTGTACCTTCTGAGCCATGGCCGCATCCTCCCAGAAATTGGGCGCCAGCGTTCGCTGCTCCAGCCGCTCTAACTCTTCCTTTTTAGCGGGCAGGTCAAAGATGCTCCTTCAAGGCCAGCATCCGGCCTTTGAGGTCATTCAATTTCTGCTTGGAAACCGCTCCACCGCTTTCGTTGGACATGGTCACTTACCTCATATTGCAAATTAAAAATCCCTGAGTGTACTTTCAACCACCCCAAAGTCTCTTCCGGAGCAGCAGGAGTAACAGGGAGATAATCAATGCCGCCGGAGCGAACAGGTAGCCACCCCGAACATAGGGGCTCTTTCCGCTCATCAGGGGTACCGAGTCGTCTTTGGCCCATTGTTCAAAGAGCGGCGACAGTGCCCGCACCCTTCCCAGGGGGTCGATGAAACCGGAAAAACCGGTATTTGCCGCCCGGACCAGGCTGCGCCGGGTTTCAACAGCGCGCAGGGTCGACATGGCCAGACTGTGATGGGGGGCGCTTGTCCGCCCGTACCAGGCATCGTTGGTCAGATTAACCAGCAGTGTCGCCCCTTTTTGGGCCCACTGTCTGGAAATGGATGGAAAAATCGACTCAAAGCAAATTAATACCCCAATCCGCGCCCGATGACAAGCAAGAGCTTTTTCGATTGTGCCGGGGGTAAAATCACCCACCGCTTCGACCAGCGGGCCAAGAAAAAAGAGGATTTTTTTCAATGGCACATACTCGCCAAAGGGTACCAGGTGGCTTTTGGAAACCCGGCCGCTGATCCGGCTTACCGGTTCAACGAGGATCGCGCTGTTATAAAAAAGCGGCTTTTCACTTTTTGAGTCAACAAACTCATACCAGGGAGAACCACTCAAAAGATTTATCTGATCGTTATTAACAAAGCCGTAAAGCGGCGCCATGAGAGGATTGGAACTGGGATAAAACGGCAGGGCAGTCTCGGGCCAGACAAGCAGGTCAAGCTTCTTCTGCCTGCCAAGTTCACGGCTCAGACGAATGTAGCGGTTGACGGTTTTTTCCCGCATGGCCGGTGTCCATTTCTGATCCTGAGCGATATTGCCCTGGACCACACCCACAGTCATTGACGGAACCTTGTTCAACTGGTTCTCAAACCGGTTCATCTGCAGGGAACTGTATAGTCCAACGACGACCAGAAGGCTGGCAACAGGGCCAATGACAAGCAACGGTCTCTGCGGCCGAAACCGGTTGTCGAGGAGCAGGGCGATGACCACATTGACCATAACCACCAGAAAGGTCAGGCCATGGTGCCCCCAGAGATCGCCGCTTTGAATCAAAGCCGGCTGTCCTCCAAGTCCGTAGCCGAGATCCATCCAGGGAAATCCGGAAAAAAGAACGGATCGAACCCAGTCAAGCCCGACCCAGAACAACGCCATGGACCAGACAAGCCCGAGGGCGGCTCCCCTGTGCAGGAGACTGTAATAAAAGAGCCCTTTTGCAACCGTATAAAGACTCATATAGAGAGCAAGCAGGAACAGGGCCGGCACGGCAACATAGAGCGGCAGGCCGCCGTAATGGCCAAGAACATTGACCAGCCAGTAAAGAAGGGCGAGAAAATGACACACCCCCAGAAGCAGGCCGGCCCAGACCGCCTGTCTGCGAGTCCCCTGCCCGATTGCCAGAAAAAATGGGACCAGGGCAATAAACAGGAGCCACCAGCATGAACCGCTGCCGGGCATACCAACAAAGAGAAGGACAACCGAACACAAAATCAAAATCAGTTGTCGCAGGTCAAGGGGGCCAATAGCAGTGCCCTTTTTCATTTTTCCCCCATCAGCAGATTCCTCTCCCCCTGCGGCTCCCATGGCCTTCTCCTGTAACTGTACGGTCTTAAACACAAACTGCTTTGGCGAAGGATCATACCATGGGAAAACTTTTCCCGCAGGGCTACTTCCCCGACGGCCGACCAGAAACAGTAACATTTTTTCTTTTCTATTTGACCTGTGACGACTATAGTAGGCCATCGTGCCGGTTTATATTCAATGGCTGCGTCGGTTCAATCAACCGGGGCAGCATGGCTAATTTCACAATAAGTTACAATTGGTTAACTATAATTTTTTTGACACATCCCGTAGTCAGATAATATGAAAAAACGTCTCACAGGCAAAGTCCTTATCGCCAATCGCGGAGAGATTGCCATCCGGATCATGAATGCCTGCAAGGATCTTGGTCTTGAGTATGTGGTTGTCTATACCGATGCGGACAGGGACTCTGAACATGTCCAGCAGAACGCCACCGAAGGCCCCAACCAGAACGCCTGGCGGATTACCAGCTACACCGAGCCTAACGACCTCTTTGCCGTGGCTGACCATACCGGCTGCACCGCTATTCATCCCGGTTACGGCTTTTTCTCGGAGGATTTTCGTTTTGCCCGCCGTGCCACCATCCGCGACCGGGCACTGACCTTTATCGGTCCCAACTGGGAGGTCATCAAGAACCTCGGTGACAAGATCAACACCAAGCGGGTGGCCAACAAGCTCAATATTCCGACCATCCCAGGTACCGACAGTCCGATTTACAATGAGATGGCGGCCGAAGAAACTGCCCAGAATCTCCTTGACGACCAACTGGCCCAGGGAATTGAAAACCCTTCCATCCTGGTCAAGGCGGCAGCCGGCGGCGGCGGTATGGGAATTGAAGAGGTTACCGAAATCGAGCAGTTCCGCCGCATCTATCGTCAGGTTCAGAACTATGCCAAACGCCAGTTCGGTGACGGTGGCGTCCTCATCGAGCAATGTCTGCGTGACTACAATCACCTTGAGGTCCAGCTGGTCTGCTCCCGCCACGGCGAACGGGTCCATTTTTCTTCACGAAACTGCACCATTCAATCCACCGGTCGCCAGAAAAGGGTGGAGGCAGCCCCAGGCTTTCACGACTCCTGCTACGAGTACGACTTTGACGAGAAAAAGGTCCTTGACCAGATCGTCGACTACTCACTGAAGCTGGCCGCCCATGTCCGTTACGACAATGTCGGCACCTGGGAGTGGATTGTGGACCGGAGCGGCCGCCCATACCTTCTTGAGGTCAACACCAGGATCCAGGTGGAAAACGATGTCTCGGCCAGAATCAGCTACCTCAGGAACGAACACCCCAACCTGATCCGCGAACAGATCCGGTTGGCACTGGGTGAAAAGATGGGCTACAAGCAGTCCGCCGTTGAGTTCCGCGGGGCCTCCATCGAACTGCGGATCGTTGCCGAAGATCCACGGCGCGGCTTTGCCCCCTGGATCGGCACCATCACCGATTTTTCATTTCCCGATCACGAATGGTCGGTGGTCTACTCCCAGGTTCCCACAGAGCGGGACTACCTGATCCCCAGTGAATACGATCCAAACCTGGCGCTGGCCCTTATCTGGGCCGACACCATGGAAGAGGCCAAAATGCGTGCCGCTTCCTTTATCGACGAGACCGTGATCCGCGGCAAAGACTCACAAGACGGCCCGATCATCACAAACCTTCAATACCTCAAAGACAACCTTGACCGGCTGCTGACCTTCTGACCTGTTATCCTGTAAACAGATCATTACACTGCCGCTATCGTCAACGTCAATTATAGAGCCAGATGAACGAACAACTCAAACAGCTCCAGAAAATCGAAGAAAGAATCAACTACCTCCTCCAGGTCAAGGATTACTCCAACTGGGGCAACCTGGAAGGATTCAAGGAAACCTGCGAGCGGTTAAAGCAGACAATCTACGACCACAGCGAGGAGCAGCTGACCGGTGAGATTCACAAACTCGATGCCTCCATCGCCTTTCTCGAGGAGAGGGCCGAGGAACAGCTGACCCCCATGGAACGGGTGCGCATTGTCCGCTCAGCCCAACGCTTCAGCCTCAAGGATATCCTGGAAAACGTATACGAGGATTACACCGAGCTCGGCGGTGAAGAGGACGCCAACGTGGACCCGGCCATGATCTGTGCCAAAGCCACCATTGTCCGGCGCATCAAGAACAAACCCTACACCGCCTCGGTCATGGTCATCGGCCAGGAAACCGGCCACGGCGAGGAGTTCCGCAACGGCGGCTCCTGCCAGCCGGAGGGCAACGACAAGGCACTGCGTTACATGAAGGTTGCCGAAACCGAGGGTATCCCCATCCACTTCTACATCTTCACCCCCGGCTCTTTTCCGGTGGAGGAGCACCCGGGGGCGGCTCAGCAGATCGCCAGAAACATCTACTCCATGACCAAACTGCGGGTGCCGATTATCTCCATGATTTCCGAGGGCGGCTCAGGCGGCGCTGAAGCCATCGGTCTCTCCGACTTCAGGTTGATGTGCTCGCACGGCTACTACTCGGTGATCTCACCCGAAGGGGCAGCCGCCATTGAGGGACGCATCAGGGAAGGGGAAAAGGTGCCCAAGGAACTGGTGGAAGTCTGCGCCAGCCGTCTCAAACTCACTGCCAGCAACAACCTCAATCTTGGAACAATCGACGCAGTGATCAAAGAGCCTCCTCTCGGGGCACGGCGGGACGATTTTGGTTTCTTTGCCCAGATCCGCACCGAGATGATGCGCGCCACCGACAGAGTGGTGGTGGGCACCCGCAGCTTCCGCGCCTTCCGCTCATGGGAGATCCGCCGCAAAAAATCAAAATCAGAGGCACAGACTCTGGAGGTGGATGTGCCGTGGGATCTCAATCACGATGAGGTGCGGCGGCTTCTTCTGCAGCGCTCGAAAAAATACCGGGAGATGGCCAAGTACGGCTACAGTGGCCAGGAGGCCCCGGAAGAAGAGATGACCAAACGGTTTCGGGAACGGGCCGAAAAGGTTTACTACACCTTCCGCTACGACATCCTCAAGACCCAGCACAAACAGGCCCGCAAGATCTTCAAGGACGTCTCCGGCGAGGGCTCGGTGTTTATGAAGCGGATCACCTCTCCGCTGACCACGGCATTTGGCCTCCTCACCAAGGACGACAAGGACAAACCGCGAAAGCTCATCACCTATAACGAGTCGGCCATCCCATCGACCACCATTGTCCAGGATCCACTGGAGATGACGGACAGCTACACCAGCCCGCGGGCCAACGATGACCGTACCGTGACCTGTCCCAATTCTGAGAAATACGGCTGCAAAGACCTCTGGGTACCGGACCTGTTTGGTGAGTTCGGAGGCGTCTGCGAAACCTGCGGCCACCACTTTCCCCTGGAGTACAAGTGGTACCTGCGAAACGTCTTTGATCAGGACTCCATCCGTATCTTCAACACCCAGATCACCTCTGGCAACCCCCTGGGTTACAAGGGATTTGATACACGTCTTGAAAAAGCCCAGGAGAAAACCGGCCGCAATGCCGGCAACATGACCTTCCACGCCAAAGTCATGGGCATTCAGGTAGTGGTGTCGATGCTCTATAATGATTTCAGGAACGGCACCGTTGGTTCGGCTGAAGGTGAGAAATTCGTCCAGGCCTGTGCCCTTGCCAAGCGCAAGCACCGGCCGCTCATCTCCTACGTCCACACCACAGGCGGTATTCGTATTCAGGAGGGGACGCTCGGCGTTATCCAGATGCCGAAATGTACCATGGCGGTACGGGAATACATCGACTCCGGCGGCCTCTACATCGTTGTCTACGACAACAACTCGTATGCCGGACCGGTGGCCAGTTTCCTGGGCTGCTCCCCCTACCAGTTCGCCATCCGCTCCAGCCGGGTGGGATTTGCCGGCCCCCGGGTCATCCGCGAGACAACCGGCATTGATATCCCGCCGGACTACCATTCGGCACGCAACGCCCTGAAACGGGGACACATTCAGGGTATCTGGGACCGCCGTGATTTCCGGCGTAACCTCTACAAGTCACTGATGACCATGGGCAGCCCGCATCTCTATTATCGGTAGAGTGCACCAAGTATTCAAGAACAGGCAGGCCTGATCACTCCCCACCTTCTGAATACTCCACTTCCTGCCTGCCTTCCCCGAGCCGGCGGCTCTCGCCAGCCGCTCCCAACCGTATTGATCAACGACCAGATGGCCGACAGGGTCAGTATGTCCGGTTTTTTCTATCAAGGGTAGAAATAGAGAAATTATCCTTTCTTGCCAGTGGCTATTTTAGACTTTTTTTGATAAATTATCAAAAATACTAATGGATATGAGACTCATAATCGAGTCAGGATTTCCCCTCCTCTATCCCGGAGATTTTTCATCAGGATCGTAGCGAAAGCTGGAAGGTACTGTGTGGCCGAAGTACATGCCGGAAGCCACAGTGCTTACCGGCTTTGCAATAGATTTTGATGTAGAACTACGGGGCATTACTGCTATTTCAAAAGGAGCCGATCATGCCGGGAAAATACAGCTGTCGCAACTACGGAAACTGTCTGCTAAAACCGGGCAGCCACGTTTATGTAACCACCCTGCTCTTCCTCTTACTGTCTGTTTTCGGTCTGTCAGCTGAACTGACTGCTGAAGAAAAACCGATACTCATTGGCGGCAGTCTCAGCCTCACCGGTAAATATGCCAAAATGGGTGACATGAAATGCGGCATCGGCTGATGCGGTCGTTGTCGCGCTCGCACCCGCCGAGGCTGCACAGATTCTCCCCGATCCGCTGGCCGATCTGCTCTCCGGTCGGACCTCCGCGCAGGTTGCAGTCGTCGGCCTTGGAGGTCCCGCCGGATCGCTCGGTCTGCCGCGCGGATTCGGCGCGCTCATCGGTCAGGAGACGGGG
>JBDLID010000047.1:0-21814 GCA_039715055.1 Thermodesulfobacteriota bacterium | reverse complement strand
AGCCCAACCTGGTTTTCAGATCGACTCCGGGACCGATGAGAACATTGTCGTCAATTTGAATACTGTTTTCATCGGTTCCCCTGACAGACAGCGTGACAAAATCATCAAACATCACGTAGCTGCCTATGGATACTTTGCCGGGAGCCCGCAGTGTAATCCCCCGGCCGAATAGTACATTTTTTCCAACGGAGCGAAAGAGTCCCGGGAAAAACAGCTTCCGGCAACCAAGCCCAAGGGCGCCGCCCAGGTTGCTGAAAAAAAAGGTGACGAACTCATACTTGAAGAGTTCGGCAAAGGTGCCATCACCAATTACAAGCTCTCGGTATTTATTGATAAAAGATGTTGATGAATCTTTAAGAACCGACTCCACACGAAGGCGGTCATGCTTGCTGGCCATAAATATCGTACCCTGCAGCAGCCATTTTTTTTGTCATCCGAGATACTGCTGCATTGAAAAAGATTATCAATTTACCCATATTCCCCTGTCATGTCCATACTTTTCAATACAGTCCAGTCTGCTCTATTAAAAACGGTAATTCTTGGTGATATTAAGAGGTTATTGTTTTGGTCGCAAACGAGCCGTTGACTGAAGTGAGAAGTGACGTTGAAGGCAGGGCAGACACCAGTTAGTAAATTACCTGCCCCCTTTAGTCCAGTTCATACTTGTCTTCATACTGTTCTTTAAGTGATGGATCCTGCTTCTCTTTTCGCAGGACGGCGTTGCCGACCACCAGCATTTCGATTTCAGTTCCCATGAAACAGCGGAAGGCGTCTTCCGGTGTGCAGACGATGGGTTCACCTCTGACGTTAAAGGATGTATTGACAACAACGGGACAGCCTGTCGCCTCCCTGAACTTTTCAATAAGGGCGTGGTATCTGGGATTTGTTTCCCGGTGAACTGTCTGGATTCTGGCCGAATAGTCAACATGGGTAATCGCCGGGATCTCTGAGCGCCTGATATTGAGCTTGTCGATCCCGAACAGCGCATTCTCCTCTTCGCTCAACACTCGCCGTTTATCCGGGTGCACCCCGTCAACCAGCAGCATATATGGACTGTCATGGTCGAGACTGAACCAGTCCGACATCTCATCTCTTAACACCGATGGCGCAAACGGGCGAAAGGACTCCCTGTACTTTACCTTGAGGTTCAGGGTCTTCTGCATGGACTCTGACCTTGGATCGCCCAGGATAGACCGGCCGCCCAAAGCTCGCGGACCAAATTCCATTCTGCCCTGAAACCAGCCCACCGCTTTGCCGCTGGCAAGGGCCTGGGCAGCCTCTGTGAAGACCACCTCGTCCTCTACCGTATCAAAGACGGCCCCGCAGCGGGTCAGCTCTTTTTCAATAGACTCTTGATCAAAGACGGGTCCGAGATAGGCGCCCTGCATTGAGTCGGGAGTTTTGACTTCTCGTGGTTGGCCAAGTTCCTTGTGCCAGACCGCAAGAGCTGCGCCCAGTGCGCCGCCGGCATCACCGGCTGCAGGCTGTATCCAGATGTTTTCAAAAATGTTTTCCCGCAGTATCTTGCCGTTGGCAACACAGTTGAGGGCCACTCCACCGGCAAGGCAGAGGTTGGAAATATTATGACTTTCAGCCAGGGAGCGGACAATGGCCAGGACGATTTCCTCGGTCACTGCCTGCACCGAGGCCGCCATGTCCATGTGGAATTGAGTGAGCTGGTCCGACTCGGGTTTTCTCACCGGCTGACCGAACAGCTCTGCAAAACGCTGGTTGGTCATGGTCAGGCCGGTGGTGTAGTTGAAGTATGACTGGTCAAGGTGAAACGAACCGTCATTCTTGAGATCGATCAATTTTTCCAGGATCAGATCCTTGTATTTCGGCTCACCGTACGGCGCAAGACCCATCACCTTGTACTCGCCGCTGTTGACCCGGAAGCCCAGGTAGTAGGTGAAGGCGGAATAGAGCAACCCCAGGGAGTGGGGGAAGTGAAGCTCCTTGACGATCTCAAGTGTATCGGAGCGACCGATGGCCACGGTGGTGGTGGCCCACTCACCGACACCGTCGAGGGTCAGGATCATCGCCTCCTCAAACGGTGACGGGTAAAACGCGCTGGCAGCATGGCTGACGTGGTGCTCGCCAAACAGCAGTTTGCTGTCTTTGAACTGTTTATCCAGTCTTTTGAGCTGTCTGGTGAGTTGGCTTTTGAGGAAAAGTTTTTCCCGCAGCCAGACAGGCATGGCCATCCTGAACGAGTTGAAGCCCTTTGGCGCACATGCCAGGTAGGTTTCAAGGAGCCTCTCGAATTTTAAAAACGGCTTGTCGTAAAAGGCGACATGATCAACCTCGGCAAGGGTCAGGTTGCCGGCCGACAAGACGTAATTGATCGCATTGACCGGAAAGCCCGGGTCATGCTTTTTACGGGTGAATCGTTCTTCCTGGGCGGCGGCAATGATTTCGCCGTCAACAACAAGTGTTGCCGCACTGTCATGGTAGAAGGCCGACAGGCCGAGTATGGCAGTCATCGGTTAGAACAGGGTGTAGATAAAAGGAGCGACCGCAGATCCCTGACTGAGAACAATCAGAGCCCCGACCAGTGCAAGAACCAGTAATATGGGGATAAGTACAAATTTTTTTCTGGCTCGAATAAAATCCCAAAGTTCACGAATAAATGACATCTTTTTTTCTCAAAATTGATTTTTCATGGTGCCCACCGGCTCTTCTCGTTCAATCCAGTAGCTGTCCGCGTTCGGATCCGGTTTCTGGCGCAGCAGGTCCTTGCCGGATAAGCGCAGCAATATACCAATGGGGGCAATCGTCAGAAAATAGACAACACCCATGGCGACAGGTGCGATGATCGCGCCCAGCAGCAGGCCGAATTTATGCCACAGCTTGTTGGGCAGCTTGAGGAGACTCGGGGCGACAAAGGTGACAATCAGAAAAACAACGGAGATGATAATTGCCCAAACCCGTAAAGCACCGCCGCCAAGGAGAGGATAGAGAGCAATTATAGCAAAGACCGCACTGAAGACCAGTCCGAAATTTTTTTCAGTTCCGATTTCTATTTCAAGGTTGTGATCAAATTCCGACATGATTTTCCCGGGTTATTTTCTGTAAGTGTCATTGATGTAAGTGTTGACCTGGTGGGCAACAAAACCGTTACCCGCACGAGAGTAGTGGCCATGGGCCTTTACAAAAAAGTTGTCGACCTTGTTATCCTTTTTGTACTTCTGGATTGAATCCATGAGGTCGACATGGGCATACTGCTTGGTCTGCAGCCAGTCGAGCAGTAACTGGTATTTTTTGGGTTTACCGCTATAAAGCCGGATAACATCTCCAAAGTCTGGATAGATCAGGATCACCGGTTCCGCACCGCTCTCTTTGACTTTGTTGTAAAAGGTATCGAGCAGCACCAGCAGTAACTGATACCCTTCCGAGTTCTCATTATAACTGCCCTGCTGATCGTAGGTCCTTTTTTTCAACAGGTCATAGTTTGCCATTTTAACAAGACGCACCGTTCGCAAGACATCCAGGGGGTGTTTGGCATAACGGGTGTGGAAATAGTAGTCGTGCTTGCCCAGTTTGGGAAGTACCGATTCCGGCTGGTCAAATAAAACCTGGTAGTCGGACAGCCGCTGGAACGGATTTTTGATCAGCTTGAGACTGTTGTTCTCAACAATAAAGCGCGGCTTGGTCAGCGGCAGGCCGGTCAGCTCAGTGTAATAAGGCCTGTAAACATTGACGATCCGGTTGATGTTCTCGCTCATAAAACCGATCACTACAATGTCTGCCGAGTACTTGGCGCCCTCGCCCAGATAACGAAGATAGCCCTGGTCCGGAGCGTGGCCGCCTATGCCGAAATTGAGCACTTCCAGGCTATTGTTCAGCTCGCCAAGCTGCTCCTGCCAGGTGTCTTCGTTTTTCACCTCCATGCCGAAGGTGTACGAATCACCAAAAGTGGTGATCCGGGTTTTGTCCGCAGGAGGTGTCAGAGAGTATTCACGTTTGGCACGAATACCTTTTGAATTTGTGACGTATAACCCTTTTTTTGCATTGGCGTTGGGCTTGACCGTCCAACCCAGCTCAGCACTGAAGCCGGTGAGATCATATTTGTTCTTTAGAAAACCGGACAGTGTCTTTTGATGCCTTGCAGACAGTTTGGTCGGCAGCGAAGGCCGGTAGCGAATGTCAAATTTCTTTTCCAGTACCAGCACACCAAGCCAGGATGCACCTTCGATCATTCCACAGATCAGTACAATTGTGACGAGCCACAATAAAAAACGCCTGGATCCTGTGGTTTGGGTTTGATTATTTGTTTGTTCCATGGCTGGAGACAGAAGTGGAAAAATTTATCGCTGCTGTTTGTCTGGTTAAAAAAATATGGATGTGTGAGTACGCAAGCATGCGATAATAATTTCCAGAGAGGTGTGAATCACTATTTGAGTAGGGAATAATTAAAATAATGGTGATGAAATAGCAAGTTGAAAGTCATAGGCAAAAGAGGAGGGAGGGCTTTGGTCGGACTGCCGGGTTACTGACCGGGCCGGGTGCGTTCTGCCAGGACCGTTAAAATGATTGGATCCTCTTGTTATTAATAGGGATAACCAGGATTGACCCTATTAGCTTTTAATAAATGGTATTTTCAAATCGTTAGATCTCATTAACAATGAATTTCTGCTCGCCAATGAAATTGCCATCAAGAGAGATCTTCACCGTCCACCGGCCATAGACCTTGCTGCTGAATTTTCCTCCTGAGAACATGGATTTAAGAGGTCCGCTTTTTCCGAATTTCAACCAGAAGTAACGGTTGTAAACATTGGTGTCTTTATCCAGTTTAAAGTCGGAGCCCTGCTGTCGGGTCATTTTCCCGGCAGGGGTAATCCACTCGATGGAAAGGGAATGAGCCCCCTTGGGCAGCGGGCCGACATAAACATTGAGGTAGATGGTGTCAAAGGGGCTGAACTCGACCGTTGATTTTTTAAAGGGAGGCCCCTTGTCATACATGGCTGTCTCAAGGGTCGTGAGGTTTTCACCCTGGAGTGGAGCGGCTGTAAAGAGAAGCAGAAGGAGAAAAGAAAGCAGCTTTTTCATGGTGTAACCTTTTGTCGAGGAGGCCTGAGGAATATTTCTGGCCATTTTTTAGCAGATTTCAGACAAAATTGAAAGATGGTAAAGACGTTCTGTTTCATAACCGATAGGAATAGTGAGTAGTGGAAATTCCAGATTCTCTGTTTTCTGCCATTGAGAACTGGTTTGAGCAGATTGATACAGGTGTGGAGTTATTATGAGTATTATCAATACAGTTGCCGGCAACACCCCATATACTTCGGTCGAAAATCCGGGAGTATCGAGTCTGGGTACTTTTGAGCAGGCTGTCACCGGGCAGCAATCGGTTGATTTGCCTGTTGTAGAACAGAGTGGGCAGGGTGGAGAGAGCAGAGATTCTCAAACAGGAGGAACACCTTTCGAATCCATTCTGAGCAGCCTGCTGCCAGAAGATAAGCAGTCGCAGGTCAATGAAGAGCAGCTTTTTTCGGCACTCATTGCTGAGCGTTTAACGACTCAGGTCGGGGAGAATGCGGCAAAGGACTATCGTCATTATTTGGAGGAACGTATTGCAGAGATGACAAGAAGCGACGGGTATGTGCCGGTCGAGGATGCATCCCGGGCCGCCCTTAAGGACCTGGTTGATAACGACGTCGTGTCAAACAGGGAAGCGGAGGAGATTCATGCCCAGGCCTTTCAGGCTGCCCAACTGGACAGTAATGCAGAGGCAATTTTTGACGGGATGGGCTCCACCGTGGCTGTTGCCATGGTGGAAATGGCGCTGCAGTCTTCCACATCTGTGTTGGCAAAAATTGATTCCGGTGAGCTTGACGCCGGAACTCTTTCTTTGAATTATCGTTATGACGGCGGTGTGAATGGGGCAGGCGGAACCACGACCGCACAACAGGTAGGAGGTACGGGGACACCTACGGCCGGGTTTGTCGGCGGTAACGGTTTCCTGTTTAAACCCGTTTCGGAAAATGACCACAAGCTGGTCATTCTCCTGCCGTCAGCAATGTCCGGTAATGTCGATAATGTATCGCTTGTTGATGGCAGTGGGCGAATCATTGAGGCAGGAGATTTCTACCGCGACTATGATGACGGTCGTCCTATCTTTCGCTTTGATCGTCCCGGTGCGGCATATCCCGGCAATATCGTAGTGAATGTCGCCATGCGTGACGGTTCGGTCAAGGATTATAATATTGCTGATCCGTCCCAGCGATACCAGTAGACGCCTTGCTGCGGGAAAAGTCCAGCAGTAAAACCAGCCAGTTGGTCCTGACCTGTGGATTTGTTGATTGGAAATGATGAAACCAAAAAGCCCGGCACAAGCCGGGCTTTTTGGGGTCTGACGAAGAGTAATCAGCTGGAGATTTTAACCTGCTTTTTGATCTTGGCGGGTTCCTTGTTGACATATTTAAAGAAAACCGGGAAGGCCACAAAAAACGCCACACAGATCAGGTATTCGATTCCCTTGATGTGGCTGTAGAAATCCACCATGGTGTGGATCGGTTTGATCATGCCGGTGGCCATCATGTATTGTCGAGCCAGCTCGCCAATCTGCCAGTCTGCCTGCCTGAGTCCTGCAGTAAGAGAAGCTCCTGCCCACAGTGTCATCAGGGCACCCATTCCGAGTATTACACGTCCTGCTACTTTATTTCCTTTATCTGCTGCCATGGTTTTCTCCTTTTTCGATTAAGAACAAACAGTTTTTACATTCCTGTGATTGCAGTGAAATAGCCTTTTGCCATGGCACCGAGGCCGCCGTTCAACAAACCGGAGACCAGGCAGGCTGCTCCCCAAAGTCCGATCAGAGCAGCGGAAATCATGCCGACTCCGAGGACAAATTTTGAAGCTTCGTAGTTGAGATCGGTTTTGGTTTTTTGTGTGGTTTTCAGTTGAGTCGTCATGTTGTCCTCCTTTGTCTTTGTTATTCTTGGCTATTATCGTTTTCTTGCCTTTGTATTTGCATCATGGATGCCAGTTTCGAAAAGTTTGATTATTAAAGATTGTTTTTGTTGTAACATGTCGAAAATATTTGTAAAAATTATGAAATCGTCGGTTTTGTCTGTTGTCTGGCAAAACCACACATGTGGGGCAGACTGCAGGGGGCGAAGCAGAAGTGTTGTAAGGAGAAGAAAAGAGTGTGGCAGAGGAACAACAACTGTGTTGGATACTGTTGTAGATAGGTTTGGCTGTTCGCTTTCGTTGTACCTTTATTGTTTCTGTAAAAGGTTAGTAACTATTCAGCTGCACTCCATCTTGTCCCATTTAAGCCTTCTCACATATCGTGCTACTCGAGGTGGTCTGATCGGCCGCAATGTGGGTGCTGCTGAATAGTCACGAATTTTTTTGAATATCGAATGTCGAACAGGGAATGATGAATATCGAAGTGAAAGCTATCGCTGAACGGTGTTGTTTTCGTTCTCCTTAATAGGCGTAGGTTGGATTAAGCACCTTTTGTTGCCCCAATACTGTTGGCTTTCGCTTCAATGGAAATAGCGATAATTTCCCTGGGGATTCAGAACAGCGCAACCCAACAACCCTGGCTGAGCTCAACCCAATGAGCAGGCAAAGACATGTGATTTATGCATGGTCATTTACTGGCTTTTTTCGGAACGGGTGTAGTGCTGCTGCTTCAATGAAGAAATTTATGGGTGGGGAAGTTCGATTGAGAACATGCGGGTTTGTTTTTTCTGTGCTGCAGAGAGCCTGCCGCCGTGGAGTGCTATTATATGGACGCATTGCTCAATTGAGAGATATGGTCCTGCCTCCACAGCTTTTCTGTCTTTTAAATCATCGTATGGGTGTTGGATTGTGATGATGTGATACTTTTCATTTAAGCCATGGGCTGCAATTTTTATTAACCTCATGGAACCGGGTGTTGACTGTTCCAGCATGGCCCCTCTGCTGTGAAAGAGAAGACTCAATAAGACCAGGTGAAGGTCATCGGCCAATTTTTCTGTCAGAGGCAGGCCTGGTTCTATTTCCTGGGAGAGTTCGATCCTGTCAGCTTTCAGTTGCCGGTTGATGAGAAGCAGTATGGCCTTCATCAGTTGGGAAAGGTTTTGGGGAACTGCTGAAGCGCGGCCCTCAACAGTGAGATGAATAAGCTCTCCGGTCAGAGAGGTCATTTTATGTTCTTCCTCATAGAGCTTGACAAGCATGGATTTTGTCTCTGCTGCTTCCACCTGATCAAGAACGGCCTGGGTGTAGTTGAGTGTTCCGTTTAAAAGATCAATCAACTCATGGGCAACGCCTGCGGAAAGGAGACCGACAACGCCGTGCCGGTAAAGCGGCAGAAGACTGTTCAGCGAATGGGCTGAAGCTGTTGTTGTGTCCGAAGTCACCTGGTGGTCGTTGCCGGAGTCAGTGACCCGCAGAAGAAGATCCTCGATGACCTTGATCTCCATGGGGCCGAAACAGTCCGGATTTGGAGAGTAGATGGTCAGGATACGCTGCAGCTGGTCATCACCTGGAATAAGCAGGGAGATGGAGGTGAAAATTTCCTCATTGCTTTCAAAGAGGTGGAGCAGTTCACTGGGAATATCGTTTCTCTCCATATGCTGGACAATGGTCTGCGAGGAGCTTAGAGCCTCCCGCACGGTCTGGCAGAGTCCTTTGCCGTGGTGACAGTACTTGAGCAGATAGTCCAGGGTCTCCAGCCACTCTTCGGCGACCAGGCTGTTCCGGTTCTTGCCGGTCAGGGCCTTGATAGAGTCGGTTGCCGGGTCTTCTGTCCCAAGCCAGACAAATATATAGTCAGGGTTGGTCTGCAGGTAGGTGCACACCAGTTCCCAGATGTTTTCATCGTCCTTTTCCTCGCTGATGGTACGGGTCAGCTGGGAAAGTGTTGAGAGCAGGTTGTTCAGCCTGCTGCGCTCACTGTCCATGGCGAGGATGTTTTTTTCCAGCTGTTCCACGGTAAAGATCTGGGATGGATCCGTTGTTGACCAGTTCTTTCTGAGCAGCCCCTGGGAAAAGAGATCCGCCAGCCGGATAATGGGTGCTAAGAGATAGCGGGCAAGGAGAAAAAGCAGAGCTGTCAGCACAAAAAGACTCAATGCCATGGTGCCGACAAGAACGCGCTGCAGTCCATGCAGTTGAGACCGGTTGTGTCCGGTCAGTACCTTGTGAAAATGATGGAGCCGTGAACTGATGGACTGGAGCTGGTCGCCGATTTTTTTCAGCTGAACCGGTGAGCGGTTGTCATTCTTTTCAACAGCCAGCAACCCTGACTTGAGAGTGATCAGGTCGAGCTGGCCGATGAAGTTCATCTTGATCTCTTTGGGAATAAGAACATCATCGAGGATGAGGCCGACATCATGGTTGAGTCCATCGAGCTCCTCTTTCAACCGGCTGCGGTCAAGCGGCTCTGCAGCCAGAAGGCTGCCGGCGATAGCTGTCTTGATCGAGTCATAATTGAAGAGGAGCTGTTCGCTGGTGGACAGCATGTTGTTGCAGTGGCGATAGAGGAGATACTGTCTCAGCCCCAATGTTGAGATGACAAGGAGTAAAAAGAGCGACAACAGGGTGGTCAGCCAGAACAGTTTCTTCAGATTCAATCTGCGGAAAGACTGTTCCAGTATCATATTGCTGTCTTTTAAGAGCATCCCGTATCTCCTCTATAGCCGTTTATAACCTCCGCTTATTTTTCACCCTTCCATCCGTAAACGATGGGCAGGCGGTAAACGATAAAGCGGTAGGTAAGGAAGTAGAGTGAGTAAATGGTGATGGTGATCCACACTTCCTTCCAGTGCGGGATCTCCTGGTAAAGCTGCCAGTTGTAGCAAACCAGGGCGGTATTGATCCGGTTCCAGATGATGCCGAGTACCACAATTATGGCACCAAAACGTACCAGTCCGGGCATCTGATTGCGTACCGCGTAGGCAAAGATCAGCATGGGAAGTACAACTCCGACAGCAAGCTCGAGCATATAGTAGCCGCCCCAGCCGGTGAGCAGGTAGGCCCACTCCTGATCATGGGCAACGGCAACGATCTTGATGACCAGGTAGGTGATCATCGCGTACGAGGAGCCTTTTCCCAGTCCCAGGGTCAGTTTGTCGAGATTGTCCTTGAAGTTGTCGTCACAGCGCCACCCCATAAAGTTTCTGATCAGGGTTGAAGAGACAATCACCATGCAGAGCCCGGCAAAGATTGATGAGGCGAAAAAGTGGAGCCACTGGAAATTCGGCGAGATCCACAAGGGGTGTACCTTGGCCGGTGCATAGGTGAACAGCGCTCCCAGCGCTCCCTGGTGGAGGGTGGAGAGGATGATGCCGGCAATGGTCAGGCCGAGAACCATCTTCCTGATAAATCGTTTTCCGGCCAGCCAGCCGATCCACTCAAAAAAGGCGGGCAGCACTTCAGCGATCTGCACCGAGAGATAGGTGGCAACGTGCCAGGCAACGAGAAAGAGAACCGCCGCAGGGCCGAGAGAGACAAACATCGGATAGGGCAGTCGCCACGGCATGCCGAGATCCACTTCCAGAAAAAGCACTGCAAAGAAGTAGCCGAGCAGGCCGTTTAACAGGGCAAGACGTTCAATGGGTTTGAAGTCCTTACGGCCGAAGAGCTCCACGGTTGTGCCGAGCATGAAGCCGGATGCGGAAAGCGGTACCATGCCGAACAGGCCGAATCCCAGGAAAAGTCCCCAGGGATAGTCGTTGGAGGCGTGGGTAACAGCGCCGAGGCCGAAGATGTAGCGCTGGATAATGAGCGGCACGCCTACGGCAAAGACGCCGATCATCAGCCAGTTGACGGGATTGCGGAAAAACTGCTTCTTGTAATCGGTGGGCGACAGGCCGAGCCACAGTTTCTCTTTGATGGACCACTCTGAGCCGTCCGGCTTGAGGTGGTCAACAATTGGGATTGCTGGGTTGTTTTTGGAAAATAGTTTCATCTTCTATACCTCCTTCTCGTCTTGGGTCACTTGAGCTGCTTTTTCTTTTCGGGTTGCCAGGAGATGGAACCCGGCGAAGAGACCCGGCCAGATGGTGAGGACCATTGGGACGATGGAGAGAAAGTCCTTGACGTAGTTAAGGATGGGCTCCTTGGGAACATGAATATCAAATCCTGCCTTTTCAAAGGGCACTGAGGAAATGTACATCCAGGCGGTTCCGCCCGCCTCATGTTCGCCATAGATATGGTCAACATATTTTCCTTCATGCTCACGGATGCGCTGCCTTGCAATGCGAATGAGATCCTTGCGTTTGCCAAAAGTCAGGGCTTCGTTTGGACATGCTTCTACGCAGGCCGGCGGCAGCCCTTTCTTCAAACGGGTGTCGTAGCAGAAAATGCACTTCATGACCCGCGGTTCAAAGGCACTTGAGTACCTGAATGTCGGAATATAAAAGGGACAGGCGATCATGCAGGTTCGGCAGCCGACACAGACATCGGGGTTGTAGATTACCGCCCCTTCCGGGGTCTTGGTGTAGGCGTTGACAAAGCACGATGTCAGGCAGGCCGGCTCCTGGCAGTGGTTGCACTGGATCTTTCTAAACAGCGGATGGTCGAGTTCCGGTACATCGTAACGGTTGACGACCGTGTAGCGGGTTTCATCGGTACGGCGTTTCTGGCCGTGATGGATTTCATCAAATACCGACATGTCATCAAATGGTTTTGCAGGCTCCGGAAGACCCTGCTCCTTGTTGCAGGCCGCCTCACAGCTGCGACAGCCCACACAGCGGGTCAGGTCGACAAGTACGCCGAGGCCGTCATCATAGCCTGTAAAGCTGTGGGCCTCTGCTTTCTTGCCCTTCATGAGCGCTGCGCCAGCCGTCCCGGCAAGAGAGGTTTTGAGAAAACTCCTCCGGTTCAGTTTTTTTAACATGACTATCTCCTTTCCAATAAAGTGTTCATAAGCCGAGGCGACTTGAGTTAGTGGTGCGAGTCCGAGTGGCCGGTCGATTTCGGGGCAAATTCTCCCGTGTTAAAACGTTTCTTGCCGGCTTCAGTGTATTGGTGGCATTCAAAGCAATCTGCCGGGCCTCCGATAATTTTGTGGCAGCCTACACAGTTGAGATGATAGGCTCCTTTGAGACCGGGTTTATCAATATGGTAGTTGGTTGGTTCACTGCGCTCTTCCAGGTCCTTTTTGGAGAACCGGTCAGCGGTATGACAGTCACTGCAGGCCACGGATTCCGCTTCAGGGCTGTTTTCATGGCAGCGGAGACAGTCAGGATTAGAGGGCTTGGTCCCTGTGGTGTGATGGTGGCACTCTACACATGCCGCGTATTCGACATGCATGGCGTGGTCAAATTCGACCGGAGCGTACAGATTGGCCAAAATGTCAATCTGCACCATATCCGGAGCATCCTCCTCATCCATCGCTGCCAGCGGCGGCGACCAGCTCAACATGGCACCCAGGGCAAGAGCCATACTTGCGGAGAACAATTTTTTTCTGCTTTTCATGGCGTGAACCTCCTCTTGTAAGAATCAAAGTAGTAGCCGGATGATTTCCAGGTTTTGAATCTGGCCGTACCCCGGCTCCTGTTTTATTGTTGTTTGAGTCTCTGCTGCTTTCTCATCTCAATCTCCATCTCCTTTTCATTGAGGTAACAGTGATGGACGATATCGATTTCCTCTGTGTCGATTGTTTCGTTGATCAGTAGTACTTCCGCTAGCTTGTGGATGAATTTCGAGTTATTCCGCAGGAGCTGTTCCGTCTCCTGGTAGCATTGGTCAATCAAGCGTTTAATCTCGTTGTCGATTTCGACAGCGACCTGCTCACTGTGAGGTTTGAAACTGGAGCTGGCGCCTAAGAATCCCTGCTGCTCCTGGATATAGGCAATGGGGCCGATCTGATCGCTCATGCCGAATTCGCAGACCAGACGGGTGGCGATCTCCGTTGCGCCGATTATGTCGTTACTGGCCCCGGTGGTCTGGTGATCAAAGACGATCTCTTCGGCGATACGGCCGCCAAGGAGGATTTTTATGCGGTTGACGAGGTACTGACGGGAGTAGGTGTACTGCTCTTCAAGGGGCATCTGCTGGGTCAGGCCAAGGGCTCTTCCCCGCGGGATGATGGTAATCTTGTGGACCGGATCGGTATCCGGCAGAAGGATGGCGACAATGGCGTGGCCGGCCTCATGGTAGGCTGTGACACGACGGTTTTCCTCACTGATGACAACGTTCTTGCGTTCAAGGCCCATGATGATTTTGTCCTTGGCCTCTTCAAAATCGCTCATCTCAATGGCCTTTTTACTCTGCCGGGCAGCCATCAATGCCGCCTCGTTGACCAGGTTGGCGATCTCTGCGCCGGAAAAACCGGGGATGGCCCTGGCTATTTCAGACAGGTCAACGCCTCTGCCAATGGCAACTTTTCTGGCATGAACTTCGAGGATCTTTTTACGACCCTTGACATCGGGCAGGGAGATGGTGACCTGGCGATCGAAACGACCGGGTCTCAGCAGTGCCGGGTCAAGGATGTCCGGCCGGTTGGTGGCGGCCACGATGATGACAGTTTCCCCGGAGTCAAATCCATCCATCTCCACCAGCAGCGCGTTGAGGGTCTGTTCCCGTTCATCATTGGTGCCGCTGGTTCCGCCGCCGCTGCGTTTACCGCCGATGGCATCAATTTCGTCGATGAAGATGATGCAGGGCGCATTTTTCTTGGCTTCACTGAAGAGTTCCCTGACCCTTGAGGCGCCGACTCCGGCAAACATCTCTATAAAGTCCGATCCGCCCATGGAGTAAAAGGGGACTGCGGCCTCACCGGCAATGGCTTTGGCGAGCAGCGTTTTACCGGTGCCGGGAGGACCCTGAAGAAGGACGCCGTTTGGAATATGTCCGCCAAGGGCGCTGAATTTTTCAGGTTTCTTGAGAAAGCTGACAACTTCGCGAAGCTCTTCCCTGGCCTCGGCGATGCCCGCGACATCGCTGAAGGTGACTTTGCTGCCATGGTAGGCGGTGAGCTGGGAGTTTTTTTCTTCACCAAATCCTGATGAGCGGTTGGATTTGGCGCGGCTGAAGATAAACCAGCCGCCAAGAATCAGCAGGGCTGGCAGCATTGCCTGGGAAAAAGAACCCATTGATTTTGAGGTCTCTTCACCGCTGATTTCGATTTTTTTGGCCAGGAGTTTGTCCATAAGACCTGCGACGTCCGGAGAAAATGTGATGAACTCCTTTGCTTCCCTGTCAACCCCTGTGATGCTCGCACCGCGGAAGTAGACGGATTGGATCTCGTCTTTTTCTATGTTGGCGAGAAATTCCGTGTAGCTTCTCTCCGGCGGGGTGGTCTCGAGAATGTAGATATTGTAGGCAACGATTGCGACAACGGCGGCCAGTAGAAGAGCAAGGCCGATCTGGATCGGGTTTCTCATGATCTCTGCTCCCTCGCGTTTGCGGAAACAAGCTGTTTGTACGGAGTCGGTTTCTTCGCCATGACACCGCGTAACAGGGCCATGAACATCGCGGGCCGGTCAGCAAGCATTGATGCATTGTTGCGGAAGCAGAATTCATCCAGGTAAAGCTGGAGATGCTTGACCGCGACCCCGCCCCGATGAAGGGTGTTGAGCCATATCTCAAAACCTGCAATGAGGTCCAGGACACGCTCCGTTTCCCTGTTGGCAGACTCGATTACATGGGTGTAGTCGTTTTGGGCGACAGTCTGGAAGTGTTCTTCATTTGAGGTGATGAGAGTGGAACCGGGTTTGACGGCAGTGACCAGAAAATGATTGATATTGTCGGAAGTGCAATGGGTAAAGCTAGCCATTCTGACCCGACCGGTGATCCCTGCCGGGATAATGACCTCGGCAGCACCGAGCACCATGGCCTTATCTTTTTTTTCCCGGGCCGGGTGAACGAATGAACAGCCGATTTCCACTACCCCTTTGCATAAAGAGGTATCTGCCGCTCCCATGGCCATACGAAATTTCTGTAGCCAGGCCCATGCCGTCTGATAGCTGGATAGTTTTAAAACACGTTGCAGTTCTTTGGCAGTCGCTCCGCTTTCATGGGTGCAAAGCCACCAGATGGCAAGGAGCCACTGACAAAGCGGTTTTTTGGTGCCGTGCATGATGGTGCCGCTGGTCAGTGAGGTGGTGTTGCCGCAGCGGGGACATGGAATTGATTTTTTTATTTCCTTCAGTTGAATTTTAAAGCGGCAGTAGGGACAGGAGAAACCATCAGGAAACCGTACATGATAGAGAAAGGCGATGCAGGCCTCTTCATCGGGAAAGCGTGCCGTGAATTTTTCCACTGTATCGGGAAAGCTCGTCAATATTTGCATCATTTCTCCAGTGGTCCGTTGGAAACGAGGGGACATCCCTTGTTCCGATAGCGAACAACCTATCCACTTTGACCAGAAAGATTGCACATAGGATGCCAGGGGAGAAAGAGGGTGAAAAACAGATGTTTTGATATTTAACTATCTGATTATGCGTTAAATTTTGTAAAGCTGTGACAGCTGTCTCTGGCGGGGGGATGATTTATGCTCAGGGGTGAAGAGCTACACAAGTGTTGAAATACAACAGATCTGTTGCAACACTTGTGACGGATTGTGGTGAGAGTGGTGGTGGAGGATCAGGACAGGGGGCAGCAGTGTAATACTACTCAAGTGAAATAACAGACAGGTCAATCTGCAGTTCACGGATCTTGCGATAGAGGGTGGAACGGTCGATGCCGAGCAATCTTGCGGCCTTGGCTTTGTTGCCGCCGCACTTCTGCAGAGTGGTCAGGATTTTTTCTGCGGTGGACTGGTCCCTGTCATTTTCAGCCTGAAAGGGGCGGGAATTGTCACTGGTTTCAAAGGTGGCAGCCGCCGGTTGAAGTGGGGTATCGGGGAGGCTTTCATAGGCCAGGATGTCCTTGGAAAGATTTTCTGATGTAATGGTCGTTCCCTGGCAGAGTATGGCTGCCCGCTCAATGACGTGCTCCAGTTCCCTTACATTTCCAGGCCAGCGGTGCTGTTCCAGGACCTGAAGTGCATTGTCGGAAATGCCGGTGACCGGTTTGTCGAGTTTTGCTGCAAAGTTTTTGACAAAGTAATCGGCAAGCAGGGTGATGTCGCCATCACGCTCGCGCAGGGCCGGGAGGATCACATCGATCACCCGCAGGCGGAAGTAGAGATCTTCCCGGAATTTGCCCTGACGCACTTTTTCCTTAAGATCCACATTGGTGGCGGCAATGACCCGCACGTCCACCTGGATGGGGGTGTCTCGGCCCACTGGATAGAAGGTCTTTTCCTGGAGAAAACGCAGCAGGCGCAGCTGCATCATGGTGGAAATATCACCGATTTCATCGAGAAAGAGAGTACCGCCGTCGGCCTGCAGTATTCTGCCCATTCTATCCTGATCCGCACCGGTAAAGGAGCCCCGTTTGTGGCCGAAGAGCTCACTTTCCAGCAGATTCTCAGGGATGGCGGTGCAGTCGACCTTGACCAGCGGGCGGTTTTTGCGCAGACTTTCAAGGTGCAGTGCCTCTGCAGCCAGCTCTTTACCGGTGCCGGATTCACCGGTGATAAGCACCGATGCGTCGACTCGTCCTACGTTTTCAATTGTGTTGTAGACCATCTGCATAGTACTTGAACCACCGATGAAGCGGTGAAAACGATCCCGTCTTCCAGCCGTCCGTAATCCACCGGAAGTCATGTCACGAATCACCATAACCACGCCGTTGGGATCGTTGGGGTCA
The DNA here is from genome assembly GCA_039715055.1 of Thermodesulfobacteriota bacterium. GTDB lineage: Bacteria > Desulfobacterota > Desulfobulbia > Desulfobulbales > Desulfocapsaceae > JBDLID01. The sequence continues at coordinate 5,176 of JBDLID010000047.1, read as the reverse complement.
ACATTGAGCGGTGAGGTGCAGATGGAGAGAATTTTTACAGTGGAACCCTGTCCCTTACACTCTATCCGGTGCTCGACGATCTCTTTGCCGTTTTTAAGAACACTGAGGATGTCATCTTTTAGAGGTCTGAATTCGTTTTCTTCACAGACCAGTCCGATGTTTTGCCCTTCCCTGATGGCCGGCTGGAGGATATTGAACAGCATTTTAGCGGCCGGGTTCATCCGTTGGATGGTGAGCTCCCGGTCAAGGGTGATAATGGCATCGGTGACACTCTTGAACAGTGTGTCGAGAAAGAGCTGGTACTGTTCCCTCTCTTTTTCAGCCCGTTGTTTTTCTGTGATCAGGCGACGTTGCTGGACGGCCAGGCGGACGGTGCGGAGCAGCTGGTCCTTTTCCACCGGTTTGGGGATGTAATCAAAGGCTCCCAGTCGAACCGCTTCCGCGGCGGTATCCACGTTGGGGTAACCTGTGATCATGATTACCGGACAGTCGATGCCAAGCTCCCGGACCCGTTTGAGAAAATCAATTCCGGAGGCACCTTCCAGAACAATATCGCTGATAATCAGATCGTAGGAGGAGTCATTGATGGCGCTCACCCCTTCTTCGAAGGAGGCAACGGTGACCACCGGTCCGTATCCTTCACGACTGAGAAAGAACTGGAACGTATGCCTGAGACTCTCCTCGTCATCGATGATCAGGATGGGTGTGGTGGTGTTGATATTGTCCATGGATTAGCCCGAATATTTCATCAGTGGATGTTGGGGTTCAGACAAAGGTGTTGGCGTCCCGGAAAACAACCACGGCGCCGCGGATTTTAGTTTTTTCGACAATTGGTGTCGAGGTGTACTCTACTTTGAAGCCGGTGTCATCCCTGGTCCAGAATACCTCGTTGGAACCGAAGTGGACCTTGCCGTCCTTATAGGCCTGGTGAATAGGACACTCTTCCACCGGATAGTGGCTGCCGTCAGGATGGCTGTGGTGGACCAGGTCGTGGTGCGAGCCGCCGACGATCTCTTCCGGTTCCCAGCCAAGCATCAGCGAGGCTGCCTTGTTGATAAAGGTCACCTTGCCGTCTGTATCGAGACCGAAAATACCCTCCCCGGCAGATTCAAGAATCAGCTCCATCTGCTGCTGCAATGCCTTGGTTTCATTTTCCGCCTGGATGCGTTCAGCGATCTCACGGTTCAGCGAGGCATTGACCACTGAAATTTCAAAGGTCCTTCGTTCAACGGTCTCTTCATGACTGCGCTGAATATCCTCGAGTTCTTCTTCCGAAGCCTTGAGTCGGGTTCGATAGTTTACATTTTTTTCCTGTTCTATTTTCAGTTCCCTGGTACAGAGGTAGAGGCTTGTCGTGAGCAGAATTCCAAGGAGAAGAAAGGTCAGCAGAGTCGTGGGCAGTTCCGTGCCGCTGCGGGTCAGGTTGTTGAGCAGAATGAGAAGTGCGGCGGTGATAATGAAGAGAATAGATGTGTTGGAAAACAAGCGGTTCCTAGCGTTCATGGAGCATTCCTCCGTTTTCGATGGCGGGCAGGTCAAGGATCAATGAGGTTTGTTTACCGACTTCACTTTTGATTCGGAGAAAACCGTTATTGTCCTGCATCAGACCGTGGCTGATGCTGAGGCCGAGACCGGTTCCGTCACCGGTGGGTTTGGTGGAAAAAAAGGGGTCAAAAATTCGATCCATGATGTGCGACTCGATGCCGGTGCCGTAATCGGTAATAGTGATACGGACACGGGATTGATCAGCATGGATAACAGGTTCACCGCTGATGAGGATGCGTTTTTCAGGCGATAAATTTTTATATCGCTGGTTGAGCGCATACCGACTGTTGCTGAGAATGTTGAGGATGACCTGCTGGATCTGCTGGCCGTTGCACATCGCCCTTGGCAGTGAGGGCTGAAGGTTGGTTTCGATGGTGATGTGATCTTTTTTCAACTGGTGTCCAACGAGACTGATGCAGTCTTCGAGCAGGGCGGCAATCTCCACTGGTTCCGGGTCCCCTTCGCTGTTATGGGAAAAGTCCAGCAGGTTGTGGACAATGGCTGAGATCCTCTTGGACTCGACGATAATGCGTTGAACTATGTCCTGGCCTGTATCGTCCTTTGCCAGATCACTCAACATCTGGGCATAGTTGATGATGCCGTTGATCGGGTTGTTGATTTCGTGGGCAACGCCTGCGGCCAGTTCTCCTATGGAGGCCAGTTGGGCTGCGCGCATTGCCTCGGCCTTCATCAGTTCCTCTTCTGTGAGATCACGGGCCACCAGCAGGGTAAGTTTCTCCCTGTACTCCGCCTGGTTTAACGGGCTGATGGTGAGAAGATAATTGCCGTGCAGGCCACGGAGTTCGGTCTGGACAATACGACTGACCCCGGTGGTCAGATGGGTCTCAAGTGGACAGTCGCTGCCCTCGGGTCTGCCACCGTGCAGTATTGTGCACACAGACTGGCCGATGATTTCTTCAGGGTCTTTACGGGCAGCTGTAAAGGTGGCGTGATTGGCGTCACGAATAATACCCTGGTGGGTGACGATGAGTGCAGGGTCCTGGATGGTGGAGAAAATGTTTTCCCATTTGGCAATGGCCCGGTTCAGGGCCAGATCGGTTTCCATCTGGTCGGTGATGTCGATACCGAAAAGGACCATACCCACTTTGCCTTTTTCGATATCGGGTTTGATGGAGCCATGCCAATCAATGATCCGCTGCTTCCCGTTAATGGTCTCAAGTTCTGCACGAAAATGCATACCATTGCCGCTTCCCTTGAGAATATTGGAAAACATCTGCTGGTATTCACGCCGGTTGGCCGGGGCAAGAAGAACATCCACCCAGTATTTATCTTTTACATTTTCCTGGATGAACCCGGTCACTTTCTCAGCTTCCGGATTGAAGCTGAGGATTCTGCCGCAGGGAGTCACTGAGACCATCAGGGCTTGAACAGAGTCGACTATTTCACGATTGAAATCGTGTTCAAACTGCAGGGCAACCGTGGCGTCATGGGCATAAAGGGCCAGGGTGATGTCGGCGATGACGGTGGTGAGAAAGTCGATGTCTTCTTCGGGAAAGCCATTGGTTTCCGAGGAGTGAATGACCAGCACCCCGTACTGCTTATCATTATAGGAAAGAGGCCAGGCGCTGTAAGAGTTGAAGTGGGTTTTCTCAGCCAGCTCACGGATCGGTGAGGAGTTGTCTTCTTTTGAGATGTCCTGGATGATCACCGGTTTGTCAAGGGCAAGGGCCCTGGCCGCCGGGTTGGATTCCTGCATATCTGTCAAGACCTGCTCAACGAGATCGAGGCAGGTCTGGGCTGTAACTGCTGCTGAAGTCAGAGCGGTGATGGGGGTAATGCCAAGATTATCATCATCCTTTTTTCCAGACCAGACAAGACAGTACTTTGAGTTTTCAAGCAGGATTGAACAACATCTGTTGAGTATCGCGAAAATATCTTTTTTGTCAGTTTCCTCGGTATTGAGTTCACTGATTGCACGCAACAGACTGTTTCTTCGTTTTGTCAGTTCAATCATCCTGTTGTGTTCATTATCCATCATCTTCTAGTATTTTGTAATCAATGAGAGGATTATAATTGCCATGCCACAGTTATGTTGTCTCGCATATGATTTTGCCACACAATTGTGGCAAACTGCAACAGTTGTGTGGTGTTTTCAGGCTGATTACTGCTTTTATTTTTATTAAATGCAACAAGCGGGCCCAAAAGCGTGGCAAAATAAATGGAAGGGCAGGCAGAGGAAGAGCTGATGAAGTCAAAATTGAAGGTCGGGAGTTGACCCGCATTTTTCACCAGAATTGATTACGAAGCCGGTGATTCTTCGTTGCGCTTGAAATCCATTCTCGACATGTTGAAGGTAGCCTGAAAGTATGCATCCCAAGAGCGTTTATGTCCGTAGTCAGGGGACGTCTGGCAACCGCATGGGTCGGTTCCACAATACCTCCCTGTCCCATAACGATCCTGATGAAAAATATGGGCTAAGAGCTGAAAGTGTGACCGATTTCCGGCTTCATTATGTCATTGTGATTGGTTTATGGACCTCTGCGGATTGTGTCGGCAACCACAAAAGGGTTGCAGTGAGTTCCAATGGAATTTTTTTTGACCCACAGTCGCATGATGGGCAGGACATTGCCCTCTGGATCAACGGTATTGCTCAATTTCTCGACAAAGGAAATATCACAGTTGTTAAATTCATAATAGGATAGATTGCTGCTGTAAGGGTCGATGACGAGGACGACTTTGTCCGGGTCGTGCAGGTGCTTTTGCGGCGTGCCCGTAAAGGCGACATGGGTAAGAGACAGGTCTTCAATATTTTTTGGCTTCTGGTAAACCTGAAGAGCAAACTCCTTCACTGCTTCCGGGAAATATCTCAACGGCATGCGTACTCCTCCTCTGTAGGGTGATGATATCTTACTCACCAATTTTATCACTTCGATAATCCGCCAGTCAAGCAGTGGACGGTTTCGCACAATACACGGCTTGAGTCGGCATCATGCTTGTTGTTTTGTAACTATTGAGCTGCACTCCATCTTCGCCCATCTCGGAGTCTTCGCTTACCTGAGCATATCTGAAGGGTACCTTGAGAAATTTGTTCTTCTTGCTGAATAGTTACGTTTTTTTTGGGTGATGGTGTGATTTTAGATCAGGCTGATATCAGAGTTGCAATGGAAGCGTGGTGGAAAAATATGGATTGCAGAAATCGCTGGCCTGATCACGGCTCTTCAATGTCGGTGTCGAATAGCTCGGGGTAGAGTTTTTTACCGCAGTCGGGACAGAGGCCGTGGGTAAACGTCACATCGGAGTGTTTTTCAATATAGCCTTCAATCTGGCTCCAGTAACCGTTATCGTCTCTTATGTTTTTGCAGGAGGCACAGATCGGCAGAAGACCTCTGAGCTGTTTGACCTGCTCCAGAGCGCTTTCCAGATCTCGTTGAATTTTTTTACGGTAGGCGAGTTCCTTCTGAAACTCGAGATGAATCTCCTTGTATCGTGCCGTTTTATGACTGACTTTTTCTTCCAGTCTGAGCATGTGTTCATCGAGCTCATCCCTGGCCTGTTTTTGTCTCGTTATATCGTTAAACAGGATCAGGACCTGCTGGCTGCGCCGGAATCCAAGCGGGATGAGCTTGGCGGTGAGATATCTGGCATGAAGCTTGAGAGCGTCATCCCGGCC
>JBDLID010000046.1:0-22065 GCA_039715055.1 Thermodesulfobacteriota bacterium | reverse complement strand
TGGACAACGCCCCGGGCGACAGAACCAAGAAGTAAACCATCAATCAGGCCATGTCCATGTGTTCCCATAATGACTATATCATAATTGTCATTATCGGCAGTGGCGACAATCTCCTGTACTGGGTGTCCAGTTTTGATAATAATATGGCGAAAATCAACCCGGCAGCTTGGAATGTCCTCTGCTATTTCTCCGTATACACTTTCAATTCGCTCTTTTACGGATTTCATCACTTCATTTCGCCCTTCTTTTTTAAATTTGGCAAGTTGCTCAGCACCAAAATGAGCAGTCAGATCAAGAACGCGGAAACCGGACATTTCCTCAATCAAATCCGGCATAATATGGATGACAGAGATGCCTGCATCATACTTCTCAGCAAGGCTCATGGCCCAGAAAAAAGCATTTTTTGCACCTTCAGACAAGTCTGTGGCATACAGTATTTTGTTGATTTTTGGCAGCATACTCTTTCTCTCTGTGCAGTGAGCCTTGTCAGCTCGTTAATAAATCAAAACGTGTCTGTATCTTATTGCAATAATACTAATAATAATCATAAATATCAAGAACTCAAGGAGGTAAGTTATTAGAGTGATCTTTGAAAAATTAATTTCCTATTGGTTTAGTCTTCAAGCTGGGCAAGGTTTTAAAGGCTGATTGACAACCTGCCCAGTGAAATAACTCAGATGCCTTTTGGAAAGAAGTGGAGCAGGGTGTGATTACTTGCGAATTTTATAGATAATGAAAACTCCCAGTATAAACAAACCGAACACATCGGCTACGGGGTGTTGTATTGCGGTGAAGTCCAGTTTCTGAGTAGCATGTTAAATGTTGTTGCTGCTACCAGTGCAAGAATGAGAGGTAATATGGCGAATACGGTTTTCATTACGAAGTTGAATAATTTTTTCATGGTGTGTATTGCGCCTACCTCCCCTGAGTTTTGACTCGCAACCAGTATTTTAGCGAGCAGGCGTATCCTTTGGCAGTCGATATTAGGAATGTCCTGTCAAAAATAAGAGTGTCGATAAGTGGGAAACAGCACCGGTCAGTCTATAAACTTCGTTTGGTTTCAGGTAGGAAAAAGAAGGGGGACGTAAATGCATCAGTACTACTGTGAACTACCCGGTACAGTTGATGCTGTCTGATGTAAATGGAAGGCTGTTGCATCGGTCGGTTCCTGTGTTTTACAACCGACCGATGAACAAGCAATGTACCAGTGTCGACTCTGCTAATGTGCCAGTGACGACGATCTCTTAAAAAACGTAATAATATCAAATGAAATGGTGGAGGCGGCGGGAGTCGAACCCGCGTCCAAAAATGCTCCCCTCTCGTATCTACATGCTTAGTTCCGGGCTTTAAGATTCGCGTCAGGGGCCCCGCCGGAACCAGAGTACACTGACGCTAGCCTGCTAAAGTCTCATTCTTTTACAGACAGACACTGTGAAAGAACCAGCCCGTTGAGTCGGCGCTCCGGTCCGGTCTTACGGGCGAAGACCGGGGGAACGGCACAGCAGTCTTAAGCTGCCAGTGCGTAGTTATAATCGTCGGCGATTATAATAGTGTTCCATCAGTTTAACGAGCAGACAGAAGCTCGGCATGCAACGTAAAGCTTACACATCCCTGTCGAATCCGTTTCGCCCCCATAATAGAATTAATATTAACTGTAGAATCTTACAGCTCATTTCTTCGCATCACTCTTTGCAAATCGCGATCACTCTGGCGTTGCTTGAGCGCTGCGCGTTTATCGTACTGTTTCTTTCCTTTGGCCAGGCCCAGTTCAACTTTTGCCCGTCCATTAGATATAAAATAAATCTTTAATGGGATCAGGGCAAGGCCCTTTTCTTTTAATTTGCCGATTAATTTCTTCAGCTCCCGTTTGTGAAGGAGCAGTTTGCGCACCCGCATTGGTGCGTTGGGGTTGTGGGTGGCAAAGGAGTATGACGAAATATGAACGTTATAAAGGTAGAGTTCCCCCTTATCATCAACCTGTGCATAGCCATCCTTGAGGTTGGCCTTGCCTGCCCGCAGCGATTTCACCTCCGGCCCGGAAAGCACCATCCCCGCCTCCATGGTCGACTCAATATGATAGTCATGGAAGGCTTTTTTATTTCGGCAAACAATCTTCACTGGTTACAACCTGTTCTATCTTCGATTGGAGAACTTTCACACCACCTGCTAAAACTCAGCGGTGACACGCATGGCCTCCTGGTAGGTGGTGACTCCGGCCTTGACCTTCTGCCAGGCATCCTCTCGTAAGGTAGTCATTCCTTCACGAATGGCAAGGTTACGCATTTCAGAGACATCGGCACCCGCACTGATCATCTGCTTGAGCTTGTCGGACAGCGGAAAGATCTCGAAGATACCGCAACGGCCCTTGTAGCCGGTTTTACGGCATTTTCGGCAGCCCTTACCCCGTTTAAGGGTAATGGTTCCCTCGTCGGCCGTTGGAAAACCGAGTTTGATCAATTCCTGACTGGTAATCTCAAAACTCTCCACGCAGTGGGGGCAGATGGTGCGCACCAGTCGCTGGGCAAGCGCACCAAGCAGGGTTGAGCTGATGAGAAAAGAATCAAGGCCAAGATCACGAAGCCTGATAATGGAAGAAATGGCATCGTTGGTGTGGAGGGTGGAAAAAACGAGATGCCCTGTCATTGCTGCCTGAACCGCATGGGCAGCGGTCTCATAATCACGGATCTCACCGATCATGAGAATGTCAGGATCCTGGCGGAGGATGTTTCGTAAGATACTGGAAAAGGTGATATCGATCAGGGGCTGGACCGCAATCTGGTTGAACTCTTCATGGACCATCTCCACCGGATCTTCGACAGTGACGATATTGTTCTCCGGGGTGGCTATCTTTTTCAGGGTGGAATAGAGGGTGGTCGACTTACCGCTGCCGGTGGGGCCGGTGACGAGAACAATACCATGGGGCGCTGTTGAAAAGGAATTGTAAACCTGTTTGTCGCGCCGGGAAAACCCGAGGTGATCAAGGTCTTGAAAGATGATGTCCGGGTCAAGAATACGCATGACCACTTTCTCGCCAAAGGCAACCGGCACGGTGGAGACCCTGACCTCAGCCTCTTTCTCGTCACTGACGCTGATCTTGATCCGACCGTCCTGGGGACGCCTCTTTTCCGCGATATCAAATCGCGCCAGAAATTTAACCCGGGCAACCATGGCCGAATGGACCGCCTTGGGCAGGTTGTAGATCGTGTGCAGTGCCCCGTCGATACGAAATCGCACCATGCAGGTTTCCCGTTTAGGTTCGATATGAATATCAGAGGCGTTCTGATCCAGGGCATAGGTGAAGAGATGATTGACCGCCGACTTGATATGCTGGTCTGAAGACGATATCTCCTTGGATGAGGAAATCTTGACGAACTGTTCCAGGTTGCCGATATCAACCGATCCAGAGATCCCGCCGCCACTGAACTGGGTTTCGGCAGCACTGATCGACTTCTGAAAACCGAAAAATTCGGAGAGGATCTTGACAATATCAGACTTTGTCGACAGGTAGGGTTTGACCTTGGTCTGGTTGGCCAGCTCAATGTCGGCCAGCGCTGTTTTACAATCCGGGTGGTATACCGCCACCTTCAGGATACCTTCCTGCTCGCTGAAGGGAACAATGAGGTGGCCGATGGCAAAGTTGCGGGAAATGGTTTTTGTGACAATGTTGATGTCAAGGGCCAGGGGGTCAAGCTTTTTAAAGGGCAGTTGACACTCCCGGCTCACCGCCTTCATGATCGAATCCTCATCAAGAAGGGTGCCGTTTGGTGTTTTAAATTTAAACGACACAATGATGTCGATAAAATCGGGGAAGCTCTTGTCCACGCCCTTGCCGGCGCCGAAACGTTTGAGCAGCTTTTGCCGCTGCTTACCCTTTTCAAGGGTCACAAACTGGCGCTGCTTGGCGGTCATCAATTTATGCTTGACCAGAATATCGAGCAACTTGTCGCTGTTGAGTAATTTCGGTTTTTCCATTCCTGCTTCCTACCCTTTGTTTCCGATAAGTGACCTGAGTACCTGCAGATTGTCGCGGTCCTCCTGAAGATCTTTTCCCTTTGGGGTCTCCAGGGTCATTCCATGTTTTTCAAAACGTGAATCATTAAGCAAGAGGCGAAAGCCCTCAAGGCCGATGCAGCCTTTTCCGATGTGTTCGTGGCGATCCACCCGGCTGGCCAGTTCCTTCTTCGAATCATTGAGGTGAAAAAAAGCAAGCCGATCGATGCCGACCTTTTCCTCAAATTCAATCATGGTCGCCTCGTAGCCTTTCCGGTCAGAAATATCATAGCCGGCGGCAAAGACATGGCAGGTATCCAGGCAGACTGCCAGACGATCCGGGAACTGAGACCGGTCGATGATCCAGCCAAGCTCATCAAAACGACTGCCCAGCCCGTTTCCCTGCCCGGCAGTGGTCTCGAGAAGCACCTTCACATCATTTTCCACATCCTGGAAACATTGATCAAGGCCTTTGACCACACGCTCAAGGCCGACCTCCACACCATCGCCGCCGTGCGAACCGGGGTGCATCACGATCTGGGGAATGTTCAGGGCTGCGCAGCGACGAAGCTCCTCTTTGAGGGCCTCAACAGATTTATGCCGTACCTCTTCCTTTGGGCTTCCAAGGTTAACCAGGTATGAACCATGGGAAACAATAGGCATGGCAGGACACTTTTCCCAACCACCTGCAAACTGGGCAATCTCCTCGCTGCTCAAAGGTTTCGGATTCCACTGGCGCTGATTGCGGGTGAAAATCTGCAGCGCCTCGCCGCCTACCGCCTCAATCCGCTCAAAGGCCAGATGCAGTCCGCCGGATACCGACTCATGGGCTCCAAGTAAAGCCATCTCAGTTTCTCTTCTCCTTTTTTATTTCCGTCGCAAGACTCTGCTCGTAGCTCATTGAGCGAAAACGATGAATCTGTTGTTGATAATAGCCCTTTTGCTCCGGCTCTACAAATATTGCCTGCTTTTCCACCTCCACTGCCTCCTCGACCAGACCATTGGCCCAATAGGCAGTGGCCAGGGTGTCAAGGATGAAACCGTGGGGTCTCATGGCCGCAGCGTCACGGGCCAGGCCGAGTGCCCTTACCGGGTCTCTCAGACTCTTTCCTTCTGCGGTCAGCAGCAGCCAGGCAACATTGTTCATCAGCTCTGGATTGGCCGAGTCAATCTCCAGGGCCTGGTCGTAAATCTTCAGGGCTCGGGCCTCCATCCTGCCGTGCTGGAGCAGGTCTCCGGCCAACCGCAGCCAGAGCGGGTTTTCAGGCTCCAGGCGGGCCTTGTTCATCAGTACCGCTTCAGTGTATTTCAACTCATACTGTTCCTCGAGCCTCTCGACGGGAATGGCCTGCAGAAGCACAAGAAGAAGGGCAAGGGCGGCCCCAAAGCCTATAAGGCTATAGCGCACCTTGCGATGATGAGAACTGATCCAGCGCGGATCCTCGTCACATTTTTCCAGATAGTCAACCCGCTCACCGATGCCGAAATGGTGCCAACTGGGCTGGTCGCGGGTGTTGCCGCTGAGGATGGCTATCTTTTCAAAGGCGGAGATAATTGCTGCCGAACTGCCCAGGGCGGGAAAGACATGGAGGTCTGCCTGGCGCTCGAAGTTACGGATAAAGTAGCCGAACAGATAGCGAAAATAGAGGAGCATGATCACCAGAACCGGTATGGCGGCAAAGGCGGTGAACAGGCTGTCGATTGACAGGGAAAAGGTGTCAGCCAGCCGATAGGTAAAATCCCGTGAGAGCAGAAAGTAGGTGTATGGCTCAGCGGCAAAGACAATAATGAGGCTGAAGCCGGCAATGATCAAAAGGTAGAGCAGCATATGGTACCTTTTCACATGACCGATTTCATGGGCCATCACCGCCTCGAGTTCAGACAGAGTCATGGATTCGGCCAGGGCCGGGGTAATCATCACATAACGCAGTCCCGGAAAGATTCCCATGACACCGGCAGTAAGCACCTTGCCCTCGAACAACGGCCAGTTGTAGAGCCTGGCTGAAAAATCCTGCGTTTTAAAAAAATCGAGCAGGCTCTGCCGCAGCTCCCCCTCCGGAAAGGGGGTGCAGCCCCACAGCCGGCGGACCAGGGGAGGAAAAAAGATCAGTACAATGACAAGGAACAGGAGGTAAAAGACCAGATCGCCCCACTGGGAGTCCAGCCCCTGCTCAAGCCAGTCCAGGGGAACAGTGCGGAGCAGGTCATAGCCCAGTGACAGAATGATCCAGGGCAGGACAATGGGCAGGTTGGTTTTGATGTTGGTTATAACAAACTCGGCTGTTGACAGGCGGCGATCAAAAATCAGCTGATAACTGTACTTCGCCCGACGCCAGACCAGCCCGAGGTAACCAAAAAACAGCGTCAGCCCGGCCACATTGAGAAGTGTGGGAAACTGATCGTCAAAGGCGAGAAATGAGAGATAATACTTTACATCGCAGGCCAGCAGGACAAATGCGTAAAAGAAAAGGGCAATGATCGACCACTTTCTCTCTTTCTGAAAATAGTTGACGGCACGGATTCTGACACCGCTGCCATAGGCACGGGCCAGCAGTCGGTCAAAAAGAAAGGTAACACCAAGCAGCAGAAGACCTGCCGCCCAGAGAGGCATGGAGGGCTCTTCAGGTATGGTGACCATACTGAAGAAAAAAATCGCAGTTAAAAAAATTAGGAGATTATTATACATGTTCGGTAGAGGCCGGCCGGCTCATTATTTGGGGTGGCATTCGCATAGACATAGCCGTATTTGGTTGAGAACTCCAGTGAATTATAATTTTTCCGGTCCGGGAAATCCCCAGTTCAACAGATTTTTTTTTGTTGACAATGGTCCTCTCCTGTTTTTATATAGATAGTTTTGTGGTCAGAGAGGGCGCATAGCTCAGCTGGCTAGAGCCACCGGCTCATAACCGGTCGGTCGTAGGTTCGAGTCCTACTGCGCCCACCATTGTATTGTGTGGGTTGGACCACTGCTTGACCGGTACATTGAAGAAAACCACAGTTAGACTGCTGTGATTTCCGGTTTGATGATTTCGAGTAAAAGATAAAACCATCCGTGACAAAATGATCACTCGTCTAAAGGGTTGATCTGCAGCACTTACCGATGGAAAATTTTTAGAAGTACATTGAGTCTCTTGAATAGACTACTTCTTTTTTCAAATATGGCCGGACCGCTACAGGCTCCCGGCACCATACACCAGCCCGGGGACAGGTTCTCCACGCTGGACCCTGCAAGACCTCAAAAGGTACAAGCCATCGAGCCTGTACCTTTTTTTTATTTTGGGCAACACTGCAAGGGTGACCGCTGATGGTTCTGTCGATCAGGGACATAACCGATTTTCTGGAGACCATCGCACCGATGGGACTGGCCGAGTCCTGGGACAACGTCGGCCTTCTGCTGGGCCGCCCCGACCAGGAGGTCCACTCTGTACTCATCGGCCTTGACCCCAGCCTGCAGCTTCTCGACGAAGCCATTGAACGTGGCTGCGACCTGATCATCACCCATCACCCCATCATCTTTCACCCGTTAAAATCCATTGCCACCGACGCGCCGACAGGGATTTTTATCCAGCGGGCCCTCGAGCATAAAATTGCAGTAATCGGTTGCCATACCAATTTCGACAGTGCCCAGGACGGTGTAAGCGATGCCCTTGCAGCGCGACTCGGCCTGCTAGACACAAGCCCCCTGGTTCCCGGTGAAGACCAAACCGGTCTCGGGCGCATCGGCCTGCTTGATCCGCCGCTTTCTTCCAAAGCGTTCAGCGACCTGCTTTTTGACGTCCTCTGCTTGCCTACTCTGATGGTGGCCGGAAAGCTGCCGGAACAGATTTCACGGGTTGCGGTCTGCGGCGGGTCAGGTTCTGAGCTTGCGGAAACCGCGCAGGCAATGGGGGCTGATCTCTACCTCTCTGCCGAGATCAAGCACTCCACTGCCCGCTGGGCCGAAGATGCTGGATTTTGCATCATCGACGGAACCCATTACGCCACCGAATTCCCCTTGGTTGAACTGCTGGCCGCAAAACTTGTGCGCCACAGTACGACCCGGGGTTGGAATATAGATGTGAAACAGACAAAGAGGGAGACCCCTCCCTTCACCCATATCAACAGAACCACAGGAGAACAGCCTTGAAGGAGACCATCGACCAGCTCATCGCTCTGCAGGAAATCGACTTGTTAATTGACTCGATTGACAAAAAGATAGACCTTGAGCAGAACGAACTTGACGAACAGACCAGTGCTCTGGCTCAGCACGAAACAGAAATCAGCGAATTTGAGGAAAAAATCACCAACCTGGAAAAGGAACGCCGTACCCTTGAGCTTGAGGTCAGTGAGGAAATGGCCCATGTCAAGGACCGTCAGTCCAAAATGATGCAGGTTCAGACAGGAAGAGAGCAGACTGCACTGCTCAAAGAAATCGAGGACGGCAAAAAAGGGGTCAAGGAAAAAGAAGAGCTGATCGTCTCCATCATGGAGGAGGTGGAAACACTGACTACCACGATTAAGGAGCAATCCAACCTGCTCAAGAGCGAAAAAAAGCTGCTCGGCGAGGAAACAGAAAAGGTGGAGGCCTCCATCGCCGGTATCAACAAGAGTAAAAAAACCAAAACCAACAAACGGACCAGGCAGGCAAAAACAGTCGAAGCCGTGCTGCTGCAAAAGTATGACCTGCTTCGCAATCGCCGCAACGGACTTGCCGTAGTCAACGTATTGCAGGGGGTCTGCCAGGGCTGCTTCATGGCGATTCCTCCCCAGCGTTTCAACATGCTCCTCAAGGGAGACCAGCTCTTTGACTGTCCGACTTGCCAGCGGATCATGTATCATCGCGCGCCGGACAGCGAATAACAATGTAGCGGTTTTCTGAAGTTTCCGGCTTTTACTGGAATGATACGTTTTGGCTTTGCAAGAGGGTTCTTTACGGCTAAATTAAACCCGGGAGCGGGCGCATGGTCGCTCCGGCCGTAAACGCCGGGGAGGAAAGTCCGAACTCCGCAGGGCAGGATGGTTCGTAACGCGAACGCCGGGTGACCGGCGGAAAGTGCCACAGAAAAGATACCGCCTGGGCGGCGTGCCGTACAGGTAAGGGTGAAATGGCGGGGTAAGAGCCCACCGCCTCCATGGTGACATGGAGGGCATGGTAAACCCCATCCGGAGCAAGACCAAATAGGAAGACGTTTGAGGGCGGCCCGCCTGAAGTCTTCGGGTAGGTTGCAAGAGGTACCGGGCGACCGGTGTCCCAAGTGAAATGACCATGGCCCGAAAGGGTACAGAATTCGGCTTATAGCCCGCTCCCTTTTTTTTACACTTCAGCCAGGTCCCTCAATCATGACCAGAGCCGCCGCCATCATACCTGCCGCCGGAATCGGTAAGCGGATGGGCTCTGCTCAGCCCAAACAGTTCCTCACCCTTCAAGGGCTGCCGATCATCCTCCATACAGTTGGCCGCTTTGTCGAGGCCGACTGTATCGACCAGATCGTAGTCGTTCTTCCCGAAGAGTGGCTTGAACAAACACGGTTGCTGCTGTCAAATCATTTTGGAGCCGCCGGGCAGCGTATCTCGGTGACCCGGGGGGGGATACTCCGGCAGGACTCGGTATTTGCCGGACTGCAACAGGTCGAAGATGATATCGATATCGTCCTCGTCCATGACGGTGCAAGACCCCTTGTCACGCCAGACCTCATCTCCGCCGTTTACAGCAGTATCCGTAAGTACGGGGCCGCCATTGCCGCTGTCCCGGTAAAGGACACCCTGAAGAGACAGCGGGCTGACGGGATAATCGATCATACCGTTGACCGCGACGGGCTCTGGCAGGCCCAGACCCCTCAGGGCGCCAGGAAAGAGCTGCTTGAACAGGCCTTTTCAGAGTGCGGCGCCAGGGAGTTCACCGACGAGGCGGCCCTGCTTGAGCAGGCCGGGTTTGACGTTCACCTGGCAGAGGGTCAGGAACAGAACTTTAAAATCACCCGCCCTGAAGACCTGGGGCTTGCGAAAAAAATCATGCAGCAGGATCACTCTCTACGGATCGGCCACGGCTATGATGCCCATCGCTTCGTTACCGGAAGACCTCTGGTGCTGGGCGGCGTCACCATCGACCATGACCAGGGCCTTGGTGGTCATTCCGATGCCGATGTCCTCACCCATGCCCTCTGTGATGCAATCCTCGGAGCTCTTGGCAAAGGCGACCTCGGCCACCATTTCCCGGACAGCGATCAGCGGTTCAAGGACATCTACTCCATCAATCTCCTCAGGGAAGTGGTTCAACTGGCTGCAGACAGCGGGCTGGGTCTGGTCAACGGGGACATTACCCTCATCTGCCAGGCCCCGAAACTTGCGCCACACATCGCCGATATGAAAGTAAAGCTGGCCGAGACATGCCGGGTTAATCCACCACAGCTGAACATCAAGGCCACCACAACGGAAAAAATGGGCTTTACCGGGCGCCGGGAAGGCATCGGCTGTCATGCCGTTGTCCTGCTTGGTCCCGTGCTGCAGCCCGCCCATCATTGAACCTGATCTCCCTGGAACGTAACGACCATGGAATATAAAATCGACCGTAACCGCCTCAGTCAGACCTTTATCACCCTCTGTGAAATCGACAGCCCGTCACGCAGGGAAAAGGGCGTCGCCGACTACCTGCGCCGTGTTTTTCTCGAGCTCGGGGCCTCATCAGTCACAGAGGACAATTCGGCTGAACAGACCGGAAGCAACACCGGCAACCTGATTGTCCGCTTTGACTCAGGCCGACCAGACCATGAAAAACTCTTTTTCTGCTGCCACATGGACACGGTGGAACCGGGCAGCGGGGTAAAGGTCGATCTGTCCGACGGCCTCTTTACCAGCCGGGGCGAAACCATTCTCGGCGGTGATGACAAGTCGGGAATCGCCGCCATCATCGAAATGGTTCACCTGCTCCAGGACAACAGGGCAGCCCATGACGGGTTCGAGCTTATCTTCACCACCTGTGAAGAGGTGGGCCTGCTGGGCGCCAAAGCACTCGACCACTCCAGTGTCCGGGCCCGCTACGGCTACGCCCTCGACTCCACCGGAATCAACCGGGTCATCACCGGCGCACCGGCCGCCAACCGCATGAAAATTGAGGTTCACGGCATCGCCGCCCACGCCGGTCTCAACCCGGAAAACGGAGTCAGCGCCTTCTGCCTGGCGGCCAGGGCCATCGCCGACCTGCGCCTCGGCCGCCTTGATGACCAGTCAACCGCCAACTTTGGTCTGATCCAGGGCGGTATAGCCACCAACATCGTACCGGATCTGATTACAATTGAGGGAGAGGTGAGAAGCCACTCAGTTGAAAAACTGAAGAGCTACACCAAGGAAATCGAGTCCACCTTTCTTCGGGTGACCCAGGACTGGATCGGCCGGACCCCTAGTTTCAGCCAGCAGCCGTGGGTCGATGTCAGGGTCCAGATGGAGTATCCGGCCATGCGGCTTGATGACGGAGAGGAGGTGATCAGGCGGGTTGCGGCGGCGGGCAACAGACTGGGACGACAGCTGAATTTCGAGGTGGCAGGGGGTGGCAGTGATGCCAACATTCTCAATGACTACGGCTTAGCTACGGCCATCATCGCCACAGGTATGAACAAAGTCCACACCACCGATGAGTGCCTAAAACTCGACGACCTGTGCAGCCTCACTGAGCTGCTTTATCAGATCGTCACGCTGTAGGTCGCAGCTGAATTCGACTACAGCAACTCCACCATCACATTATCACCGGCAACAATCTCACCGATCTCAACGCAGGGCAGCGGGGAACGGCCCCTCTCCATAGCTGCAATAATCATCTCTGCAGCCGAGCCGGGAGCGGCGATGAGAAGGCCGCCCGAGGTTTGCGGGTCGGCGATGATCATGTGCAGACCATGATCATCGCTGTATCGTTTTGAAGAGACATACTTTTTATAAAAATCACGATTTGTGTGGGCACCTTGCGGGATGATTCCCATATCGACAAACTCCTGGACCTGTTCCAGGACCGGGATGCGGTCGCCGAAGATCCTGGCCGATACTTTAGAGGCGGCAAGCATCTCATAGAGATGACCGACCAGGCCAAAACCGGTGATATCGGTACAGGCATGAACCTCCTCACCCTGAAGGCGCACCTCGTCCAGGGCCTCGGCCGCCTGTTTATTCAGAACCGCCATCACCTCACCGATCATCTTTTCCACATCCATGCCACCAAGCTTACCTTTGATCGCCGTTGACAGGATACCGGTTCCCAGCGGTTTAGTGAGGAGCAGCTTGTCTCCCGGCCGGGCGCCCCTGTTGAGCAGCACCCGGTCCGGGTGGACGATGCCGGTCACTGACAGACCATACTTCAGCTCATCATCCTCCACCGAGTGGCCGCCGACCAGCAGGGCTCCCGCCTCCTCAATCTTGCTGAGGCCGCCGCGCACCACTTCCCGGAAAATCTCGGCCTCCATGGACTTGACGGGACAGGCGAGGATGTTCATGGCCAGAAGAGGCCTTCCGCCCATGGCGTAAACATCACTGAGCGCATTGGCAGCGGTAATCTGGCCGAACCTGTACGGGTCGTCGACGATGGGCGTGAAAAAATCCAGTGTCTGAATCAAAGCCGTCTCGTCGTTGAGACGATAGACCCCTGCGTCATCACAGGTTTCAGCTCCGACGATGAGGTTGTCATCGCGGGGCAGACTGATGCCGCATAATATCCGGCCCAGATCCCCCGGGCCCAGTTTTGCGGCTCAACCAGCCGCTTTGACAGTATCTGTCAGCTTCATCGCTTTGTACCGGGTAGAGAGGTGGGAAAGCGGTAGCCAGGGTGTTTCGTAAAAAAAGACATGACCGGTGCTTTCTTGTTGAATTTCCAGATGAGTTCTTAGTATATAGAAATCATACTTAGCAAAATAAGAAAAAAGGCACAAAGGTTATCGTACTCTTTGTGCCTTTCCTTTTTCAGTGGTCAAAAAGACCCGTCCAGATTAATTGTTGAGAATAAACTGTCCCGCCAGCCCATTGGGAAACCTGAAACGACCTTGATCCAAGGGTTCAATGTGACCAACCACAAGTGCTCTATGTGCCTCTCCAAACTCCCCCAGACAGAACACCTCAGACCGACCCACGAATGCGGCGTCTGTGGTATTTTCGGCCATGAAGATGCCTCCAAGCTGACCTACTTCGGGCTCTACGCCCTCCAGCATCGTGGTCAGGAAAGTGCCGGTATTGTGGCCTCCGACGGTAAAAATGTCACCACCCATAAAAGCATGGGCCTGGTTCCGGAAGTTTTTTCAGAAGATATTCTCCAGTCGCTTCCCGGGCACATGGCCATCGGTCACGTGCGTTACTCAACCACCGGGGCCTCAAACCTCACCAACACCCAGCCGCTGATGGTGACCCACAAGGGAATCACCCTCGCCGTGGCCCACAACGGCAACCTGGTCAACTCCATCGAGCTGCGCCAGGATCTTGAGGGCAAGGGATCAATCTTCCAAACAGCCATGGACAGCGAGGTGATCCTCCACCTCATGGCCCGCACCACCCATCTCGGCCTGGAGCGCGCCCTGTGGGAGTCTTTCTCCTGCCTGAAGGGAGCCTACTCCCTGCTGCTGATGACCGAAGACACCATGGTAGCAGTCCGTGATCCGGGAGGCTTCCGCCCCCTATGTCTCGGCAAGCTGCAGAACGGCGGCTGGATTGTGGCCTCAGAGACCTGTGCTCTTGACCTGGTCGAGGCCCAGTACGTCCGTGATGTCGAACCCGGAGAGGTTCTGATCATCAATAACAAGGAGATGCTCTCGGTCTTTCCCTGGGCCAAGCAGAAGACCAGCTTCTGTATCTTTGAACAGGTCTATTTCGCCCGTCCCGACTCGGACATCTTCGGCATCAACGTCTATCAGACCAGAAAAAAAATGGGCGAGATCCTCGCAAGAGAGTATCCCATTGACGGTGACTTCGTCATGCCGTTCCCGGACTCCGGCAACTATGCGGCCATCGGCTACTCACAGGCGTCAGGGCTGCCGCTGGAGATGGGAATGATCCGTAATCACTACGTGGGCCGTACATTTATTCAGCCAACCCAGTCCATGCGGGACTTCAACGTCAGGGTCAAACTGAACCCGGTACGCTCCTTTCTCAAGGGCAAACGGGTCATCATCGTGGAAGACTCCGTCATCAGGGGAACAACCGGCAAGAGCCGTGTGAAGTCTCTGCGGGATGCCGGAGCCAAAGAGGTCCATATGCTGGTCAGCTGCCCGCCCACTCGCCATGCCTGTTACTACGGGATCGACTTCCCCTCCAGCCTGCAGCTCATTGCCGCCGCCAAAAGTGTCAGGGAGATCGCCGACCACCTGGGCCTCGACTCCCTCTACTACCTCAGCGAGGAGGGCCTTGTTGAAGCCACCGGTCTGGGCCGGGACAGCTTCTGCCTGGCCTGTTTTGACGGCATCTACCCGGTGGAGCCGGATCTCAACTTTCACAAAGACGCCCTCGGCAAGTAGGTGCCACATGGCCAGATCGGTCTTTATCGACGTTTACGAATGCAACGGCTGCGGCTCCTGCGTGGAGATCTGCCCGGAAGTCTTTCGTATGAATGATACTGGTGATAAGGCGGAACTGGTGATTGTCGATCCGGAGATCACCGACAAGGTGGAAGAGGCGGTCGCCTACTGTGCACAGAAGTGTATCCTGTTGGAGTAGTCGTTTTACCCGGTCTTTGAGAGGCTGATCTTTACACTCTGCAGATGACGCAGTTTTTTCCCTGGGACTTGGCGTCATACATGGCCTGATCAGCCTTTTCCTTCATATTCTCCTCATCCCTGTCCTGGGGAATAGTGGAGTCCCGATTACAGGAAACCAGGCCGATTGAGAGGCTGGTCATACCGAATCTGGCCTCCGTAAAACTGGAGCGCACCCGCTCCACGATCTCCATTGCCTGGTCACTGGTGGTCTGGGGCAGAAGGATGGCAAACTCATCGCCTCCCAGGCGAAAACTGAGATCTACGGATTTTCTGGTGCAGTCATTGAAAATGGCGGCCAGGCTGATCAGCACCTTGTCGCCGGCCTGGTGCCCGTGGGAATCGTTATAGGACTTGAAATTATCGATGTCGATAATGGCGAGAAAAAGTGAATATTTCTGCCTTGTTGCCCGGTCAACTTCCCTGGAGAAACGCTCCTCAAAGGCGCGCCGGTTCAAAAGACCGGTCAGCGAATCGGACAACGACAGCTGTTCCAGTTTCCTCATGAGGCTTCGCTCACGCATGGCTCTCGCCAGCTTGGCCTCCAGTTCCGCCACCTCGATGGGTTTTTTGATAAAGTCGATGGCGCCGGCCTTGATCACCTCGGCATAGGTGGCCTTCTCACTGTAACCGGTGGCGATGATAACATCGGTTTCCGGGTAGTTTTTTCTGACATGACCCAGAAGTTCCAGTCCATCCATTTCCGGCATCACCACATCGGACAGGACCAGGTCAAACGTTTTATTACGAAGGACCTCTACCGCCTCGACACCGTTGACGGCTGTCTCACATGCATACCCCATCCCCTTGACCAGGGCAGCCAGTGTGCTGCGGACCAGATCGTCGTCATCAACGATAAATATCGTTCCGGGATTTGTTGGATCGTAAAGGTCTTTATCCATTTTTTCACACTCTTTTACACGACAACACGCTGACCCCTGTGTAAGGCCCAGCAACACCTCTCATGGTTACTATATTGTATATCCACAAAAAAGTCTTGTTGATATTCATTTTTGAAAAAAGCGATTTCGACCTGTTTGAACGTATCTGAGCCATGAATCCCGGCTCCGGCTGATCACCCGGTAGAGCGGGATACTGTGCAAAAAAAACGCATAATTTTTAAGATATTGGCCGGTTAACCCGCATTGGGGTTGCATTACAGTTTTGATGAGGCTATGACTAGAGGAAATAATGATGATTTGGCTTTTTGATCAAGTCCGGGTAGTGGAATGAAGCATAAAGATCTTTGTAAAATTTTTGAGAATGGGGCGACCAGTGATCCTCTGGACGAAATTCTCTACCTGCTTGATATCATTGCGCCGGGGATCAACCGGCCTCTGATCGAAGAGACCCACCAGGAGGTCGGACGATTCTTTTCCGGCAGTCACCCCAACTTCAAGCCAAGCAATACCAGGTACCATAACCTGACCCATACCTACTCCGTCGCCCTGGCCACCTCCAGGTTATTCCACGGTCTCCACTGTGAGGGTCGCCGTTTTGATGACGATATTATCCTGCAGGGCATGATCAGCGCCTACTTTCACGATACCGGCCTGCTGCTGACCGCCTCCGATCCGGCCACAACCGGCGCAGAGTACACGATCAATCACGAAGAGCGCTCTGTCTCTTTTATGAACTATTACCTCAAGGAACGTGGTATCGACCAACCGTTCATGGACAACTGTGCAGAGATGATCAACTGCACCAACCTTGACCTTGATCCGTCAACCCTGAACTTCAGTTCAGAAGACCAGCGTATCGCCGGCTATACCCTTGGTTCCTCCGATATTCTCGCCCAGATGGCCGATCGCTACTACCTGGAACGGCTGCCGCATCTTTACCAGGAAATGAAGGCCGGCGGCATCAACCAGTACTCATCGGTCATTGAGCTGATGCAACAGACCACCAACTTTTATCACCATGTCATCATCAACCGGCTGGAATCGGTCTACAAGGATCTCCAACAAGCCATGAGAACCCATTTTCGGGAGCGGTGGGACATCAATAAAAACCTGTATATGGACAACATCGACAAAAATATTATCTACATCATGCAGATCGTCCAGGAATGCGAAGACAAGATCACCTGTCTCGCCACCTACCTGCGCCGCACCCCTCCCTCTTTTTAGCCTGAATACACTGGCTGTAAGCGAGTCAGCCCCGAGGTTCAGTTACCACGAGGGTCTCTTCCTGTCTCAAACATCTCAAAAAGATCATAAAAGACCCGAGCCACAGCACTGAAGTGGGTTGCTCAGCCCGATCCGGCATAGGCCTTGGTAATTTCCATGGCACGGAGAAAACTCTCCTGACTCGAGCTTGCCTCAGGTGTCTTCACCACCTCCACCAGCCGCTTTCCAATATCATTTTCCATCATCTTCCTCTCGTAATCTTTCATATTTACGACTCCCGGGAGCCGGGAATCAACTCATTGAAAAATGCCACCGAGCAGAATTCATCAGAATAGCGCAGAGGCTGCCTGGAGCTTGGTTTGGCAATAAAGAGCAGGTAGCCCATTCCGTAGCTCCTGGCTGAACGCAGTACCCTGGCCGTATCATCGGCCAGCAGGGTTCGACTGCGATCATAACAGAGGATCTTTTCCAGCCCTTGCCAGAAGACAGGCTGCTCCTTGGCCTCGCCCACCTCTTCGGCACAGACAATTCGGTCAAACCATGAACCGATGGCGGTTTTACGCATCTTGATCTCAAGCGTCTTTGAATGGGCATTGGTGACAAGGTGGACCTCTTTGTTGATCGACTTGAGATATTTTAAAAAATCAATCACATAAGGGTGCACCTTGATCAGGTGATCGACCTTGCATTTCAGCTCCGGAATATTGAGCCCAAGGCGGTCCGACCAGTAGTCGAGATCAGTCCAGGCCAGGGTGCTTTCAACACTTTGATACTTGGCAAGCAGCTCCTTTCTCGCCTGCTGATCCTCCAGACCATGGATTTCGCCATACACCTTTGGCACATACTCCTCCCAGAAATAGTCATCAAAATACTTATCGAGCAGGGTGCCGTCCATATCAAGGAGGACCGTATCGATATCATCCCAGCTGAAGTCGGGTTTGATCTGGCTTACAGTGGTCATTGTTCACCTACATTTCTCATGTAGCCGAGACGACTGCACCCGGAGTCTCCCTGCGGTCGTCTCGGCTCATGTAGTTTTTACATTATGTTCATTTTGTGCCGAAAATTATTCAGCCACTTGCTCTGTTGTTGCTTGCTCTGAGCTGCTTTCTCAAAATATTGCTGAGAAATGCAGGTTAATTCTCCGTCTTCTGCCCATCGGTGAGAACGCTGAGCGAGGTGATGACCCGTCCGGTCACCGGAAGAAGATCACCCTCCTCAACCGGGCCTGTGGCAATGATAAGGCGACCGTCCGGGGTCAAACGAGGTGGAGCTCCGGCCCCGGTTACGGTCGGTTTTTCCATGAAGGCCAGCAGTTTTTCAGGACTGAGCGGGGTATCGGCCATGAAACTGAACACCAGGTTGTCCTTTCCCCGCTCAAGTTTCTTAATCCTCAGCCCACTGAGTTCCTTTTTCAGATTGACGACGAAAAAGAGATTATCGGTCTCGACCGGAATTCTGCCGTAACGGTCACGGAGCTCCTCGCGAAGGTCATCTTCCTGGTCGGATGCCCCGCTGCCGAGCCCGGATATCCTGCGGTAGGCAATATAGCGCTGGCTCACATCGGAAATATAGGTCTCAGGGATATAAGCGGAAAGGCCGAGGTTGACCTCCGGATCAATTTCAGCCAGCCCCTTGTCTCCCCCAGCGGCCTGGACCTTGA
Source organism: Thermodesulfobacteriota bacterium (assembly GCA_039715055.1). Lineage (GTDB taxonomy): Bacteria > Desulfobacterota > Desulfobulbia > Desulfobulbales > Desulfocapsaceae > JBDLID01. The sequence continues at coordinate 3,586 of JBDLID010000046.1, read as the reverse complement.
GGTCGGCAACGGTCTTCTGCAGCAGATCCAGATAAAGATCATAGCCGATGGCGGCAATATGGCCGGACTGGGAGACCCCGAGAAGGTTGCCGCCGCCGCGAATCTGCAGATCGGACATGGCCAGTTTAAATCCACCGCCCAGTTCACTGCAATCCATCAGAGCCCGGAGACGGTCTTTGGCCTCCTTGCTGAGCAGGTCAAGGGAGGGTACCAGAAGATAGGCAAAGGACTGGGTTGATGACCGACCGACACGACCGCGCAGCTGATAGATTTCGGCAAGCCCCAGCATGTCGGCGCGATTGATGATAATGGTGTTGGCGCTGGGGATATCAAGCCCTGACTCAATAATGGTGGTGGAGACAAGAACATCAATCTTTCGATTGACAAAACTGACCATGATCTCCTCCAGCTCCTTGCCGCCCATTTGACCATGGGCCACGGCAATACGCGCATCGGGAACCAGTTCTTTGATTCTCGCCCCCACCCTGTGAATGGACTTCACCCGGTTGTGGACAATAAAAACCTGGCCCTTACGGCGCATCTCCCGCATCACAGCCTCTTTGATCACCAGGTCGTCATACCGGGCGACAAAGGTCTTCACCGGTCGTCGATGCTCCGGCGGGCTGGAGATTACTGAAAGATCACGGATTCCGAGAAGCGACATCTGCAGGGTCCTCGGGATGGGGGTGGCCGTGAGGGTGAGGATATCCACTTCGGACTTGATGCGCTTGATTTTCTCCTTGTGGCTGACGCCGAAACGGTGTTCCTCGTCCACCACCAGAAGACCAAGATTACGATAGACAATGTCCTTGGAGAGCAGCCTGTGAGTGCCGATGATGATATCGATCCGGCCGGCTGCAAGGTCAGCGACGATTGCCTTCTGCTCCGCCGGTGTGCGAAACCGGTTGATGCAGGCGACAGTCACCGGAAAGCCCTCCAGCCGGTCGACGAAAGTCTTTGCATGCTGCTCAGCCAGTACCGTTGTCGGCACCAGCACGGCCGCCTGGAAACCGTCCTCCACGACCTTGAACGCCGCCCTGACCGCCACCTCGGTTTTACCGTAGCCCACATCACCGCAGACCAGCCGGTCCATGGGTTTCGATGAGGTTAAATCATCGAGGGTGTCGTTGATGGCCTTGCCCTGACCGGGAGTTTCATCATAGGGAAATGATTCCTCAAGCTCATGAAACATTCCACCCGGCGCGGAGAACTGGCGCCCGGTTCTTATCTCCCGTTTGGCATAGATATCAAGCAGTTCCTGGGCAACCTTCCACACCTCCTCCTTGACCTTGGATTTGGTCGTCTTCCATGACTGAGCCCCCAGCTTGTCAATCCTCGGCTGCCGATCAGACAACCCCTCGTAACGGCTCACCAGGTTCAACCGGTCCACAGGCAGATAGAGCTTGTCCCCGCCCCGGTACTCAATGAGCATGAAGTCGTTGCGCACTCCCTGGAATTCCATGGTGGTGAGTCCAAGGTAGGTGCCGAGGCCGTGATCGCGGTGGACCACCACATCACCCTCGCCAAGTTCGGTGAAGTTGATCGGCTCCCCTTTCTGGTAGCCGTCCTTCTTTCGTTTACCGAGACGCATCTCACCGAAAAGTTCGCTCTCGGAAAGCAGGTGCAGTTTTTCAGCTCCAAGACTGAATCCTTTACTCAGAGAGGAGTCACAGAGATAGAGCCGGTCACTGCTCAGGCTATCGCGCTTAGCCGCATCCAGTGGTGAATCGAGCAACTCCAGCCGGTGATGATGCTTTTCAAGCATTTCGTGCAGGGTCTTGATGTGCCGCCCGGGCCGGCAGCAGAGTACCACCCGGTCTCCGTGTTTCTGCCAGTCAAGGATCTGGTCAGTGAGCGGAGCGAGAAGACCACGTTTTTTTCGCTGCAGGCTGATCTCCTGCCTGAGAAGGAGATGGTCACTTATGAGGGGAGTATGGTCGTCGCTCTCAAGGGCAAAATCAGAAAGCAGTATCCTGTCGTAACGGTCGGTGTTATCCGCGACCTGCTCGGGATTGAGGAACAACTGCTCCGGCGGCAGAGCCGGAGCCCTGTTGTTTACCGCGTCCTCATAATTGGCGTCGATTCGTTCCTGCACCAGGTTTATGTTCTGACGGCCATTGTCCGGATCAATAAACAGCAGGTGAGTATTTTCCGGCAGGTAATCAAAAACAGAGGAACTGACTGAACTCATTGACCGGTAAAACAGAGGCAGAAAAAACTCGACACCAGCAAAGCGGTGACGACGCTCGAGCTGCTCGATCACGGCAGCAGCCTGACCGCCATCCCATAAGTACTTTTCTGAGGCCTCGAGAAAATCGGTTCGCAGCCGGGAAGACGAGGTGGTGCCGGACTCAAAGAGGATGTCGCTCACCGGCAGCAGAAGCGCTTCGTCAAACTCACGACTACGTCTCTGGCTGACCGGGTTGAAGCCGCGCAGTGACTCCACGGTGTCACCGAAGAAATCGAGGCGAAGCGGGGTGTCATGAATCTTGCCCTCAACATCCATAAACGGCGGTGGATAAATATCGATGATGCCGCCGCGCACGGAAAAATCTCCAACATTGCGCACCAGGGCCACCTGTTCGTAGCCTCCGGCAACCAGGTTGTGAAGCAGCTCGGCCTGATCGCATTCCTCACCGGCCATGACCAGCTCGACGCATTCCATGAGCAGCTCTTTGGGCATGACCCGGCGCATCAGCGCCTCCTGGGAAAGCACCAGGATAAAGGGTTCTTCATCCTGAAGGTGGTAGAGTGTGGAGAGTCTCTGGGCCGTGGTATGCTGATCCGGGGAAAGCGGAGTATAGGGGGGAATCTCATAGCCGGGATAGATGAGCTTGCGGATCCCGGAAAACATCCGCAGATCATTTTCCAGGATGCTCACCTGCTCCTCATCGGCAACGATGCAGCAGCATCTCTTTTTTTCGGCAAGGGCGGCGCAGAGCATGGCCGGTGAGGCTCCCCGCAGTCCTGAGAGAACCTTTTCGTTTTCGTCGCCTGCCAGGAGGTCAGTAAGTGCGTTTTTCATCATCGAACGTTTTTTTCAGTAAACGATCATACCTAAACTAAGTGGCTTTACCTGCCGGTTAAACCAAATAACACCGGTCTGGCCTGAGATAGAATAAAAAAGGGCCGGCTGCCCCGGGCAGCCGGCCGATAATACCTTTAACAAACAACTGAGTTTCCCCGCATAACGAAGAGTCAAACGGGCCAAATTGTTTCTACACCACTAAAAGGTGCCGCCGATGGAAAAATCCCAGACCGAGGTATCCTCATCCTCATCCGGATCAAGATTGTAACCCCAGACGATGCGCAGCGGCCCCATGGGGGAGAGCCAGCGCAGCTCAACACCGGTGGAGTGATTGTAGTCATCAAGGGACCAGTCCTGCTCCGAGGCAAACACCTTGCCGATATCATAAAAGATTGCCCCCCGGACGCCGGCCTCTTCAAGGAGGGGGAAGATGTATTCGATATTTGTAAACCACATCTTATCACCGCCGATACGCTCGCCGGTCTCCGGATCCTGGGGGGAGGCCTTGGCGTAGTCGAATCCACGGATGGTGTTGATTCCGCCAAGATAGAAACGTTC
>JBDLID010000045.1:0-22076 GCA_039715055.1 Thermodesulfobacteriota bacterium | reverse complement strand
CTCATCGGTATCTTCACCTTCAAGGGGAGCGACCTCAACTGCCACCCCGCTGTCACCAGGTTCTTCCTCGTCCGCCTGCAGCTCTTCCGGCTCATCAGTTGCGACAGGGTCTTTGACATCCTCTACCGGCTCACCATCAATACTGGCCTTGATCTTATCGATCAGGTCACCGACCTCTGACTCCTCTGCCTCGGTTCGCTCCAGCTCTTCGACAAGCACCGAGATACGATCCTTGCCGTCCATGAGCAGCTCAAACACCTTATCATCGAGCTGCAGGTCACCTACCCGGATGAGGTCCAGCAGATTTTCAAGTTTGTGGGAGAGTTCCGAGACCCGGTCTATACCGACAAATTGGGAGGCACCCTTGATGTTGTGCATTGCCCGGAAGATATCATCTAAAACCTCCCGGTCATCATGCTGTTCTTCAAGACGAAGAAGGCTGTTCTCCAGTTCCTCAAGGTGCTCTGTAGCTTCAATGATAAAATCCGGCAGCATTGACGCATCAATCATGATCACCACCTAATAATTCGTTAAAATTAAGAAACTTCACTTCCACAAACATAACTGTTCAGCGTAAAGCTGGATGTACCCCTGACCATGGAACTGTAACTATTCAGCAGCACATACAGACGACCATTCCCGAAGTATTATCAAGACGCTTTATCAAGATCTTCCCCGTCGTAATCGGAGATCATTTTGTCGTCTTCGAGTTTGACCTCAAAATAATTAAATGACCTGACAATTTCCCTCAGGCTTTCATTGTACAGTCGCAACTCAGCAAGATCGTTGCTCAGTACTTCAGGCAGGGCTCCCTTCTTTTGCTGCTCGGCAATGTTGTTATCGATACGATCAAGCAGCCTGTTATTCTCCTGGCTGTGATTCCATAAAGTGAGGAGCACCTCTTGCATGTTCATGGCCAGGTCGTTAATCCGCCCTCCGACCCTGCCAATCTCATCCTCAGCCTGGACATGAACCTGCTTATCAAAGTTACCCCCGCTCATGTGGAGCACCCTGCTCTCAACCTCTTCCAGAGAAGCGATAATCTTACGCTGGTAAAAAAACAGGCCTCCTCCAAGGGTTGCGATCATGAGAAGTGCTGGACCGATCAGGTAACGATTCGGAACATTATACAGTCCACCACCAACCATCAGCAGGGTCAGCAGAAAAGCGAGACAGAAGAAGACAGTTCCTTTTTTTTTCAGGCTCGATGAACTGGTTTCCGGTTTCTGCAGCAGTCCCTGTCCGGTCATTGCCGAACTCTGGTTACTTGTATTCTGCATAGCCTTACCTGATCCCATTGCGGTGATCACATCCCACCGTAAACACTTACTGTTTATCAATGAGATCAAGTATATCCTTTGCCTTGTGTTTATTTGCAAAGCCAAGCGCGCCAATGGCCTCGACCTCTTCCCGGTATTTTTCCTCATCCAGGTTGGAAAGGAAAATAATATGGGCTGAAGAATCAAACTGCATAATCTCCCGGGCCGCGGCAAGACCGTCCATCTCGCGCATGGTGATATCCATTGTCACAATGTCAGGACGCAACGATTTATAAAGCTCTATGGCTTCAAGGCCGTTTTTTGCCTCACCGACAACTTCGTGTCCAGGCGGCTGCAGCAGTTTGGCGATCATTTTCCTCATCATCGAGGAGTCATCAACTATCAAAACTCGTTTACTCATCGGCCCTTACCGTCACGTTTCATAACAAATAGACATCTTCGATCGCTGCCCTGCGGTCACCGACCCTTCTCCCATAACCATCTATGCTAATTCTTTAAGCTTCTGCATCTCTTCAACAAGCAGAATATGATTGAAGTTGAGAATGATGAGAAGCCCTTCGCCGGTGTCACAGACACCTTGGATATACTGACTCTCCAACCCGGCAACCACAAGCTCGGGAGGGGGTTCAATTGAGCTTTCAAGAATTTTAAGGACCTGGGAGACCGAGTCGACGATAAAACCGGTCACCTTACCCTCGATATCGAGGATCAGAATCCAGGTATCATCATTTTCATTTTCCCGGTACAGGTTGAGGCGCTTTCGCAACTCGATGACCGGAATAATATTTCCGCGCAGGTTAATCACCCCTTCAACAAAATCAGGGGAGTTGGGGACGGACGTAATCGGCGCCGCCCTGATAATCTCCTGCACCATAAGGATATCTACACCGAACTGTTCCTTGCCGATGGTAAAACCGACAAGCTGCATGAGCTGTTCCTTCTCTGCACGCTCAGTCCGCCTTTCATTCGCAAATATCTCAGCCATGAAATTTCCCTCCTGACAGGTCTGCAGCCGGCCGAATCAACAAAGGCCGATAGGGTGAAGGTGAACCATGGCGCCCTGTCTGAGTTTTCCGGGTTCCATGGTCAATTTCCAACTTCAGCCGCAGACCCTCAACCATCCTCATGTTCAAAAGGTTGAGAGTCTTATCCTGTAAAAACCTGTCTTTGTTTGATAACACGTTGTTAGCGATTACCGTTAAATTCTGAACTGTTCAACCTGAGCAGCAAGCCCCTCGGCCTGTTTGTTCAGCTCTTCGGTCATGGCCACAACCGTACCGGCCCCTTCCATGGTCTGCTCAGCACCGGCCGCTGACTGGGTTGCAATTTCAATGGCACTCCTGGAGCGCTGACCCTGCATTTCAACTTTTTCGTTCATTTGCTCGGTACGTTCAACAATACCCTGCATATCAGTATCAATGGCCTGGGCACCCTGGCTTGATTTGTCAACGAGTTCTGCAATAACCTCGGACTGCTCGACCATGGATGAGAGAGCTTCCTCGGCCGCCGTTCTCCGGGCACCCTGCTCACCGGCCATGGTGGAAATTTCCTGGGCCAGGGTGTTGAGCTCATCAACAAGAGCCTGAACACTCTGGATATCGACCTCAACAACCTGTGCGGCCGAGGCGATTTCCTCAATGGACATCATATTATTCCGGCCACTCTCATCAATCTTGGCCAGGGATGCCTGCAGTTCCTCGGTACTCTTGGTTCCCTCGTTTACCCGGTTGGTGGAGTCCTTGATCAGCTGGGTAATCTCGTTGGCAGCCTCGGATGAACGCTGGGCCAGTTTACCTACCTCATCGGCAACTACGGCAAAACCCTTGCCGTGTTCACCGGCACGGGCGGCCTCAATGGCGGCGTTCAGAGCCAGGAGGTTTGTCTGTTCGGCAATCTCTGTAATAACGCCGATGATCTCTGAGATCTGCTCGGATGATTCAGCAATGGCACGCATACCGGAAACTGTATCCTCAACAACCTGGCGGCCGTCTTCTGCTGCCTGAAGTGACTCTTTACCATGATCCGTGGCACTGGTAACCGCCTGGGTCATGTTCTGCGCGGCCACGGCAATCTCATCCATGGAAGCCGTCACCTGGACCACCGTGGTCCCCTGCTTGGTTGATGTCTGCACAACCTTGGCACCGGTCTCACCCATGGCGCCAACACGTTCGGTAGCGGTCGCCGCCTCTTCGGACTGCTTGATAACCGCCTCGTTCACATAGCCCATTGACTCAACAAGATTGGTCACTGTTCCAAGAGATCGGTTGGCTGCCTCCTGCTGCTCGGCAGAGCCCTGGGCGACCTCGGCTGCGGTGGCACCCATGTCCGTAATCAGCTGCTGTGACTTCTGGGCCTGCTGGAGTTCATTCTCGGCTCGATTCCTGTTGGCGCTTGCCCGCTTGGCCATCTCAGTAGATCCTTCAGACACCGCGCCACTGGCATCGTTTACCGATGTAAAGGCGGAGCGGAGCTGAGTGAGCATGGTGTTAAATTCAGACGCCATAACACCAACCTCGTCCTGGCTCCTGACCGGTACCTGGAGGGTCAGATCACGCTCCGACGCTACTTTACGAACAACGTCGGCGATGGCAACAATCGGTTTGGTAATTGCGTTTGAGGCAAAAAACAGGGCGACCATCACGATCACAAGGGTAGCGAGACCAAGACCGATAATCTCGTTTCTAATGGTCCTCGCCCCTTTGGTGAGCTGGGACTCGGGAACAGAGACAAGAACCGACCACGGCTTGTCAATACCGACAATTTGTATCGGCACGTTCTCACGGTGGACAACCTCGCCAAGAGATTTGGAAAAGATGTTATCAGCCCGGAACCCTTTACCTGCCTGAATGTCTCTCATGAAATTTTTCATCCACGGGTCGGTTTTAAGAACGGACTGTCCATGCCGTTCAGACCTGGGGTGGGTCGCATAGAGGCCCTTATTGGAAATAGTACTTACATATCCGGTTTCATAGACTTTCTGGGGAGAGAACCTCGCGTCTATAGCGGCAAGGGAGAACTCGAGTCCGGTTACGCCAACGACCTTCCCCTTGTAAAAAATCGGCGCTGCGGACTGGGTGACCAGGGTCTTCTTACCCTTGTACTCGACAAGATACGGCTCCATGACCAGCGGCTTACCCGTCTTCAAGGGGATCAGGTAGAAGTCACCGCTGTTGTAATTCTGCAGCGGATCGACATCGATCTCTCCGTCACGCCGGTTCCAGTCAGCAACGAACCGGCCGGTTTCGTCATGACCCACCGCATCTACAAAGTCGGCGTCCCGACCGTCGAGGGCGTTGGGCTCCCAGCAGGTCCAGACAGAGACGAAGTGGTCCTGGCGCTCAAGGACACCACGCATAACACCATCAAGGGCCTCGCGGGAGACCCCCCTGACCCGCAGGCTGCCCATCATCATGGCCAGACGCTGGGAGGTACTGGTTGCCTGATTGAGCGAGGCACCAACTTCCGCCGAATACTCCTTGGCAAGTGAATTGACAAGTATGGTACCCTCTTCATCAAATGACTTGAAGGCCTGGTTGGCAACAATGGCAGTCATGCCAACCAGTGACACGAAGATAACCGCCAGAATGATACCTGAAAGTTTTACCCTCAGACTCAACTTGTTAAACATAATCCAACTCCTTTATTGAAGTTTTCTACACAGACAAGGTCTAATTAACCTGAAGCATCCACCACCACGACTCGGTGGATTTTGATGCGTTTCTAACCATTCAGAAGATCATTTGTAGGGAATATCCTGCCACCCTGAGTCCTGATCCTGGGGACCATCTTTTACTTTTTCATCTTTTTTATCCGGATTCTCGATTATTTTTCCTGAAATCTCGGTATTTTTCAGAGGATGTATCTTAAATTCTATTTTTTTTTAAAAGGGCCGTAACCGATTTCCTGGAGACACTCGGTCACAGGAGAATAATCCGCCGCATAGGTCCAGCCGACAATTTTGGCGGCCTTGTTTGCCTCATGCTCAACCGGCATCAGCTTCAGCGCCTTGGCCAGGGCCTTGGTTCCTTTTTTATCGACATGGGGAAGAACCCCAAGTGGCCATTCGGGGTAAAGGCGTGTCGAACGAACAAAGGGAAAGGCGTCATTGATCCTGCCGATGATATTAAAATTACTGAGCTGGATCAGTCCTTCACCCTGCATTCGCTCAAGGGTATCAGTGCGCACGGTACCAACATCTGTCAGGCCGTTCTGGACCGCCTTGACAACGTTATCATGGGTCTTGCCCTCTGTAAAAGAGGCCAGGTCGGTCTGGGGATCGATATTGTTCTGCAAAAGAAGACGCCAGGCCATCTGCGCTCCGCCGAATGAGGAGTACTTCACGCACATGAACCGCCTGCCGACCATCTGGCTGATCGAGGTGATGCCACTGTCTTTACGGGAGAGAAGAACACCGCCAAACTCATGGAGTGAGTGGCCCTGCCGCTCATTCATCAAGGTCAGGATGGCCTTGACGCCGAACTTCTTTTTGGCCACGGCGTAAAAGGATGAGTTGGCGAGGAGGAAATCAATCTGCCTCGCCTGGATGGCCGGCTCAATTTCAACAAACTTGAGCGGTACAATGGTGACCTGGGTCCCTATTTTTTTTGAGAGATAGGCTGCCGTCGGTCTCCATTTCGTCAGAGCCTTGTCAGCTCCACGCTTGGCCAATACGCCAATTTTATAGGCGCCCAGAGCAGGGCTGGACAAAAACAGGCCCATAACAAGCAACAACAGCGCCCATGTCAGAATTTTCGGTATTCGTTTCATTCGCCATCCTCCCCGATTCTTTTCGGAATAAATTGACAACTACCGGCCCGAGACCGCCGGAACCAACTCAATTCAGCAATTATCGCTGAAAATGCAAAAAATATACCAGTAGAGCAAATCGTCCAATTGTCGCCCTATTCAACAGGTTATCACAATTAATGCATATGTTCACAAATAAATGTTGTGTTCTGCCTGACGCAAAACAGATCACTGCACCAATTTGCACCATTATGTGGTCCAAATTGATGCAGTGGAAACCATAAACTAAAAAACTTATACTCCAGGGTACCTTGAAAAATTAGCGATTTCGTTCGAGTTCAAGGAATGGTGAAAATAAAAAGCGCAACATATTAATTATAAGTGAGCATTTTTCTTTTCGCCATGACGAAGAAATCGAGTGACAGAGCAAGTTTTCAAGGTGGCCTCCAGTATTGGCCAGCTTATTAATTATACGGGCAATTATATACCGTCCCCTGAGCCGATGCAAATTGCAAAATGAATTAAAAAGCTTCAGCTGATAATATCTCTCACAGTTATTTAGTTATATATGGTGTTAATCGGAATTGGAACCAAAAAAATAGAGTAAGAAGAAACATATACAAGTCTGCCACCACTTGAATCAATAACGGATGCCTACTGTTTTGTCCGTTAGCAGTCATGAAACCTTTTCCAACAGGGATTTACCCGCTATTTTTCGGCGTCAGACCAAGGCGGTTTTTACCAGCGGGCAGCAAAACCAGGATAAAAAACATTTTGATGTCAATCTCTTGAAGGATCGATGGGACACCAGATTTTCGTCCCGCACTGGGCAGAATATTTCTCAGTAGAAATCGACGCAACACCTGCAGCACATGTTGCACCCTTCAAAACCACTCTTGGGCGAAACTATTGTCTATGAATACAGGAGGTGCCTTGAAAAATTAGATATTTCGGTCAAGTTCGAGGAGCTGTGAAAATGAAAAGAGCAGCATATTAGTTATATGTGAGCATTTTTCAAGGTAGCCAGGAATTTTTATGGAAGGTGAAGGGTTAACTCCAAACCGCTTCATGCAACATAACAGGGGGGGCAAAACGATACTGCAGAATTTAATCAGTCACCAGCTGCCACCACTTTTCACTTCTGGGCACCTTGAAAAATTGCCTTTCAGGCCAAACTCTTCGTTACGAGAAAAATTTTATCCTCGGAATATCATGCATATGCCTGCGGTAAAATTTTTATCATGCCTCGACTTTGACCTGAAATACTAATTTTTCAAGGTACCCTTCTTTGAGCTCACTGTGGTGCCAGCCGATAGGGAATAAGTTCCTGTGAGAATTTCCGGCTTGTTGGCTACCTGCTAGAGCAGTGATGATATTTTACCTTTGAATTCAGCAAAAAGTTTCTGATCATCGATCTCTTCTTCGATATGATCAATCATGCTTGAGATACGGGAGATATCCGGGGTTCCACCCGATTCCCACTGTTCAAAACAATCTTCATAGACCATATCTGCAATCGGGCCAACTGTCTCAAAAAGTGCTTTTTTAATTTTATCGAGTGCCTGATCAGTTTCCAGTTTGTTTACAAACATGATTGGGTCGCTCTCTCCAAAGGCTATGGGTTTATCAACCAGTAAATTGTACTGCAGAATCCGGTGTACAGAAATTGATGTTTCACTTTTTCACAAACAGAGGCCTGCTGTCTCCCTCATTCACAACTGAGAGAAAACGGATGAGGTGCAGGCTGAACCTGTTTTCACCACATCCGTTTTCCAGGCTTTGTTCACCTCAGATAAAAGATGAGCAGTAAACCCGTTGAGACTATTTTTTCTTCCTCAACTTCCTGCCCATCATTTCCATGCTGCGTTTCAGTAAATCAACAGAATTGTACACCTGGTCCACTTCATCATTTGAATCTTCCGGTGGGGTATACTCCAGGGGAGTATCCAGTTTTCCGGAAACGATTTCCTTGGTATCTGCTGTCAGCTTGTGAAGTCGACGTAATATCAGACGGTTAGTGAAGAAAAAATTGATAAGAAAAGCCAGTACAATTCCGCCAACAGACCATGGGTTTGCCAGAGTGGGCAGAACTTCCTTAAAACCCAGGGAGGGGAGTTTTACCGAAATAATTCCCCGAACGTCCCCAACCTTGTAATGAAATGCTTTTTCACTACCATACTTTTCAATAACCGCCGGAGGCGCATCTTTAGGGTCACCGTGGCATTTAAGACAACCTTCCTTGACATAAAGAGGGCGGGCATAGCGATAGTAGCCCTTTTCATAGCCTTCCACATATCCAACACTGCTGTTCTCGGTGAATTCTTCAAGAGCCGCACTTTCAAACTCATCGGGATAGTTGAGATCCTGCCGCACATTATCACTTGTCACGGTAAATACAGCCCGTGTTGATGCTTCATTGGCTATTGAAGAAAGCTCACGCGTGGCAAGGGCCGGGTTTTTTCCATAAAAACTTGTGTCACCCATGGCTTCATGAATGGAGAGAAAATCATCAAATGGCGGCTTGAGCTTGTTCACCCAGACCATTCCGGTTCCGGCCACCCAGGATCTGAACGAGACCACCTGGTCGGCAACAGCCTGGGCCTCGTTACGAAGCACCTGGTCCCGAAGCTTGATAAGACTAGCAAAACTTGCACAAAAAATGAGCAAGATGGTGACAGAGAAAATAACAATTCCCTTTGATCGCAAACTCATTTTTTTCATCATAGAGGCGCCTCCTTTCCACGTTTGGCAAAACAAGGATGAATATTATTAAAAATTTGCAAAATGAATTTGCAAGTGCTGGGCCAATTAAAATATACAACAATAATGATTGCCAATTCAATTGATTGTCAAGGTGAAAAACAGATCCAGAAGCAAACTGTTTCATTTTGCCTGTGGCAAAACAGGACACCGGACTATTCTGCACCACTTTGTAGGATAGCGTCTGCAGAGGACTGCAAAAACAATTCACCTACCACCATGTAATCACACACAGCACAAAAAAAACAGGCAATCGGGATATTGGTTACTCTATGGGCCCGACTCAGGTTGTCTGCCTTCTGCCAGCTCCTCCACGGCAAGCTCCCGCATCCTGAACTTCTGCTGCTTGCCGGTAACGGTGAGAGGAAACTCGCTGACAAAATGAACATGGACAGGGACTTTGAAGTGGGCCAGCCGCTCTCCGCAGTAATCACGGATCTCTTCTGCTGTGACACGGCCTGTCCTGTGAAGGATAATCCAGGCCATGATCTCTTCCCCCCAGTAATCATCCGGTATGCCGAAAACTGCCACCTGGGCCACCTCAGAGTGTTCAAAGATCACCTGTTCGATCTCGGCCGGGTAGATGTTTTCACCGCCGCGAATGATCATGTCTTTGAGTCTTCCGGTAATCGCAACATAGCCCTTGGAGTCCATGGTTCCGAGATCACCCGAATGGAGCCAGCCCTCGTCATCGATTGCCTCGGCCGTGGCCGCCGGGTTGTTATAGTAGCCCTTCATCAGGTGATAGCCGCGAAAACAGATCTCACCCACCTCGCCAGTCGCAAGTGTCGTACCATCTTCTGTGGAGACCACCTTGGCCTCCTGGTGCGGCAGGTTGCGGCCCACCGTAGTGACCCGGCTTGCAAACGTTCCGTCTCTTTCTGTAAGATGGGTCAGCGGCGAGGCCTCGGTCTGGCCGTAGCCGATGAGAATCTCACTGCAGTTCATCTCTGAAATAACCCTTTTCATCAACGATTCAGGACACGGTGCCCCGGCCATGATGCCGGTTCGCAGACTTGAGGTGTCGGTCATTTTAAAATTCGGGTGATCGAGCAGACCAATAAACATGGTGGGCACCCCGTGGATGCCGGTGCATCTCTCCCGGGCGATTGCTGTCAGCACCTGCTGCGGGTCAAAATGTTCACAGCAGATCACCTCACAGGCACCGCAGGAAAAACAGAGCAGGGTCGCGAGAACCGTGCCGAAGCAGTGATAGAATGGTACCGGCACACAGAGACGATCACGCTCTGTAAACCCCATGGCTCTCGCTGCAAAATAGGCATTGTTGAGAATGTTGTGATGGGTCAGCAGTACCGCCTTGGGGTGGCCGGTGGTGCCCGAGGTAAACTGGATATTGACCGGGTCATACCATTGAACATTGTCACCCAGCTCATCGAGTCGCCCACTGTCAACATCGTCACCCTGGTGTAAAAAATCGCCCCAGCTCAACATGCCCGGCTGAGGCGCGAAACAGTTCTCCGGGTCAGAGGGATCATAATAGATAAGACGACGGAGGTATGGGAACTCCGGATTTGCAAGCTCATTGTAGTGGCATTTTTTGACTTCCGGCAGCAGCTCGGTGAGCATGGCTGCGTAGTCGCTCTTACGAAATGCTGGAATAAAAAAAAGCCCCTGCAGCAGAGAGCAGCGCAGACAGTAAGCCAACTCTGAAATCCGGTAAGAGGGGTTGATGTTGACCAGAACTGCACCGATTCGGGCACAACCCATCTGAACCAGGATCCACTCCAGGTTATTGGTCGACCAGATGCCGACACGGTCCCCTAGGCCAAATCCGGCCCCGACAAGCCCCCTGGCAACCCTGCCGATCTCAAGGTTCAACTGCTCATAACTCAACCTCTTTTGCTGAGGGATTGCGACAACAGCCTCGTGATCCGGGTAGTGGTTGACAATCTCCTGAAAATGGGCCGGGATACTGGTTGTCAACAGGGGTTTATCACCGGATGTTCGCAGATAACTTCTTGTCAGTGTTTCCATGAACTCCTCCCCTGAGCAGTACTCTTCTAATCAGCGATCATGGTCTACTGCCTGCCAGTACTTATCCACCCCGGCCTGGATCTCTGAAAGCATTTCCTCATTACGTCTCGGATGAAACAGGTGCTCAAAACGTCTCTGGCAGCGCAGATACTCCTCCACAAGAGGCCTTTTTCCCTTTTCTTTTGGATATTTTGTGTGGCAGACCGAACCGTTCACATACTCTTTGAGCGGCCAGGTACCGGTGGCAACACCAAGTTTACCCACCTCGATGGTCCTGGAGGGGTCAAAATGCCATCCTGTCGGACAGGGGGCCAGACCGATAAGCATTCTGGGACCGCTCATTTTTTTGATCTTTTTGATCTTCTTCACAAGGTCACCAGGTTCGGAGCCGCATATGGTCCCGACATAGCTGGGATCATGGGCCGCCCAGATGGAAAAGAGGTCCTTTTTGTAGCCGCTGTGGCCAAATTCACCGGTACTGGTTGAGGTGCGGACGCCATGGGGGGTTGCTGCCGAGAACTGGTAGCCGGTATTGCCGTACCCCTCGTTGTCGTAGCAGATATAGATAAAATCAAGATTGCGGTCCATGGCTCCCGAGGTTGAACTGAGCCCCATGCCGTAGGCTGAACCGTCACCGGTGAGCACCACCACGGTGACATTTTCTTCAGCGCCAATCCGTTTTTTACGCAGCAGGATATCAAGAGCGTCTCTGACTCCCTGAGCTCCAGCCGGCGCCGAGGCCATGGCCGTATAGATCCAGGATCCCCGAAATGGGGTAAACGGATAGACAGAGAGCAGAGTCATGCACCCCGCGGCATTGACGAAAACCGTCTTCTCTCCCAGGATCTCGTAGATAATTCTGATCTCCTCCAGGGCGCCGCAGCCAGCGCAGGCCGGGGTGCCGCTGCCGAGAAGGTGGTCTGGTTTCATTGACAGCGCGCTCATTTTTTGCCTCCGTTACGATCATATCCGGTCTCGGCAATCTTCTGCAATCCCCTGATCCGGGCCAGTTCATGATGGCTGTAGAGGAGCCGCGGCGGTGGAGTCGTTCCTGAGCTTAGCGCTGCTTTGGTCTCGCTGACAATACCGTGAAAATCCTCAAGACTGATGTCACGTCCGCCCAGGCCGCCGATATAGGATGTCAGCACATCGGGCCGGTCCGGCCGCTTGTAGAGCTCAGAGGCAAGCTCTGAGTAGATGATGCCGCCTTTGCCCACTGAGAGGTTCTGGTCGATCACCGCCACCCCTTTTTTTCCACCAAGGGACTCAGCCAGCGCCTCACCGGGAAACGGCCGCAGCAGGCGCGGCCGTACCAGGCCGACAGCAAAACCCTTTCGGCGCAGACGGTTCACCGCCTCCTTTGCCTTGGTGGCAAAGGAACCCACCATGACGAGAACGATCTCGGCGTCATCACACCAATACTCATCGACCAGTCCGTAGTCACGACCGGTGAGCCGGCCATATTCTGCGCTGATCTCCCGGTAGACGGCAAGTGCCTCCAGGCTGGCCAGATGGTTTTCGTAGCGGAAGTATGAGTATTGTGAACCGCCGAGTACAGCCACACCCTGGGATAGCGGGTTGGTTGCCTGAATATGAATATCCTCCGGATCAAAGGGCGGCAGGAAACTGGCAATGGCTGCAGGTTCAGGGATCTCCACCGGCTCACGGGTAAAAGAGAGGTAATAGCCGTCAAGGTTGACGATCACCGGCAGCCGGACACGTTTGTCTTCAGTGAGGCGATAGGCGAGGATAACCGTATCGAGGACCTCCTGACAGGTTGAACAGTGAAGCTGGAGGAAGCCTGAATCACGGGTGGCAAGGACATCATTATGATCCGGTTCCAGGGTAATGGGTGCAGACAGAGCCCGGGAGACATTGACCATCACCAGCGGTACCCGCCAGCCACCAACTGTGTAAATCATCTCCATACCATAGAGCACACCCTGGCTCGATGATGCGGTAAAAACACGGACCCCGGTGGCTGCTGCGGTGCCCGCGGCGGTGAACATGGAATGCTCCGAGTCCATGGTGGTCATGGTGCACTCCATCTCGCCATCTTCGATCCAGGCTCCGACGGTCTCGATGATTTCAGTCTGGGGGGTGATGGGAAAAGCGGGCAGATATTCAACTTGAGCCAGCCTGGCTCCCCAGGCCGCTGCCCCGTTGCCGGTCAACAGTACTCTGCTCATGAAGTCGCCTCCCCTGACGCAACTGACTGTTTCGACTCGCTGACAGCGGTGATGGCATGGGTCGGGCACTGGACCAGGCAGATCAGACACCCCTTGCAGTGACCGTAATCGATCAGCGGGAACCCCTCATTGTCCATACTGATAACCCCATCGGGGCAAAACGTGTTGCAGAGACCGCAGCGACTGCAGCGGTCGTGATCGATCTGCGGCCGGAGACTGCGCCAGGAACCTGTGTTCATTTTCAGACTGGTGGCGCTGCCATGGATCACCGGAGCGGACAATCGGGCCTCCTCAAAGGGCAGCTCGATCCAATCAGGCAGTTTCAGCTCTCCATCACCCTTTTGCTGCCGGACCAAGACCCCTTCTGCCTTGATTGTTGAAAATGTTTCTTCTGCCTGTTCAAGATTCCAGGCCAGCTTATCCCTGCCGATTGCTGCCAGCTCGCTTTTGACTCCCTCTTGCAATGATTCCAGAGAAAGGTCGCAGAGAGCAGCAGCGGCGGCTGCACAGATGGCGGAAAGCGGCTGAATTCCCGACTGGACTGTACTCTTGATCGTTGGCAGGAGTAGAAGAGATGCGACATTTCTGAACTGCTCACAAAAAGCAGCTCGCTGACCATTGGAGTGAATGAGCAGGACAGAGTGTTCATCGAGTCCTGCACCAACACCGGCGGCCGGCAGCAGGAGGAGACTTTCATCGGCGACAATTACCAGGTCCGGCTGATGGATGATTCCACGCTCAAAGATCACCTCTTTTGAGGCTCGCACATAGGCAGACATGGGGGCTCCGCGACGCTCGGCACCGTATCGCGGGGCGTCCTGAACCTCGTAGCCCGTCAGAAAAAAGGCGGTGCCGAGGATGCGGCTTGCACTCTTCATCCCCTGCCCCCCGCGACCATGGAAACGAATGCGATACATAAGGTGTTTGACCTCGCTGTTTAAAAAATATTCCAGCGCCTGCAGCCCATCCCGTTGACAACCCTGCGCAGGGCAATGGTGTCGGCTGCCTGACGTGGCAGAATATCCTTTTCTTTCATCTCGGACAGCACTGCATCTGTATTTTTGCAGATCTTATCCCTGATATCATCAAAAGCTGCACTCTGTGACTCGCCGTGGTACTCAGCAGCAGCGCAGATCACACCTCCGGCGTTGGCAATATAGTCAGGTATGACAAGGATACCCCGGCTATGAAGCATGGCCTCTACCTCATGACTGAATGGGATATTGGCCCCTGAAACAACCAGTCTGGCCTTGAGCCGGCCAACATCATCTTTGTGAATCACATCGGGCCTGGCCGCCGGGATCCAGATATCACAGTCAAAGTCTATCACCTCTTCCCGCTCAAAACTGTCACCGTCCTCATAGTCAGTGAGGCAGCCGCCGCCATTTTTAATACCGATCAGTTTATCAACATCAATGCCCTGTGAGTTGTAGATGGAACCGCATGAGTCGGCCGCTCCGACAAGAACGGCTCCCTGTTCTGAGAGAAACCGGGCGCTGTGTTTACCCACTGAACCAAAGCCCTGAACCACAACCCTTGCTCCCTTAAGCGAAAAATCACAATAGTCCATGGCCACCGAAACACATTGACTCAGCCCGTAACCGGTGGCGCCGATCTCATCAAGAGGAATACCACCGATCTCCCTCGGCAAACCTACAGCCCTGCCGATCTCATCATGGATCCAGGCCATGCATTTCTCATCGGTTCCCATATCCGGGCCGGGAATATATTCAGGATGGGTGGCGATGGCACAGCCGAATGCGCGTATCAACTCCTCTTTACGACCAATGTCTATCTTCGGATCGGCGAAGATGACAGCCTTTCCGCCGCCATGGCTGAGACCGGCGGCTGCATTTTTCATGGTCATGGCCCGTGACAACCGAAAGGCCTCATCCAGACACACATCTGCCGCCATGCGGACACCGCCGATGGAGGGGCCGCAGGCAACATTATCCACCACCAGAATTGCCCGCAGGGCAACGGAAGGTTCGTAGATATAGAGGATCTTGAAAGGCCCAATATCGTCACAGTATCGCCACTCATCTCTCATGCAGCCTCCAGAACTGTTATGTTACCGGGAAGCAGGCAGTTTCCCACCTGGCTCAACAGCTTAAAACGAACAATTGACTCTTGCTGGAGTACGGTGCAATAAGGTTTTCCGGGACCGGAAGAAGAGAAGCAGGGACGCCGGGGAGTAGGGATTGAGATACCTCTATCCTCCCAATGGTTGGAAACAGCGCTCCAACTCCAAAAGACATGACCGGAAACGCTTTACCGATCCAGCGGTTATAACTTAAGTTTAGCAAACGAGGGATACGGAAACAATGGTCACCACCATAATTTCCGGAAAGGATGGATAAAAATACAACCTGGTACTATTCACATACGCCGTGACAGGAGACAAGGCATTTGCCAACAGGCCGCAGGGCGGGCACCTTTTCACGGCAGACATCCATCACCTCGGGACAGCGGGGGTGGAACGGACAGCCGGTTGGCGGATCAATGGGGGAAGGGAGTTCGCCGCGCAGCATGATACGTTCTTTTTTGCGGAACGGATCGGCCATGGGCGTTGCGGAAAGCAATGCTCTGGTATAGGGGTGTCTCGGTTTTCCGAAAATCTCATCACGGCTGCCAAATTCCACCGGCCGTCCCAGGTACATGACCATCACCTCGTCACCGATATGCTTGACCACGGAAAGATCATGGCTGATGAAGAGATAAGCCAGATCGTGACGCTTCTGCAGCTCGTCGAGCAGGTTGAGAATCTGGGCCTGGATAGAGACATCAAGGGCTGAAACCGGTTCATCAAGAACCAGGATCTCAGGCTGGAGCATGAGAGCCCGGGCAACGGCGATGCGCTGACGCTGACCGCCTGAGAACATGTGGGGATAGCGGTTATAATGTTCCGGCAGGAGGCCAACCTCATCCATCATGGCCTGGGCTGCCTTGCGCCGCTCTTTTTTGGTCATGGAGCGATTGATGAGCAGAGGCTCTTCCAGTGCCGGACCGATCTTCTGCCGTGGATTGAGCGAGCCGTAAGGATCCTGAAAAACGATCTGCACCCGGTGCTGGAGAGACCTGAGCAGGGCCGGGTCATCCGGGTCGACAATCTGGTCATGGAGGATCAGGGTTCCATCGCTGGGCGGCTCGATGAGGGTAACAAGACGGGCAAGGGTTGATTTGCCGCAGCCGGACTCGCCGACCACTGCCAGGGTCTGCCCCCTGGACAGAGAGAAATCGGCCCCGTCCAGCGCCTTGAGCAGCGCCGGTTGAGAAAACATACCCCGGCTGATCTCGTAATGACGCCTCAAATCCGTGGCCTGAAGAACAACTTCACCCATGGCTGGCCTCATTTATTGCATCCCCCTGGTCCCGGACACTGCCGACCCTTGGGAAATGACAGAGGGCATAGCCCATATCCTGCCCGGCTCTCACCGGTTCCTCTTTAAAACAGATCTCGGCGGCCGCAGTGCAACGCGGAGAAAACAGGCAGCCGTTTGGCTTGTCAAACTGACCGGGCACCACTCCGGGAATGGAGGGCAGCTGCTTAGAATGGGAACGCTCGGGAAGTGCGGCGAGCAGGGCCTCGGTATAGGGATGGTGGGGATTACTGAACAGACCCTTGATATCCTGCTGCTCCACCTGGCGGCCACAGTATTGAACAACCACCTTTTCGGCTGTTTCGGCAACCACCCCCATATCGTGGGTGATGAGGATCAGGGCCATGTCGTTTTCCTCCTGGAGACGCAGGAGAAGTTCGAGGATCTGGGCCTGAATGGTGACATCCAGCGCTGTTGTCGGCTCGTCGGCAATGAGCAGTCGTGGATTGCAGGCAATGGCCATGGCAATCATAACCCTTTGATTCATACCGCCGGAGAGCTGGTGGGGAAAGGCAGCAAGACGTTTGTCAGGTTCCGGAATCCCTACCAGGTCAAGGAGCTCCATGGCCCGCTGCCGACGCCCTGCCCGAGGCAGACCGAGGTGGAGCTTCATGGCTTCGGTAAGCTGGAACCCCACGGTAAAGCAGGGGTTGAGGCTTGTCATCGGCTCCTGAAAGATCATGGCAATCTCCTTGCCGATAATCTTCCTTTTTTTACCCCTGGGCATGGTGAACAGATCCCGGCCGTCGAAGCGCATTGCATCCGCCTCCACCCTGGCAGTCCAGGGCAAAAGCCCCATGAGCGCCATCATGGCAACGGATTTGCCTGAGCCGGACTCGCCGACTATGGCCAGCACCTCGCCAGCGTCAACCTCAAAAGAAACCCGGTCAACGGCTGTAAACATTCCTCCTGCGGTGCGGAATGAGACCGACAGATTTTCGATTTCAAGAAGCGGCATAACTTATCTATGAACGCTTTAGCTTGGGGTCCAGGGCGTCACGCAGCCCGTCACCCATGAGATTAATGGCCAGAACCGTAAGCAGGATGGCCAGCCCCGGAAAGGTCACTACCCACCAGGCGCGGAGGATAAATTCTCTTGCCTCGGCCAGCATGGTGCCCCACTCAGGCGTCGGCGGCTGGGCCCCCATTCCAAGAAAACCAAGAGCAGCGGCATCAAGGATGGCGCTGGAAAAACTGAGCGCCGCCTGAACAATGAGGGGAGCCATACAGTTGGGTAAGATAGTGACAAACATCAGCCTCAGCCGACCGGCACCAACCACTTTTGCAGCCGTCACATAATCCTTGGTGAGCTCACCAAGCACCGCTGCGCGGGTCAGACGGACATAATGGGGTTGCTGAACAATGGCAATGGCGATCATCGCATTGATCAGGCTCGGCCCCAGAAGAGCCACAAGGACAAGAGCCAGCAGCAGGCTGGGAAAGGCGAGCACCACGTCCATGATGCGCATGATAGAGGTGTCCACCCAGCCCTTGAAAAATCCGGCCAGCAATCCAAGTATGATGCCCACCACCAGTGACAGCGAAACCACAACGCAGCCGATAAACAGTGAAAAACGGGCCCCGAAAATCAACCGGGAGAGCATGTCACGTCCCACCGCATCGGTGCCGAGCAGAAAACGGGTCGCCCCTCCGTCCTGCCAGAAAGGGGGTTGGAGCAGGGCATCACGAAACTGCTCATTGGGACCGTGGGGAGCCACCAGGGGGGCAAAGAGGGCAACAAGAACAATAAAGACAAAGAAGACGAGGCCCATCACTGCCCCTGTGTTCTCCTTGAAATAACTCCAGAATTCAGCCAGCGGGCCCATGGGCACTGCTGCCTGCTCCCGGCTTATCTCATTTATCGCTGCGCTTTCAGCCACACTCCGCTCCTTATTCGTTATGCCGGATTCTAGGGTTGATCAGACCGTAGAGCAGGTCGACAATAAGGTTGACCACCATGACAACAGCGGCAATCAGCAACAGACCTCCCTGCACTGAGGGGTAATCCCGGCGGAAGATGGAGTCCACCATCCATTTACCGATGCCCGGCCAGGAAAAAATGGTCTCGGTGAGGATGGCACCGGCAAAAAGCACTCCCACCTGGAGGCCGATCACGGTGATCACCGGGATCATGGCATTGCGCAGGGCGTGGATACCGATGACCCGACCGGGGCCGAGCCCCTTGGCACGGGCGGTGCGCACATAGTCTTCACCAAGGACTTCGAGCATTGCCGAACGGGTCTGTCTGGCAATGACTGCAAGTGGTATGGTGGAGAGCACCAGCGAGGGAAGGATGAGGTGGGAAACCGCCGAAGTAAAGGCTCCTTCCTGCCCGGAAAGAAACGAGTCGATGAGCATGAAACCGGTGACCGTATCAAAAAAGAAGAGCAGTGAGATGCGTCCGGAGACAGGCGTCCAGCCCAGGATTCCTGAAAAAAAGATGATGAGCAGCAGCCCCCACCAGAAGATGGGCATGGAATAACCGGCCAGCGCGCCGGTCATCACCGTGTGGTCAAAAAAAGACCCTCGTTTAACTGCCGCTATGATACCCACCGGCAGCCCGATTATCACTGCAAGAAAAATGGCACAGATCGAAAGTTCAATGGTCGCCGGAAAGAGGGTCATGAACTCTTTTATCACCGGCTCTTTGGTGATGATGGAAGTACCGAAATCTCCGTGGAGCAGATCCTCCACGTAGTGGTAATACTGAACAAGCACCGGCCGGTCAAAGCCGAACTCGGCCATCAGCTGGGCATGCCGTTCTTCGCTCATGCCGCGCTCACCCGCCATGAGCAGGACCGGGTCACCCGGCAGCATGCGGATGAAGATAAAGGCAACCAGGGTCACCCCGAAGAAGGTGGGCAGCAGGATACCTATTTTTTTAAGGAGAAAGGAGAGCAATGAAGGTGTCTGGAACGTTCCTGATTAATAATACCGGCAAAACAAAACTACAACTCAACATCAGAGAAATTGCCGAATTGGCTGATAAAGTATATTCACCAGATAATATATTTAAGAACAGATGTCAAAATCAAACAGGGGCGGAAAACCGCCCCTGTTGAGAATTCTTCATTGTATATGAAACCAGGCGTTTCGTTTTCGCTTAAGAAACAACCAGGTCAAATCTGGTTGCGACAAAGAGACCATACGAAAATACCTTGTTTTGTTACTTCAGGTCCACTCCATAGAATATATGACCGCCAAAGGGGTCAATACGGAAATCAACCACCTCTTTACGGACCGGCTTGAACACCACTGAGTGGGCAATGGTTGCCCAGGGTGCCTTGGCCTTGAAAACGACCTGAGCCTGCTCGTAAAGCTTGGTCCGCTCTGCAGGATCGGAGACGGTCTTGGCCTTCTGGATCAGGGCCTCGAACTCCTCATCACAGAAGTTTGCGCGGTTGGCACCGCCGACAGCGTCACAGCCCAGCAGTACGGCAAGAAAGTTATCAGGATCACCATTGTCGCCGGTCCAGCCGAGGAGGACGGCACCGTCGCGGTTCTTGTCCTTGGACCGTTTCAGATACTCACCCCACTCATAGGAGACGATCTCGGCCTTGACTCCGATCTTTTCCCAGTCAGCCTGGATCAACTCCGCCATCCGACGGGCGTTGGGGTTATAAGGCCGTTGAACCGGCATGGCCCAGATCTTCATGGCCAGATCCTTGACACCTGCAGTCTCAAGCATCTTCTTGGCAGCAACCGGATCATAAGGGTCGTCCTTGATCGCATCGTTATAGGACCAGATGGTCGGCGGAATCGGGTTTTTGGCAACCTTGCCGGCGCCCTGGAAGACCGCCTGAAGGATGGCCTCTTTGTTGATTGCCATGTTCAGAGCTTTACGAACCTCAGGCTTGTCAAAAGGGGCTACCGTGGTGTTGTAGGCCAGGTATCCAACGTTGAGACCTTCCTGCTCAAGCATGTTGATGTCGGAATCCTTTTTCATGGCCTCAATGTCAGCCGGATTTGGGTAGGGCATGACGTGACACTCGCCGGCCTTGAGCTTCTGGTAGCGAACAGAGGCATCCGGAGTGATGGCAAAAATCAGGTTATCAATGGCGGCCTTTCCTGCCCAGTAGGCGGGATGAGCCTTGTAGCGGATCACCGCATCCTTCTGATAAGCAACCAACTGGAAAGGACCGGTTCCTACCGGCTGCTGGTCGATCTTCTCAGGGGTTCCGGCCTTCATCATCTTGTCAGCATATTCGGCTGAGTGGACGGAGGCAAAGTCCATACCGAGGTTGGCGATCATCGGCGCTTCAGGACGATTGAGGACGAACTTGACGGTATGCTCATCCACCTTGACCACGTCTTTGAGGAGGTCGGGCATGGACATGCCGCTGAAATACTCGTAACTGGCGTTGGAGACCTTGTGATAAGGATGGTTTTTGTCCTTTTGGCGCATGAAGGTAAAAACCACGTCATCGGCATTAAAGTCACGGCTCGGGGTAAATTCCTTGGTGGTATGAAATTTCACACCCTTGCGAAGCTTGAAGGTGTACTCTTTGCCGTCATCGGAGATGGTCCAGCTCTCTGCCAGCGCCGGTCCAATCTTGGTGGTGCCGCGCTCAAACTCAACCAGCTTGTTGAAAAGCTGGCGGGAGGACACATCAAATGTTGTTCCCGAGGTATAAAAGGCGGGGTTGAAGCCCTCAGGGCTGCCCTCGGAACAGTAAACCAGAGTCTTGCTGCCGGCCTGGGCGGTTCCAATCATAAGCATGGATGCGGCGCACAGTGCGGTCAGCACTTTCCTTGAAAATTTCATGCTGTTCTTTCTCCTTTTGGATTTATGGTTCTTCTTTATGAAGCGCTACCGTTGCCAACCGTGTTCAATGACTCATGGAGAATCATCTTTGTTGAGTTCGCAGAGCTTCATATATTTGTAAAACACCCCGTTGGCGTTTGAGACTGCAATGGCCAGTCCTTTTCCGCCATAGAGGAATCCCTTCTGTAAAAAGTAGTACTTTAAAAATGCAAAAATTCCCCGCAGCAGGGCACCGGCGGGAGTCGCTGTCTTCTTGCCGCGATGGTCAATGGCGTAAAGCGACGAGTAATGCTGCATCTTGTCGATCAATCCCTCAACACCCTCAAAGGAGTAGTGGGCCATGGGATTTTTCAGGACCTGTAGCTGCAGTCCGGTCTCGATGAGGCTCTCATGGACCTGGAGATCACTGAAACAGGTAGCCTGCCGGTGATAGAGCCGTTTAACCATATCATGGTCCCAGCCGCAGCAACGGACAAGCTCTCTCTGATAATAGTTCTGTCGGGGAATGATGTAAAGGACGGATCGGTCAAGAGCAATATTTTTAATCTCGTCAACCAGTTCCGCACTGCAGATCTCATCTGAGTCGATGGACAGAATCCAGTCATTTCGTGCATATGACGCAGCCAGGTTCTTCATCGGACCAAAACCGTTAAACTCATGCTCATAGACAACGGTATTGCGAAACCCCAGTCCGATCTCCAGTGTGTTATCCGTGGAACCGTTATCGAGGAGAATGACCTCATCAAAGGATTTCAGGGCGTCGAGGACCTCGGCCAGGTGGCGTGCCGAGTTTTTAGTGAGGATGGTAACGCTGATTCGATTCATCCGGATCTCCCCAGGATTCGCATTAATTCGCTCTTAACCTGCACTTCTCATGTTTTTTTACATTCTGTTCATTTTGTCCCGAAAACCATTCGGCTACCTGCTGTATTACAGCTTCCTCTGAGTTGCTTTTTCATAA